>DATDJX010000230.1:0-3944 GCA_036520275.1 Asanoa sp.
GATCAACCTGTTCAACCACGACGGGACGTCGGTGCTCGCGTCGCCGTGGTTCACCAACCGCGCGAGCGGCCACACCGGCGCCCGCCTCGGCTGGGGGCAGTTCATCCGCTGGCTGAGCGCGCGCGTCGAGAAGAACCACTACCACCGGCACACCGGGCCGTGGCCGGACGTCAACAAGACGCCGTGGCTGCAGTGGACGGCTTCGCCGCCGTCGATCGCCGACCTCGACCGCGACGGTCGCAACGAGGTCATCGGCCTGCCCAACGTCGAGAAGAAGGAACCGTACGAGACGCAGGCCTACGCGTTCATGGTGCTCGACGGCGCCTACGGCAGCGGGGCGCGGTCGGGCCGCCGCCAGAAGGGCTTCACGAAGCTGCCGCTGACCCGCAAGCCGGCCGTCCGCTCGGCCGGCGACTGGTATCCCCCGTCGAGCATCCCCGCGCCGACGGTGGTCGACATCGCGCGCGACCGCCGCCCCGAGATCGTCGCGTCGGTGCCCGACGGGTTCGTCCACGCGATCGGGCCGACCGGCCGGCGCCTGTGGCGCTACGACTACGCGCGCGGGCGAGCGAAGACGTTCGCGTCCGAGGTCGTGGCGGCCGACCTGAACAAGGACGGCCGCGTCGAGCTCGTCTTCGGCACGTACGGCCCGAGGCGCGGCGCCGGCCGCCTCGTCGTGCTGTCAGCCGGCGGCAGGCGGATCTACGACAGGCGCCTGCGCCGCCAGGGCACCGACGGGAACGGCGTCGGCGTGCCCGCCGCGCCCTCGATCGCCGACCTCAACGGCGACGGCCGGCTGGAGATAGTGCTCTCGACCTTCGACCACGGCATCGACGTCTACCGCGTGCCGCGGTCAGGGACGAACAAGCTCCCGTGGCCGACCGGTCGCGGCGGCCCGCTGCGCAGCGGCGCGGGTCCGGCCACCGCGCGCTGACGCGCCGGGGCGGATAATGGCGAGCTATCGGGTTCCCTCACGACCTGCCACTGCAGCTCCTCGGCGCGGCCTTGGCGCCCGTCGAGCAGGAGCACCTTCTCGAGGCCCGGCAGATGCAGGCGCTGTCGTTCGCGGTTCACATTCCGCTCGTCTGCTTCGGCATCGCGTTCCCGAGCATGGTGCTGCTCGTCGAGTCGCTCTACGTACGCACCGGCGACCAGGTCTACAGGACGCTCGCCAAGCGCTGGTCGAAGGTGATGATCGCGCTGTTCGCAGTCGGCGTCGTGACCGGCACGATCCTGTCGTTCGAGCTGGGCCTCCTGTGGCCGAACTTCATGGCGACGTTCGGCGACGTCTTCGGCCTCGCATTCGGGCTCGAGGGCTTCTCGTTCTTCCTCGAGGCCATCTTCATCGCGATCTACGTGTACGGGTGGGACCGCATGTCGTCGCGGGCGCACCTCCTCTGCGGTGTGCCGGTCGTGATTGCCGGGCTCACCGGCTCGTTCTTCGTCATCTCGGTCAACGCCTGGATGAACAACCCGTCCGGGTTCAGGCTCGAGAACGGGCGCACCGTCGACGCGGAGCCCTGGCGCGCGCTGTTCGGCAACGGCCACCTGTGGCCTGAGCTCACGCACATGTACTTCGCCGGCTTCATCGTGGCCGGCTTCGCCGTGGCGGCGGTGTACGCATGGGGATGGCTCAGGGGCCGGCGCGGGCGCTACGAGCGGATCGCGCTCGCGGTGCCGCTCACGATCGCCGCGCTCGCGGCTCCCGTCCAGGTGGTGGTCGGCGACTGGATCGCCCGCACGGTCGGGGAGGACCAGCCGACCAAGCTGGCGGGGCTCGAGGGCCTGGGCCCCACCACCAAGGGTGCGAGCCTCCATGTGCTCGGCTGGTACGAGAACGGCGATGTGAAGTACGGGATCGAGATCCCCAAGCTGCTGTCGCTGCTGGCGAAGCACGACCCCAACGCGACCATCCAGGGCCTCGAGGCGGTGCCGGAGGAGGACCGCCCGCCGGTGAACGTGGTGCGCGTCGCCTTCCAGACGATGGTCGGCATCGGGACGCTGCTCGCGCTGCTCGGCGTCGTCCACCTGGTCACGTGGTTCAGGCGGCGTCGCCTCGTGGAGTCGCGCTGGTTCCTCTGGGGGGTGGTGGGCGCCGGCCCGCTGTCCGTGGTCGCCCTGGTCGCGGGGTGGGTCACAACGGAAGTCGGCCGCCAGCCCTGGGTGGTCTACCGCGTGATGCGAACGTCGGATGCCGTAACCGGCGCGGGCGGCATTCCCGTGGGCTACGCGACGCTCGTCGTCGTCTACCTCACCCTGGGCGGCGCCGTCGCCTGGATCTTGCACAGGCTCTCGCAGAGCCCCCTCGACGTTCCGGACGAGCCTCCGCCGATCCTGGAGTCCCATGGCGCTCGCTGACGTTCCCGCCCTGCTGATCCTGGTCGGCATCGCCGCGTACATCGTGTTCGCGGGCGCCGACTTCGGCGCGGGACTCTGGTACCTCCTCGCCGGCCGGGGACCTAGAGGACGGCCGATCCGCGACTTCACCTACCACGCCATGGCGCCCGTCTGGGAGGCGAACCACGTCTGGCTGATCTTCGTCCTCGTGGTCACGTGGACCGCGTATCCGACCGCGTTCGGGTCGATCGCGTCGACGCTCGCGGTCCCGCTCTTCATAGCGGCCGTCGGGATCATCATGCGCGGCACCGCGTACGCCCTGCGGAGCGGCGCCCCCCAGGATCGCGATACGGAGGGCGCGACCGGGTTCGTGTTCGGCGCGTCGTCGATCCTCACTCCCTTCGCCCTGGGCACCGCGATCGGGGGCATCGCGGCCGGCGAGGTGCCGGTCGGGAACGCCGCGGGCGACCTCGCCACCAGCTGGCTGAATCCGACGTCGATCACCATCGGCGTGCTCGCCGTGGCCACGTCCGGCTACCTCGCGGCCGTCTATCTCGCCGGCGACGCGCATCGGAACCGCGAGCCGGAGCTGGCGCTCGCCTTCCGCAAGCGCGCGCTGGCAATGGGGGTGGTCACCGGCGCCCTCGCCATCGTCGGCCTGGTCGTGCTGCGATCGGACGCTCGTGCCCTGTTCGACGACCTCACGAGCGGAGCAGGACTTGCGGCGGTGCTGGTCTCGGCCGCCGCCGGGATCGCCACCCTCGGCCTCGTGCGGGCCGGGCGCTACGAGCCGGCCAGGGTGTCGGCGGCCTTGGCGGTGGCCGCGGTCGTCGCGGGCTGGGGCCTTGCGCAGCGACCCGATCTGCTGCCGGGGCTCACCGTCGAAGAGGGCGCCGCGGGCCACTCCACGCTCGTGGCTCTGCTGATCTCGATCGGCGCCGGGCTCGTCATCCTGGTGCCCTCGCTGCTGCTGCTCTACGCCCTCCAGCTGCGGGGACGGTTCGATCCGGCGGCGGCCACGGTCGAGGAGACCCCCGAGGGCCACGCGGCGACAGGGCCGCGCCGGCTGCCGGCCGCCGCGGTCGCTCTGCTCGTCCTGGGCGTGCCGCTGACCATGTTCGGGGAGGACGCGCTGCTCGCGATCGGCGTGGTGTCGCTCGTGTTGTTCGTCGCCGTCGGGGCGCTCGCCTTGCTGCGGCCCGACTCGCTCAGCTCGCCGCCGACGGCTCGCTGAGCAGGCAGGACTGCATCGCCGACACGAGCACGTCGGGGATGTCGCGCGGCTTTCCGGTCTGCTGAGCGATCCGGACGGGCCCGGCCAGGGTCGCGAGGCCGGAGGGGGTGTCATACGGCGGTGAGCTCGTCAGGTGCTCGAAGGCGCAGCCGCAGTCCACGAAGGTGGCCGACGTGGCCTGGCAGCCGTCGATGAAACCGGCCTTCATCTGGGCGCCCTGGCCGCTCCTCCAGGGGTCGGAGCCCGAGTCATCGCCTCCGCTCATGCGCACGGTGTTCCCGATCAGGAGACCGGCCACCACGAGCACGGCGATGCCGTCGGTCCAGCGAGCTTGCGCGGACCTGTTGGGCCTGACGAGCCGGCGCATCAGCGC
>DATDJX010000231.1:0-11630 GCA_036520275.1 Asanoa sp.
CACGGGCCCCGCACGGCCCCGCGGAGCCGTGCGGAACAATCGAACGGTGGCTGTACCCGACACGACTCTCGACCCCGCCATCGCCGCGCGTCTCAAGCGCACCGCGGACGGCCTGATCCCGGCCATCGTGCGCCGGCACGACGACGGCGAGGTGCTGATGCTGGCGTGGATGGACGACGAGGCGCTGCACCGCACGCTGCGCACCGGCCGCGCCACGTACTGGTCGCGCAGCCGGCAACGGCACTGGGTCAAGGGCGAGACGAGCGGCCACCACCAGTACGTCAAGGAGGCTGTCCTCGACTGCGACGGCGACACGCTGCTGCTCACCGTCGACCAGGTCGGACCGGCCTGCCACACCGGCGCGCCCACCTGCTTCCAGGACGTCCTCATGGTGGAGACGCCGTGACGAGCGGCGCCGTCACGCCGACGCAGGACCGGTTCGCCGAGAGCGCCGCCCGCCGCCGGGTCGTGCCGGTCACCCGCCGCCTGCTCGCCGACGGCGAGACGCCCGTCGGCGTCTACCGCAAGCTCGCCGGCGGCCCGGGCACGTTCCTGCTCGAGTCCGCCGAGCAGGGCGCCGGCCCCGCCGGAACGGCCTGGTCGCGCTACTCGTTCGTCGGCGTGCGCAGCGTCGCCACCCTCGTCGAGCGTCACGGCGAGGCGCACTGGCTCGGCGCGCCGCCCGAGGGCCTGCCGACCACCGGCGACCCGGTCGCCGCGCTGAAGCAGACGATAGACGCCCTCACCAGCGAGGACGCGCAGGATGCCGACCTCCCGCCGCTCACCGGCGGAATGGTCGGCTACCTGTCGTACGACCTGGTCCGGCGCTTCGAGCGGCTGCCGTCGCTCGCGTACGACGACCTGGAGGTGCCCGAGCTCGGCATGATGCTCGCCACCGACCTGGTCGTGCTCGACCACTACGAAGGGTCAGCCACCCTCGTCGCCAACGCGATCCTGCCCGAGCGGGCCACCGATGCCGAGGTCACGGCCGCCTACCACCACGCCATCGGCCGCCTCGACGCGATGACCACCGCCCTGTCCCGGCCCACCCCGCCGATGATCTCGACCGTCGAGCGGCCGCCACCCGAGCGGATCACCAGCCGCACGCCGGACGGCGACTATCCCAAGGCCGTCGACAAGGCCAAGGAGGCGATCCGGGCCGGGGAGTGCTTCCAGATCGTGGTGTCGCAACGGTTCGAGCGCGACACCACCGCCGACCCGCTCGACGTCTACCGGGTGCTGCGCGCCACGAATCCGAGCCCGTACATGTACCTGCTGCGCTTCGACGACTTCGACATCGTCGGTTCATCGCCGGAGGCGCACCTCAAGGTCACCCGCCAGCGCAAGGCGCTCCTGCACCCGATCGCGGGCACCCGGCCACGGGGCGCGACGCCCGAGCACGACGGCGCCCTCGCGGCCGAGCTGATCCGCGACCCGAAGGAGCGCGCCGAGCACGTCATGCTCGTCGACCTCGGCCGCAACGACCTCGGCAGGGTGTGCGCGCCGGGCACGGTCGAGGTGCCGGAGTTCGCGACCATCGAGCGGTACAGCCACGTCATGCACATCGTCTCGACGGTGGTCGGCACGCTGCGCGACGACCGGTCCGCCTTCGACGCGCTCGCCGCCACGTTTCCGGCCGGCACCCTGTCCGGGGCGCCGAAGGTACGCGCCATGGAGATCATTGACGAGCTCGAGCCGACCCGACGAGGCGTCTACGGCGGCACGGTGGGCTACTTCGGCTTCGGCGGCGACCTCGACATGGCCATCGCCATCCGGACGGCCCTGTTGCGTGGCAACCGTGCCTACGTGCAGGCCGGCGCCGGCATCGTCGCCGACTCCGACCCGGCCGCCGAGGAGCGGGAGACGCAGAGCAAGGCCGCCGCCGTCCTCGCGGCCATCGCGGCCGCCGAAACGCTGCGTGCGGCCAGGTGAACGTCCGGCGCAGAGCCCTCGCGCTGGCCGTCGCGCTCTGCGCCGTCGGCGCCGCGGTGGCCTGGTTCGCCGCCACCCGGACCTGGAACGAGACCGTGATCCACCGGGTCGCCCCGCTGCCGCCATCGACCACCAGGGAGACCGGCAATCAGGTGATGCCCGGCCTCGCCGCTCTCGCGGTCGTCGGCCTCGCCGGCGCGGGGGCGGTGCTCGCGACCCGCGGCTTCGGGCGGCGCCTGGTCGGCGTGCTGCTCGTGCTCGTCGGCCTGGGTCTCGCCGGCGCGGGCGTGGCCGGGGTGGGCGCGGCCCAGACGTGGTGGCCCGCGCTGTGCGCGGCCGGCGGCCTCCTCGTGCTCGCCGGCGGCCTGTCCACGGTCGCGCGCGGCCAGCGCTGGCCGCACATGGGCACCCGCTACGACCGGCGGCCCAGCGCCAGGGAACCGGACGCGTGGACCGCCTTGGACCGCGGCGAGGACCCCACGCTCCGATGAGCGACCTGGCGCCGGATCTCGTCGCGCTGGTGCGCGCGGGCCCGGTCGGCCAGCACGGCCTCCCAGGCGTTGCCGCGTGCGGTGCGCACCCGCGCCTCGCCCACGACGGCGCGTTCCATGGTGTCGATCATGCCCGCCGCGACGGACAGCACGGCGCGCGGAAGGTCGGCGAGTCCGGTCGCTTGCGGCGACGGTGTCATGCTCATGGTCGGCCCCGGTTCGTGATCGCGTGGGCGGCTTGCACCGCAGATCAGTGTGCCTCACGTTCACTGTCCGCCCGGGCGGTTTCGCCGCTGTGACACCCGCGTGACCGCTATGGTGCAGGCCGTCGCCGGGTCGCCGCAGGCCAGGACGGGCGGCTCATTATGCCCCACCGCACATGGTGAGGCGCGCCATACCCCGAACGTCGTCCGGGCGGCGCCGCCTTCTAGAGTCGGGCGCATGACACCCGGAGAGGGGAGTCCGTTGGTGAGCGGTGACCATCCGCAGGGCGACGACAGCGCCGATCCGGCCGGGGCCAAGGCCGACAGTGTTCTCGACGAGATCCTCGCCGGTGTGCGCGAAGACGTCGAGCTCCGCCAACAGGCCGTCCCGTTCGAGGCGCTGAAGCGGATGGTGGCGACCGCGCCGCCATCCCGCGACGCCCACGCCGCGCTGCGCCGCCCGGGCGTCGCGGTGATCGCGGAGGTGAAGCGGTCGTCACCGTCGCGGGGCCAGCTCGCCGAGATCCCCGACCCGGCCGACCTGGCCGGCGAGTACGCGGGCGGCGGCGCCCACTGCATCAGCGTGCTCACCGAGGGCCGCTGGTTCGGGGGCTCGCTCGACGACCTCGCCGCGGTGCGCGCCGCCGTCGACGTCCCGGTGCTGCGCAAGGACTTCGTGGTGTCCAGCTACCAGGTGCACGAGGCGCGCGCACACGGCGCCGACATGGTGCTGCTGATCGTTGCCGCCCTCGACCAGAACGTCCTGACCGGCCTGCTGGAGCGGGTCGAGTCGCTGGGCATGACCGCGCTGGTCGAGGTGCACACCGAGGAGGAGGCCGACCGCGCGCTCGAGGCCGGCGCCCGGGTGATCGGGGTCAACGCACGCGACCTGCGCACCCTGCAGGTCGACCGGTCGGTGTTCGAGCGGATCGCGCCCGGCCTGCCCAACAGCGTCGTGAAGATCGCCGAGTCCGGCGTGCGCGGTCCGCACGACCTCATCCGCTACGCCTCGGCCGGCGCCGACGCGGTGCTGGTCGGCGAGGGCCTCGTCACGCAGAAGAGCCCCCGGGACGCGGTCGCCGAGCTGGTCAACGCCGGCAACCACCCCGCGACGCCCCGACCGGTCCGATGAGCGAACGCGGCGAGCCAACCGGCCGGCTCGGTCGGCTGCCTCACGGCGTGGGTCCGCGACCCGGTGAACCGAGCCGCCTGCGCCGCACCGACCCGAGCGGGGCGACGGCATGACCAGCACGGCGCGCGCGCTGCCCGATGCGTCCGGTCACTTCGGCCCGTTCGGCGGCCGGTTCGTCCCGGAGGCGCTCGTCGCGGCGCTCGACGAGCTGGAGAAGGCCTACCGGGAGGCCATGGCCGACCCCGCGTTCGCCGCCACGCTCGCCGACATGATGACCGACTACGCCGGTACGCCGTCGCGGCTGTACGAAGCCCGGCGGCTGTCCGAGCACGCCGGCGCGCGAATCCTGCTCAAGCGCGAGGACCTGCTGCACACCGGGGCGCACAAGGTGCGCAACGTCCTCGGCCAGGCGCTGTTGACCAAGCGGATGGGCAAGCAGCGGGTGATCGCCGAGACCGGCGCCGGACAGCACGGCGTCGCGGCGGCCACCGCGTCCGCGTACCTCGATCTCGAGTGCGTGGTCTACATGGGCGAGATCGACACCGAGCGCCAGGCGCTCAACGTGGCCCGGATGCGGATGCTCGGTGCCACCGTCGTCCCGGTCACCAACGGCTCGCGCACCCTCAAGGATGCGCTCAACGAGGCCCTGCGCGACTGGGTGGCGTCCGTCGACACGACTCACTACCTGCTCGGTACGGCCGCCGGTCCGCATCCGTTCCCGGAGCTGGTCCGCGAGTTCGTCAGCGGCATCGGCACGGAGGCGCGGGCCCAGTGCCTCGAGCTGGCCGGTGCGCTGCCCGACGCGGTCGCCGCGTGCGTCGGCGGCGGCTCCAACGCGATCGGCATCTTCCACGCGTTCGTGCCCGACGAGGGCGTGCGGCTCTACGGGTTCGAGGCCGGCGGCGACGGCGTCGACACCGGCCGGCACGCCGCGTCGATCACCGGCGGCTCGAAGGGCGTGCTGCACGGCGCCCGCACGTTCGTGCTGCAGGACGAGGACGGGCAGACGCTCGACTCACACTCGATCTCCGCAGGCCTCGACTACCCGGCCGTCGGTCCGGAGCACGCGTGGCTGCACGACATCGGCCGCGTGACCTACGAGCCGGTGACCGACGCCGAGGCCATGGCGGCCTTCCAGCTGCTGTGTCGCACCGAGGGCATCATCCCGGCCATCGAGAGCGCGCACGCGCTCGCTGGCACGCTGCGGGTCGTTCCCACCCTCGAGCGGGCGCTCGGCCGCCGGCCCACGGTGGTGGTCAACCTGTCCGGCCGCGGCGACAAGGACGTGCACACCGCCGGCAGCTACTTCGGGATCCTTGCGTGAGCGCGAGGAGTGAGCCGACCGGCGGGCTGGTTGCGGGCGGACGGCGACGGGGGAGCCCCGCGATCGCGGACTCAGGCAGGCTCTGATGACGATCGCGGTGGCGTTCGAGAAGGCCCGCGCCGAGGGCCGGGCGGTGCTGGTCGGCTGCATGCCGGCGGGCTTCCCGACGGTGCGGGGCAGCATCGCCGCGATGAAGGCGATGGTCGGGGCCGGCGTCGACGTGGTCGAGCTGGAGATCCCGTACTCCGATCCGGTCATGGACGGCCCGGTCATCCAGCGGGCCAGCGACATCGCGCTCGCCGGCGGCGTCCGGACCGCCGACGCGTTGCGGATCATCGAGGCGGTCGCGGCGTCGGGCGCGGCGGTCGTGACCATGACCTACTGGAACCCGATCGAGCGGTACGGCGTCGACCGGTGGGCGCGCGACCTCGCCGCGGCCGGCGGAACCGGCCTGATCACGCCGGATCTCATCCCCGACGAGGCGCAGGAGTGGATCGCCGCCGCCGACGCGCACGGCCTCGACCGCACCTTCCTGGTCTCGCCGTCGTCGACCGACGCCCGGATCGCGATGACCGTCGCCCAGTGCCGGGGCTTCGTCTACGCCACCGCGGTCATGGGCGTCACCGGCGCACGCGAACAGACCTCCTCGGCGGCGCCGAAGCTGGTCGCGCGGGTGCGCGCGGTCGCCAACGACCTCCCGGTCGGGGTCGGGCTGGGGGTGCGGGACGGTGCGCAGGCCGCTCAGGTCGGCTCGTACGCGGACGGCGTGATCGTGGGCAGCGCGCTGGTCCGCTGCCTGCTCGACGCGGACGCCGAGGCGGCCGGGCTCGACGCGTTGCGCACGCTGACGGCGGACCTGGCCGCGGGGGTACGGGCGGTCCGTCGCTAGGGAGCTGTCGGATCAGCTCGCGAGTGCGGCGACGAGCTCGTCGCCGGTGGCCGCGATGCCCGGCTCGGGCGCCGCGTCCGGAATCTCGGGCTCGGCGTCGCGGGCGACCGAGCGCAACACGCCGGACCGTCCGGCCACCGCGTCGGCGATGGCGGTGCGGGTCGTCGGCGTCATCGGCTCGGGAAGGTTGTCCGGGTCGTGCCAGGAGAGGCGGCAGATGCGCCCGGGTGCGTTGAGGACGACCTCGCCGGCGGCGACGCGGCCGCGGAACACGTGGACCACGAGGTCGGGCAGCGACTGGCCGGTCAGCTGGTAGATGCCCACCAGGTCGACCAGCTGGGCGTCTGTTCCGGTCTCTTCCATGATGTCGCGGATCGCCGCACGGATCGGGCTCTCCGCCTGACGGACCTTGCCGCCGGGCAGTCCCCACCGGCGGTGTCCCTGACTCTGCTGGCACAGCAGCACGCGGCCGGCGTCGTCGGTGACGACCGCGGCGACCGCGGATGTGAGGGAGTTCATAGCCAAGAAGCCTACGACGGGCGGTGGCGCGCGTCAGCAGCCCGCCGATGCCAACCACGGACGGTGCGTCCGCGGGTCCGAACCCGGGGTGCCGTGGAGGCCGGCCGCGACGGTAGCGTGTGCATCCGTGAACCTCGCCGCCATCCCGAGCCCGGCATCCGCCGTCTGGCACCTCGGGCCCATCCCCATCAGGGCGTACGCCCTGTGCATCATCGCCGGCATCGTCATCGCCTGCCTGGTGATGGAGGTCCGCCTGCGCCGTCGGGGCGTCGCACCGTGGGCCTCGCTGGACATCACGGTGTGGGCGGTGCCGTTCGGGATCATCGGTGCGCGGATCTACCACGTCATCACCTCGCCCGGCGACTACTTCGGGTCCGGCGGCAACCCGCTCGAGGCGCTGCAGATCTGGAAGGGCGGCCTGGGCATCTGGGGCGCGGTCGCGGGCGGCGCGCTGGGGGCCTGGCTCGGCTGCCGACAGATCGGGATCCCGCTGTCGGTCGCCGCCGACGCCCTCGCGCCCGGCCTGCCGCTTGCGCAAGCCGTGGGGCGGGTGGGCAACTGGTTCAACAACGAGCTCTACGGGCGCGCGACGACGCTGCCGTGGGGGCTGCGGGTCCACGAGATGAACAGCGCCGGCCAGCCGACAACCGGCACCGATGGCGAGCCGGTCCTGCGGGCCGGCCTCTACCATCCCACCTTCCTGTACGAGCTGCTCTGGGACGTCGCGGTCGCCGTCTTCGTCTTCCTGGCCGACCGGAGATGGAAGTTCGGCCGCGGCCGCGCCTTCGCGCTGTACGTCATGGGCTACACGCTCGGCCGGTTCTGGATCGAGATGCTGCGCGACGACCCGGCCACCCACGTGCTCGGCATCCGCCTCAACGTGTTCACCGCGGCCGCCGTGTTCCTCGGCGCGCTCGTCTACTTCCTGCGGGTGCGCGGCCCGCGGGAGTACGTCGTGCCCATCCTGCCCGAGCAGCCCGCGCCGGAGACCGGCCCGACGACCAGCGACGTCTCCCAGGTCGACGTCTCGGCGCGGACCAAGCGGGCGGCCGCCACGACGCCGATCGGCTACCGGGTGGTCGACGAGCGCCGGTTCGAGGCCTACCGGGCGACCGGGAAGCTCCCCGACGAGGACGGCGACGACGACCCGGCCGACGAGGCTGCGACGGTGACCGGAGACGACGATCCGCAGGACGCCCGCGCGACCGGCCCGCACCGCGGCACCTCCACCGGTCGCTGAGCCGGCACGACGACGGCGCGAGCCCAGGAAAGGCGGTGCCTATGGGCGGCGAGCCCACGCGTACGGCCGTGGTGGTTGGCGCGGGCATCGGCGGGCTGGCCGTGGCGGGCGCGCTGGCCCGCTCGGGCTGGCGGGTCACGCTGTTCGAGCGCGACGAACGGGTCCGACCAGGCCGGACCGCGCTCGTGCTGTGGCCCAACGGCATCCGTGCGCTGCGCGCCCTCGGCCTGGGCGCCGGCCTCGACGCGATCGGCACCCCGCTGACGGCCAGCGGCATCCGGCGCCCCGACGGGCAGTGGCTCGTCCAGCCCCGGCCGGTCTCGCCGCACCGTGGCCCGGTCGTGGTGCACGGCGAGGACCTGCACGACGCGCTCATCGCCGGCCTCGGCGAGCGGGTCGACATCCGCACCGGCATCGCCGTGCGTGCCCTGTCCTCCGGCGTCGGCGACCGGCCGGCCGTCGACGACGGCCGGCAGTTGGTCGACGCCGACCTCGTCGTCGCGGCCGACGGCGCGGACAGCGCGATCCGCGCGCTCGTCGCACCGGAGTCCACAGTGGTCAGTTCCGGTTGCACGGCGTGGCGCGCGGTCATCCCGTGGTACCGGGCGCCGCGGCTGCCCAGCGAACGGCCAGTAGGCGGCGAGACGCTCGGCGCCGGCTACCGCTTCGTCGCCGCGTCGCTGGGGGAGCGCGGCGTCTACTGGGTGGCGACCGCCGCGGGCGCCGCGCGGCCCGAGCCGCCGGCCACCCAGCTCGGCCTGCTGCGCCGCTGGTACGCCGACTGGCACGCGCCGATCGGTGACCTGCTCGCCGCCACCGAGCCCGAGGACCTCGTCCAGCAAGAGGTGCGGGAACTGCGGCCGCTGCCCCGCTGCTATGCCCGCGCCGGGGGCACCGGCGGCACGGTCCTGCTCGGCGACGCCGCCCATGCCATGCCCCACCACCTCGGGCAGGGCGCCTGCCTCGCCTTCGAAGACGCGGCCACCCTGGCCGCGACGGTCCGCGCGGCGGCACCGGGTCGGGCGCTCACCGCCGCGATCGAGTGGTACGACCGCAGTCGGCGTCCGCGCGTCGCGACCGTGGTCCGGCAGACGAGGCGGATGTCCGCGGTATTGCAGACCCGCGGCCGGCTCGCCCTGCGGGCCCGCGACGCGGCCCTCGGCGCGATCACGCCGCGACTGCTGGGCAGCGCCGCTACGGCGGCCGCCGACTGGCGGCCACCGGCGTGAGGCGGGAGCGCTGCGCGGTCAGCGCGGGATCGTCGGTTCGCGGGCGGCCCGGTCCGAACGGAGGCTGACCGGCCCACCGATCGGCGCGCACACTACCCCCGGAGCGTGCGAAGGCGAGGACGCCCAGGTGCGGCAGACCGGTCCCGAAGGGCAAGGTGCGGCGGACGGGGATGACCCCGCCCGCGCCGAGCTGCGCCTGCTGGGTCGGGTCCGCCTCGTCGTCGCCGGCACCGAGGTGTCGTTGTCCGGGCCGGTCCACGACTTGCTGGCGGTGCTCGGCCTGCGATCCGGTGAACGCGTCTCCCGCGACCTGCTCGCCGCCGCCCTGTGGCCGGCGCCGCCGCCGCGTGCCGGGTCGGGCGGCCGGCTGGATACGACGGTCGCCGAGCTGGCAACGGTGCTGCGCCGGGCCGGCGGGGGCGACCTGCTCGCGCTCGACGCCGGCGGCGTGGCGCTGCGGCTCGCCGGCCGGGAGGTCGACGCGTCCCGGTTCGCCCAGCTCGTCGCCCGTGCTCGCGAGCGGCTCGCCGCCGGCGACGTGGCGCAGGCGGGTGACCTGTTCACTGCCGCTCTCGATCAATGGGACGTCGACCTCGACGGCGAGCCCCTCGCGGGCTGCGCCTTCAACCCCCGGGGTTGGGCGGCCGCCGAGCGCACCCGGCTGGTGCAGATGCGCGCGGCGGCGGTCGAGGACCGGTGGGCCTGCGCGCTGCGCACCGTCGCCGTGGCCCTCGCCGCCGCCGGCGGCCCGGCCGCCGACGCCGCCGTGGTCGACGCCGGCGCGGCCGTACAGGCGGCCGCCCGGCAGGCGGCGCAGGAGCTGGAACGGGCGCTGCGCCGCCACCCGCTGCGCGAGCGGCTGTGGGAGCTGCTGGTCACCGCCGCCGCGTTCGGCCGGGGACGGCGAGTGGCCGCCGACGCGTACGCCCGGGCGACCGCGACGTTCGCCGACGACCTCGGCGTCGAGCCGGGCGGCCGGCTCCGCGCGGTGGGCGAGCTGGCTCAGGCCTGCGGCCTGGCCGAATGGTGGGCGGGCGGCGACCTGCCGGCGGCCGACGCACGGCCGGCCGCCCCGAACGGCCCCGCCGAACGGCCGCGCCGACCAGGCGGCGGGGCCGAGCGCGGCACCTGCCCGTGCCGCTGACCCCACTGATCGGCCGTGACGAGCTGCTCGCGCTGATCGTCGGCGAACTCGGCACGCACCGGCTCGTCACGCTGACCGGTCCGGGCGGCAGCGGCAAGACCCGGCTCGCGATTGCCACGGCGACCTGGATGGCGGCGGTAGACGGCGAGGGCCGTCCCGAGCCGGTCGGCGCCTGGTTCGTCGACCTGAGCGTCGTAGACACCCCGATGCGGGTGCCCGACGCGGTGGCCGCGGCGCTTGGCGCGCGCGACGAGGCCGGCCGCGACGCCATCGACGTGGTCGCCGACGAGATCGGCTCGAGCTCGATCCTGCTGGTGCTCGACAACTGCGAGCACCTGGTCGCCGGTGCGGCCGAGATCGCGGGGCGGCTGTTGGCCCGGTGCGCGCGCCTGCGCATCCTCGCCACGAGCCGGATCGCGCTGCGCATCCCGGCGGAGGCGACGGTCGCGGTGCCGCCGCTGGCCGGACCGGAGCCGGGCACCGGGCACACGTTGGCCGGCCTCGCCGAGCGCCCCGCGAGCCGGCTGTTCCTTGACCGTGCCCGGGCCCGCACCGGCCGGGCGGTGGCGGCGGCCGACGCCGACGCCGTCGCCCGGCTCTGCGCCGAGCTCGACGGCCTGCCCCTCGCGATCGAGCTGGCCGCGGCCCGTACGCCGCTGCTGACCGTGCCCGAGATCGTCGACCGGCTCCAGACCGACCTGCGGCTGCTACGCAGCCCGGACCCGACCGCGCCGGCCCGTCATCGCACCGTCGCGGCCGCCGTCGAGTCCAGTGTGGACCAGCTGTCGGCGGGAGCCCGCGGGCTGTTCGACCGGCTCGCCGTGTTCGCCGGGGGGTTCGACGCCGAAGCCGGCCTCGCCGTCGGCGGCCCGGGCCCGCCGAACCGGCTCGACGCGTTGCTCGAGGCCTCGCTCGTCGAGGCGGTGCCCTCCGGCGGCGGGAGCCCGCGCTACCGGATGCTCGCGCCGATCCGCCGCCACGCCCTCGACCGGCTCGCGTCGCGTGACGGCGAGGCGTCCGCGCGGCGCGGGCACGCCCGCTACTTTCTCGGCCTCGCCGAGCGCGCCGACAGCGAGCTGCGCGGCGCCAACCAGGGCGTTTGGCTTGCCCGCCTACGCCGCGACGCGGCCAACCTGCGCGCCGCGATGGGCTGGCTGTCCGAGGCCGGCGCGGCTGCCGAGCCGTACGCCGATCTGCGGCTGGCCGCCGCGCTCGCCAGCTACTGCCGGCTGGAGGGTCACTACCGCGACGGCCGGCGGTGGCTCGCCGCCGCGCTGGCCCGGCATCCGGACGCGCCGGCGCCGCTGCGCGCCCGGGCCGGCGCCGGCGCGGCCATGCTCGCGATGCTGCTCTGCGAGTACGACGCCGCGGCCGCGTTCGCGGAAGCCGCCCGGGTCGCCTGCCGGGTCGCCGGCGACCTCCTGGGCGAGGCGCGAGTCGAGCTGACCCTCGGCTCGGTTGCGCGCGAGCGGGGCGACTACCCGGCGTCGTCGGCGCACCTCGACGCGGCGGCTCGGCTGTTCGGCG
>DATDJX010000232.1:0-5394 GCA_036520275.1 Asanoa sp.
CATCCGAGGCGCCGGGGTGGATGGCGGGGAAGTGCTGCGGCCGGGGCTGCCGGACCTCGGGATGTTTCCCCGGGCGACCTGGCGGCGGTCGTACGAGCGGGCGCTCGCTGCCGCCAGCGACGCCGACCTCGCGTACGGCGACCCGGCCGGTGCGCCGCGGCTGCGCGCCGAGCTGGCCGGCTACCTGGGCCGGGTCCGCGCCGCCCGGCTCGACGGCCCCGAGCACCTGGTCGTCACCACCGGCGCGGCGCAGGCGTTCGCGCTGGTCGCCCAGGCGCTGCGCGACCACGGGGTGACCGCGATCGGGCTGGAGGACCCGGGCAGCCCGGGCATCCGCGGCCACCTGGAGGCGCACGGCCTGCGGCTGGAGCCGGTGCCGGTGGATGCCGACGGCCTGGACGTCGCGGCACTCGAACGCACGAGCCTGCGGGCCGTGTTCGTGACGCCCGCCCACCAGTTCCCGACCGGCGTCGTGCTCGCGCCGCACCGGCGGGCCGCGCTCGTCGACTGGGCCCGCCGCACCGGCGGCCTTGTCGTGGAGGACGACTACGACGCCGAGTTCCGCTACGACCGCGACCCGGTCGGGTGCCTGCAGGGGCTGGCGCCGGACGCCGTGGCCTACCTCGGGTCGGTCAGCAAGGCGCTCGCCCCGGCGCTGCGGCTGGGCTGGCTGGCCGTACCGGCGGACCACCGCGCGGCGGTGCATGCCCGCAAGGCGGCGGCCGACCTGGGCGGCCCGGTGCTCGAACAATTGGCCTTCGCCGACCTGCTGGCCACCGGCGGGTACGACCGGCACCTGCGCCGGGCCCGCCGCGCACACCGGCAGCGCCGCGACGCGCTGGTCGCGGCCCTCGCGCGGCACCTCCCGGGCGTACGGGTCGGCGGCGTCGCCGCGGGTCTGCACCTCGTGGTCGAGCTGCCCGACGGCGTCGACGACGTCACCGTCGCGGCCCGCGCCCACGACGCGGGTCTCAGCCCGCTCCCGCTGTCCTCGACCCGCCTCGGCGAGCCTGGCCAGCCCGGGCTGATCCTCGGCTACGCCGGCCAGACCCCCGACCGCCTGGCCGGCGCGGTCCAGCGGCTGGCCGCACTCGTCGCGTAGCTTGATCCCCATGCCGGAGTTCGTGCCGCTAGCCGAGCGGATCGTCGACGCGTTGCTCGACAGCGACCCCGCGCTCGCCACCAACGCCGGCGACCATCGCCTCGACGACCGCCTGCCCGACCAGTCCGCGGACGGCGTCGCCGCCCGGGTCGAGATGCTGCGCGACGCGTCCACGGCGCTGTCCGAAGTGGACGAAGAGGCGCTCGACCCGCAGGACCGGGTCGACCACGCGATCCTCAGCGCCCGCGTCGACCGGGCGCTGTTCGAGCTGACCGAGGTGCGCGGACACGAGTGGGACCCGATGGCACACAATCCGGGTGACCTGCTCTACGCGCTGATCGCACGGCCGTTCGCACCGCTCGACGAACGGCTGCGCAGCCTCGCCGGTCGCCTCGCGGGGGTGCCCGACGCGATGGCCGCCGCCCGCGCCACGCTCGGCGCGATGCCACGGATCCACGTCGAGACGGCCGCCGGCCAGATCGAGGGCACGGCCGCGCTGGTTCGCGACGAGGTGCCGCCGCTGCTGGACCGGGAGCCGGCACTGCGGGCCGAGGTCACGTCGGTCGCCGAGACTGCCGTCCACGCCCTCGAAGCCTTCGCCGACTGGCTGCGGGCGCAGCCGGCCGATGGCCGCGACCCCCGGCTCGGCCGCCGGCTCTGGGAGGCGCGCCTCTGGCACACCCTCGACACCGAGCTCACCGCGACACAGGTGCGCGAGCGCGCCCAGGCCAACCTCGAGCGGGTCGGCGCCGAGCTGCGCGCCGCCGCGGCCCAGCTGGCCGGCGGCCCGGAGACCGACGAGACCGTACGCCGGGCGCTGGCCATGCTCGCCGACGAGCACCCGGACAACGGCACAATCGTCGACCTCGCCAAGCACACACTCGCCGAGACGACCGACTTCGTCCGGTCCCGGGAGATCGTCTCGCTCGTCGACGACCCGTGCGTGATCCAGGAGATGCCGGAGTTCGCCCGGGGCGTGGCGGTCGCCTACTGCGACGCGCCCGGCGCGCTGGAGATCGCCGACGTCCCGACGTTCTACTGCATCTCACCGACGCCAGCCGACTGGTCGCCCGAGCGGGTGGAGTCGTTCTACCGCGAGTACAACAACCACATGGTCCGCAACCTCACCGTGCACGAGGCGATGCCGGGCCACTTCCTCCAGCTCGCCCACTCGCGGCGGTTCCGCGGCAGCACCCGGGTGCGTTCGCTCGGCACGTCCGGCCCGTTTGTCGAGGGCTGGGCGGTGTACGCCGAGGAGACCATGGCGGACCTCGGATTCGGCGGCCTGCCGATCCGGCTGCAGCAGCTCAAGATGCAGCTACGGATGTCGATCAATGCCCTGCTCGACCAGGCCGTGCACGCCGACGGGATGACCGAGGCCGATGCGATGGCGCTGATGACCGGCCCCGGCTTCCAGGAGGAGGGGGAGGCGGCGGGCAAGTGGCGCCGGGCCTTGCTCACCTCCACACAGCTGTCGACGTACTTCGTCGGCTACGCCGAGGTGAAGGATCTCGCCGCCGGCAAGCCCGCCGCCGTGTCGATGCGCTGCTGGCACGACGCGATGCTCGCCCACGGCTCGCCCCCGCCCCGTCACCTGGCACCCCTGCTGCCCGCCCGCTAGCCAAGGCGCCGCGGTCGCCTCGGGCGAGCCGACGTCGGGGTGTTCCGTTCTGCGGTCGGCATCAGCTCTCCCCTTCCGCGAAGGACGGCATGGCGCCGTGCGGCTGCTCGACGCGGTCCTTCGGTTCCTCCCACGCCTCCTGCCGGCCCAGCGCGGTGAGGTCCAGCAACCCGTACGCGTCGCCGATCCCCTCGGTACCGCGGCCGAACGTCGAGTAGGTGTGGAACACCGCGTCCCCGTCGCGCAGGAAGCAGCTCACGCCGGGCTGCTCGCCCGGGCCGTCGGCGGCCCACCCGAGCCCGCTCGCCCGCAGCTCGTCCGCGTCCCGGTAGTTGAACAGGACCGGTGCGACGGACGGGTCCAGCGTCACGTGGTAGTCGTAGTTGAAGTCGCTGCCGTACGACGAGTAGAAGTCCATCGCCCAGCCCCGGCGCTGCCGCATCTCCGAGAGCCTGGGCCACGGCGCCCGGGCGACCGCGGCGAACCTGGTCTGCCGGGCGGCGAGGTGCGTACGGAGCCCTTCGGAGAACTCGTCCAGCCCCGCCGCGCAGCCCGGGCACGGCTCGTCCCAGTCCGGGCCGAACATCACGTGCTGGATCACCAGCTGCCGCTTGCCGCCGAACAGGTCGACCAGGCCGACCTCGCCAGCGGGGCCGGTGAACACGTACGGCTTGGTCACTCGCGTCATGGGCAGCCGGCGCCGGTCGGCGTTGAGCCCGTCGCGCCGCCGGGTCAGCTCCTTCTCCTGCGCCAGCAGCGCCTTGCGCGCGACCAGCCACTCCTGCTCCGAGACGATCTCGGGAAGTGCCACGACGAGCCTCCTCTAGGTCTGTCACGTAGATCTGTCGGCACCCCCGCGACGAACGGGACCGGGCGCGGAGGACACCTCGGCCAGCCGCATCTCGAGATGGCGGCGCTCGGCGGCGGTCGTCGCCAGCCCCAGCGCCTCCCGGTACGCGTCGGCCGCCTCGGCGTCGCGGCCCAGTCGTCGCAACAGGTCGGCCCGAACGGCCGGCAGCAGGTGGTAGCCCGGCAGGTCGAGCGCGTCCACGATCGCGAGGCCGGCCACCGGCCCGTCGGCCATCGCCACCGCGACGGCCCGGTTCAGCGCCACCACCGGCGTCGGCGTCAGGCGTTCGAGCTGCTCGTACAGCCGGGCTATGCGCGGCCAGTCGGTCGCGTCCGGATGCGGGGCGAGCGCGTGGCAGGCCGCGATCGCGGCCTGGACCTGGTACGGGCCCGTCCTGCCCAGCCTTAGCGCGGCGCGCAGGTGGTCCAGCCCCTCGGCGATGGCCGCGCGGTCCCAGCGGGCGCGGTCCTGGTCGGCCAGCAGGACGATGTCGCCGGCCGCATCGAGGCGCGCCGGTCGGCGCGAGTCGTGCAGCAGCATGAGTGCGAGCAGGCCCAACGCCTCCGGCTCGTCGGGCATCAGCCGGGTAAGCAGCCGGGTCAGCCGCACCGCCTCGTCGCACAGCTCGCCGCGCACCAGCGCGTCTCCCGCGGTGGCGGTGTAACCCTCGTTGAACAACAGGTAGAGCACCGCGAGCAGGCCGGTCATCCGGTCGGGCAGCAGGTGGGCGGGCGGCACGCGGTACGGGATGCCGGCGTTGCGGATCTTCGCCTTGGCGCGCACCAGGCGCTTGGCCATCGTCGCCTCGGAGACCAGGAAGGCGCGCGCGATCTCCGTCGTGGTGAGCCCCGCAAGCGTACGGAGGGTGAGCGCGACCCGCGCATTCATCGGCAGCGCCGGATGGCAGCAGGTGAACATCAGCCGGAGCCGGTCGTCGGGGATCTCCTCGATCGGGTCGGCGTCCTCGGTGACCGCGAGCGTGGCGACCTGACGGAGCTTGGCCGTCTCGACCGCGCCCCGGCGCAGCCGGTCCAGCGCCCGGTTGCGGGCGACCGTGGTCAGCCAGGCGCCCGGCCGGTCCGGCACACCCTCGGTCGGCCAACGCCGCACCGCCTGGGCGAAGGCGTCCTGCGCGCAGTCCTCGGCAAGGTCCCAGTCGCCCGTGAACCCGATGAGCGTGGCGACGATCCGCCCCCACTCGGCCCGGAATACCTCGTCTACACCCAGAGCGGCCGCACCTCGATCGTGCCGTGCCGGATCGTCGGATGCTTCGCCGCGACCTCCAGGGCTTCGTCGAGGTCGGCGCAGTCGACGATGTCGAAGCCGGCGATGCCCTCCTTGGTCTCGGCGAACGGGCCGTCGAGGACGACGACCTCGCCGTCGCGTATCCGCACGCTCGTCGCGTCCGAAGCCGGCCGCAGCGGCGCGCCGTCGACCAGCACGCCACGGGCGACCATCTCCTCGATCCATTTCTGAAGCTCGCCCTCGTCGGGCCGGCAGGCGTGGTCGACCGCCCGCGACGTGGCGTGGATCAGCATGTAGCGCATCCGAGCTACCTCCTCACGCGGACGACGAACGGGCGGGATCGGGATGGACGGTGAGCGCCGAGGCGTCGATCAGCCAACGCGAGATGGAGTACGGCGGTGGGAGCTCGGCCGGCAGCGCGTCGAGCGGGAACCAGCGCGCCTGGGCCAGCTCCCGCCCGTCGACGACGGGAGCCGTCCGGCGGACCGCCACCAGCACGGCCGGGGAGAGCTGCATCGGCACGTAGAGCGCGCAGGACGGGCAGCGCCGCGCGTGCTCCCCAGGCACGTCGGCCAG
>DATDJX010000233.1:0-37380 GCA_036520275.1 Asanoa sp.
CATGAAAGTATGTCTCCGGGTCGCTCCTTCCGGGTTGGCGCTTAGAGAGAGCGACCTCCCCGGTTCGGGCCGGTGTGCCCGCACCGAGCCGGGACGAGCCGCTCCGCCTTGCCTCAAGCCGCGGCTCGTCCCGGCGCCCCATAGGGCCGAGCCCTACGGTCCGCCCGCCGAGCCCCGGCCGACGACGCAAACGGACCCGATGGGCCGACCGGCCTGCGGCGGCGGCGGTCCGAGACCCGACTCCGGGCCGCCGTCTGCCACAGGTGGTGTCGTCGCGGCCACTCCCCCGTCGATCTTGCAGTTATCATGGCGAATTTCCCGGTTTGGGCCATGACAAGTGCAAGATCGGCGCGGCATTAGGAGGCCGCGGGGGGTCGGCCTTCCCACCAGTCGAGCACCCGCAGCGCGCGGAGGGTGTTCCAGCGGCTCGGCTCCCCCACCCGGCCCTCGAGGGCGAAGTGGACGCGGCCCGGATGGATGCGGTCGAGCAACCAGCGGCCGTCCGGCTGCCGCTTCGCGCGCACCACGTCCACGGCCTCCGCCATCCGGGGATCCGGCTCCGCACCCGAGCGCCGGAAGTAGTCGAGCGCGCGCAGCACGTCGTAGCGCCAGTAGTACGGGAAGGCGAAGTCGAGATACGCCGGATCGGCGACCTCGCCGGTGCTCTTGCGGCGGAACAGGCCGCGCTCGAGCAGGTACTCCTCCCCGCGGCGTCGTGCCTCGCGCACCGCGGCGGACCCGCCGGTCGCGCGCTCGAATTCGAGCAGCCCGTCGAGCACGTTGATCGTCGTGTCGAACGACGAGCGCACAGATCCGTTCTCGGCCTCGCAGTTCCATCCGCCGTCGGCGAGCCGCTCGCCGAGGATCCGCTCCACGATCGGCGAGACGTCCACCCCGAAGTAGGCGCCGGTCTCGATCGTCCTGCCGTTGATGCACGGCTCGACCTCGCCGTCGAAGTACCGCTGCCCGGCATGTTCCCAACGCCCGTGCTCGGCGATGAGCGGGATCGAACGGCGCGCCCCCTCGCACGCCGGGTCGAGCCCGAAGATCTGCAATGTCTGCAGGGTGTGCATCGTCGCCGTCCAGGGCTGCCCCGGTTCGCCGCCGGCGTAGGACGCCGGGAAGCAGGCGCCGCCGTCCCACAACCCGTCGGCGCCCTCGAGCGCCAGGAGACGGGCGCCCCAGCCCTCGCGCTCCACGCGGGCTCGCTCGGCGGCGACCTCGGCGGGCGAGGCGTCGGTGAGATCGCGCAGCACCTGCCAGCGGATCGCCGGGTCGGAGTCGAACAGCCAATCGACCACGCTCATCGGCGCATGCTAGCGGTCCGGACGGCGGGGCGCCGTCCACCGGATGCGGGCACGTGACTCCGGTGCGACCGCTGGGACGATCGACCGTGCTCTGGTTGCCGAAGCGGCTGGGCGAGTGAGCCCGGATCTTCGCGGCGCTGCGCGGCGTCGCGGCGCTCGTCCGCGGCGGACGATGCGCGGCGCCGCGACGCCGTCGGGTGCGATGGGCCCGTTTCCGCGCTCCTACCGCCTCGACTCGGCGGACCCCTGATCCTCGCGAGCGTCGGGGCGGCCAAGCGGGCGTGATGTCCCGAAGTAGGCTGGGACGAATAGTGCGAAAGCCTACGATGGGGTTGAAGTTGTTCGCGAGAAACGGGGGATCGCGTTGACGACGCCCGACCCGGCCGGGAACTACCCCGAGCCAGCACCCGAGGGGGACGGCCCGGAGACGGGCGACCGCACGGAGCCGGGGCAGCCCGTGGCATGGGCGGAGCCCGACCAGCCGCAACGCGGCGGCGGGTCGGGCTCTCCCGCGGAACGGCCGAGTGTGCTCCATCCGGGGCCCGGCGTGCCGTTCCCGATCACGCCGGACGTCGCTCGCGGCCGGGCCAAGCCGCCCAGCGGGTCGCCGCCCCCCAACGAGGCGCTGCCCGCGGAGTGGGCGAACGCCGGGCCACGGGCATGGGCCCGCGGTCCCACCCGACCGAACGAGCCACTCGCGCCGGAAGGCCCGGACCCCCAGATCGCGCAGGCGTGGCCTACCGCCGGTGCCCGGCCGCAGGCAGACGAGGCGGGGACGCCACCGTCGCTGGCCGTGCAATGGCAGCGACCTCCGGCCGCCGGTCAAGCCGGACCCGGCGGACCCGGCGGCCGCGAAGGTCCGGGCGGGTCATCCGCTGCCCAATGGGAATCGCCGGAGTCCGAGACCACCCGCGGACCCAGGAGCGACGACCGTCCAGGCGGACGATCCGACGCGCGGTGGCAGCCGCCGCGCGGCACGATCGGCGGCCGACGTGGCCCACCCGATCCGAGCGCGTCGCTCAGCAGCCGATGGCGGCCGACGGCCGGAAGCCGAGGCGGCCCGAGCGGGCTGGGCGGACCCGGCCGCGCAGGCGCGCACGGCGCGCAGACGGGTAACCGTCAGCCATCGTCGGCCGCCGCCGGCAGCGAGCAACGCGGCCTCGGCGGGCCGGGCGGTCACGACGAGTCGAGCGAACCGGCGAGCCGGTGGCGGCCGGCGGAAGGCCGACCGAGCGGCGAGGGCGGCCGCGCGCCCTACGCGCTCGGCGGGCCGGGCGGCGGGCAGCAGGCGAACGGGCCGCGACAGACGAGCGGGCCGCGCGGCGGGGGTGGCGGCCGCATCGCGGTGATCGTCGGCATCGCCGTCGCGGCGATCCTGCTCGTCTGCTGCATCGGGCTGGTGGTCAGCGCGCTGACCTGGGGTCGCGACGCCGCCAGCCGGATGCGCAACAGCGGCGACCAGATCGTCCAGACCGTCCCGGCCGACCTCCTCCGTGCCGGGCTGACCTCCGTGGAGTAGGTTCGACCCGGAACACGGGAGGTCGAAGAATGTCCCTGACGGTGCGAACGGGTGAGCGGGACGCCATGGTCGTCGTCTCAGTCGCGGGCGAGCTCGACATGGCCACCGCACCTCAGCTGCAGGACCAGATCACCGACCTGCTCGACCGGGGGAAGTCACGGCTCGTCTTCGACCTGACCGACGTGTCGTTCTGCGACTCGACCGGCCTGTCCGTGTTCGTCCGCGCGAAGAACAGTTGCGACGAGGCCGGTGGCGTCGTGCGCCTGGCCGCACCGCAGCGCGGCGTGCTGCGCATCCTCGAGGTCAGCGGCCTGGTCGAGGTGCTGCAGACCTACCCGACCGTCGACGAGGCCGTCACCGGGCCCCGCGACACCGCCGCTACCGGCTGATCACCGACGGCGCGCGGCGCGGCGTCCTCCACGAAGCGCGGCCGCGCGATGATCAAACCCGCGACCGTCTGCACCGCGAGGGCCACGAGCAGCACCCCGATCGGCGCGGTCCATCCGCCGGTCGCCGAGTGCAGCACGCCGACCAGGAACGGCCCGAGCGCCGCCAGGACGTACCCGGAGCTCTGGGTGAACGCCGACAGCGCCACGGTGCCCTCCGTCGTCCGCGACCGCAGGCCGATCGCCACCAGGATCAGCGGGAACCCGCCCTGCCCGACCGCGAGAAGCGCCACCCACAGCCAGGAGCCGCCGGCCGGCGACAGCAGCAGCCCCAGGTAGGACGCCGCCGACGCGACCGACATCAGCAGGACCAGCGGCCGGAGCGTACGCAGCCGGGTCGCCACCGTCGGCATGACCAGGGCGATCGGTACGCCGATCGCGGTCACGCCGGCGAGCAGCACGCCGGCCGCCCGCGGGGTGTACGAGGCGTCCCGGAACAGCTGCGCGAGCCAGCCCATGGCCGCGTAGCCGGCGAGCGCGTTCATGCCGAAGTAGACCGCCATCGCCCAGCCGAGCCGGGTCCGGGCCGGCCGCACCCGAGGCCCCGACGAGCGGCGCCGGGCCATCCGTTGCCCCCTGCGCAAGGCGGCCGGCAGCCACGGCAGCGCGGCAACCACCGCCAGCACCGTCCACACGGCCAGCCCCGCCCGCCACGACCCCAGCGCGTCGGCCACCGGCACGGTGAACGCGGCAGCCGCACTGGCGCCGAGCGTCAACGCCATCGTGTACGCGCCGGTAACCACCCCGGCGTGGTGTGGGAAGTACTGCTTGACCAGCATCGGCAGCAGGATGTTGGCGACCGCGATGCCCGACATGGCAAGCGCGCTGAACGCGACGAACCCGACCCAGCCGTGCGCCCCGACCCGGAGGATCTGCCCGAGCGCGAGCACCGTCATCGCCGCCACGAGCACACGGGTCGGCGCCACCCGGCGGACCAGCCAGGGCGTGAGCGCGCCGAACACGGCGAACGCGATGGTCGGCATGGTGGTGACGACGCCGGCCATGGGGCCGGACAGGTGCAGGCCCGTACGCACCTCGTCGAGCAGCGGCCCGAGGCTGGTGATCGCCGCCCGCAGGTTGAGCGCTACCAGCAGCATGCCGGCGAGCGCGAGGGCGCCGGCGCGCAGCGCGGACAGCGTGGAGGGTGGCGACGTCACGAACTCAGCCTAGAATCATGGGATGAATTGCGGCAGGGCTGGCGGGGAGATGTAACGCATGACACGGGTACGGGAGATCACCGAGCGCCTCGGCGAGCGGGTACGCCGCGGCGAGTGGCCGGTCGGCACCAAGATCCCGACCGAACCGCGCCTGGTCGAGGAGTACGGCGTCGGGCGCAACACGGTCCGCGAGGCCGTCCGGGCTCTCGTGCACGCCGGCGTCCTGGAGTGCCGGCAGGGCTCGGGCACGTACGTCGTCTCGACCGACGAGCTCGCCGGCGCGGTCACCCGGCGGATCGCCGCCGCGGAGGTCGCCGAGACGGTCGAGGTCCGGCGGGCCCTCGAGGTCGAGGCCGCGCGGCTGGCGGCGGTCCGCCGTACGCCCGCCGATCTCGTCGCCCTCGACGGCGCGCTCGGGGCCCGCGAGGCCGCCTGGCGCTCGGGCCGGCTCGACGCGTTCGTCGACGCCGACGCCGCCCTGCACACGGCGATCGTCGCGGCCGCGCACAACGGCATGCTGGCCGGCCTGTACGCGTCGATCGGCGCCGCGATCCGGGCCAGCGTGGCCGCGGACATCGGCCCGGACATGCACCCGGACAAGCACGTCGACCACAGCCGGCTGGTGCGGGCCGTCCGCGCCGGCGACCCCGACCGCGCCGCCCGCGAAGCCGGCATGTTCCTGGAGTCGCCGCCGCGCGGGTAGGGCCTTAAGGTGGGCCGATGCTCAAGGGCTTCAAAGACTTCATCATGCGCGGCAGCGTGGTCGACTTCGCGGTCGGCATCGTGATCGGCGCGGCGTTCACCGCCGTCGTCACGCAGTTCACCAAGTCGTTCCTCGAACCCCTCATCAAGCTGGTCGGCGGCGGCGGTCTCTCCGGCGGGACCTTCACGATCAACAAGGTGGTCTTCGACTGGGCTGCCTTCATCAACATCATCATCACCTTCCTGCTGACCGCGGCGGCCCTCTACGTCCTCGTCGTCTACCCGATGAACAGGCTGGCCGAGCGCCGCAAGCGCGGCGAGGAGCCCCCGCCGGCGGCACCGAGCGAAGAGGTCAAGCTGCTCACCGAGATCCGTGACGCGCTGGTCGCGGGCGCCCGCGTGCCGGGCCAGCAGCGGGGCGCGCTGGACGCGGTGCTCGCCAACGAGACCGACCGGCCGAGCGATAGTCGAACATCTGTACGATAGCGTGTTCCGTCATGGAGCAACGCAAGCACTGGTGGAACGGCAGGTGGGGGCGCAGTGCGCGGCGTGACGTCTTCCTGCGCACCGACGGCGACACGTGGCACATCGAGCAGCGGGCGGGCGGCGCCGACGGCGCCTCCCAGTTCTACGAATTCGGCAGCGAAGACGACGCCTACGAGGTGGTGCGGGACCTGCTGACGGGTCCCGACGACTGGCGGGAACTGTCGGCTCGCCCGCCCGCCGGCTGACCGACAGCCCGACTCAGTCGACCGCCGCCGCCCGCGGCGCGGCGTTTTCGCACACTCGCGCAGAGCGTCAGACCAGACCGGCGCGTACGGCGTACACGGCCGCCTGGGTCCGGTCCTGCACGCCGAGCTTGGCCAGGATCGCGCTGACGTGCGCCTTCACCGTCTTCTCCGCGAGCCCGAGCGCGCGGGCGATCTCGCGGTTGGAGCGGCCGCGGCCGACCTCGGCCAGCACCTGCCGCTCCCGCGGGGTCAGCCGGGCCGGGTCCGCGCCGCCGTCGCCCGCCGCGAGCAGCCGGGCCACCTCAGGGTGCAGCAATGTGTGTCCGAGGTGTACGGAGCGGATGGCCGCGGCGAGCGCCGGCGGGTCGACGTCCTTGTAGACGTAGCCGGCCGCACCCGAGCGCACCGCCGGCAGGACCGCCGACGGCTCGGTGAAGCTGGTGATCACCAGCACCCGGGCCCGGTTGCCGCGCTCCGCGAGCCCGCGCAGCGCCGCGACCCCGTCGGCGCCCGGCATCCGCAGGTCGAGCAGGATCACGTCGGGCCGCAGTTCCTCCGCGCGGGCCACCGCCTCGTCGCCGTCGGCCGCCTCGCCGACCACCTCGAGGTCGTCCTGCACGTCGAGGAACGAGCGCAACCCCTCCCGGACAACCCGGTGGTCGTCCACGACGAGGATCCGGATGCGGTCAGCCAACGGGCACCTCGAGCCGGACCGTCGTGCCCTTGCCGGGCCGCGAGTCGACCTGCAGGCGGCCGCCCGCGGCCCTGGCGCGATCGCGCATCGACGCGAGGCCGAGCGACGCGCCGCCGGTCGCCGGACCGGCGACCAGACCCAGGCCGTCGTCACGCACCTCGACGGTCAACGCGGCCCCGTCGGCCGACAACCGCACCTCGACCGACCGGGGATCCGCGTGCCGCAGCGCGTTGTGCAGGGCCTCCTGCGCGATCCGGTACGCCGCCTCCTCGCGTTCCGGCGGGAGCCGCGGCACCGGGCCCGCCACGAGCCGCACCCGCGCCGCGTGCACCCGGTCGAGCAGCGCGACCTGCTTGCGCAGCGCGGCGTCGAGCCCCTCCTCGGCGAGGTCTGCCGGCCGCAACCCGACGACGATCGCGCGCAGCTCGTCGGACGCCTCGCCGGCGAGCCCCCGGACGGTCGCCAGCTGGGCGACGGCCCGGTCGGGGTCGCGGGACACCAACGTCGCCGCCGCGTCGGCGGTCAGCCGGAGACTGAACAGCTTCTGCGCCACGGAGTCGTGCAGCTCGCGGGCGATCCGGTCGCGCTCCTCCACGACGGACAGCTCTCGGCTGCGCTCGTAGAGCCGGGCGTTGACCAACGCGATCGCGGCGTGCGCCGCCAGCAGTTCCAGCAGGTCTTCGTCATCGGCGGTGAAGCCGCCAGGTGTCGTCCCGTTGGCGAGGAACAGCGCGCCGAGGATCTCGTCACCGGACATGATCGGCACACCGAGGAAGTCACGCAGCTCGGGATGATGCCGCGGCCACCATTCGAAGCGCGGGTGCGCGCGGATGTCCGGCACCCGGACCGGCTTGGGGTCGCTCAGCAACACCGCGAGCAGGCCGTGCTGCCGCGGCAACGGCCCGATCTGTCGCCACTGATCGTCGCTGACCCCGTCGACGACGAACTCGGCGAACGCGCCACTGTCGTCCGGGACCCCGAGGGCGGCGTACTCCGCAGCCAGCAGCCGCCGCGCGGACGCCACGATCGTGCGGAGCACCTCGCGGACCGAGCGCCGTGCCGTCACGTCGAGCACGGCGGTGCTCAGCGCCCGTAGCTCCTCGCGCGCGTCCACCACCGCACCGTACCGCGCGGAATCCGGCCGGCGATCGAGCAAAGGTCCCAGCCTTCAGTCCGATCTGGGTGTGGCGGATGGGCCTAGGTCCATGGACCTAGACGGTCGCCGACCGAGGCCCGATGGCGAAGAAGCAGTCCGAAAATAGCGTCTGGGTTATGACAACAGCGATCATCACCGGCGCCTCCCGCGGGCTCGGTCGCGCGCTCGCCGCCGGCCTCGCCGCGGCCGGCTGGGACGTGGTGGCGGACGCCCGCGACGGGCGCGCCCTGGCGGCGGCCGGGCTGGGCGACCGGGCGGTCACGCTGCCCGGTGACGTCACCGACCCGGCGCACCGGGTGGCGCTCCGCAACGCGGCGGACCGGCTCGGCGGCCCCGACCTGCTCGTCAACAACGCCGGCATCCTCGGTCCCAGCCCGCAGCCGGCGCTGGCCGACTATCCGCTCGACATTCTGCGGGCTGTCTTCGAGGTCAACCTCCACGCCCCGCTCGCCCTCATCCAGCTGGCGCTGCCCGGCCTGCGCAAGCGCGGCGGCATCGTGCTCAACGTGACCTCCGACGCGGCGGTCGAGCCGTACCCCGGATGGGGTGGGTACGGCGCGGCCAAGGCCGCGCTGGAACAGGCGAGCAACGTGCTGGCGGCGGAGGAGCCGGACGTACGGGTCTGGTGGGCCGATCCCGGTGACCTGCGCACCCGCATGCACCAGGAGGCGTTCCCCGGCGAGGACATCTCCGACCGGCCGGAGCCCGAGTCGGTCGTGCCGGCCTTCCTCCGGCTGATCGCCGACCGGCCGGCGTCCGGCCGGATCAAACTGGCGTCGTGGTGAGGGTGGCGAGCCTCGACTTCACCCTTCCCGAGGCGCTCGTCGCCCACGAGCCGCCGGAGGCGCGCGGCCTGACCCGCGACGGGGTGCGGCTGCTCCTGGCCTCCGGCTCCGGCGGCATCTCGCACCACGCCTTCCGCCGCCTGCCCTGCCTGCTGCGGCCCGGTGACGTGGTCGTGGTCAACACCTCCGCGACGCTGCCGGCGGCGGTGTCCATGAGGGACGGCCGCACGGTGCACTTCTCCACCGAGCGGCCGGACGGAAGCTGGCTGGTCGAGCTGCGCCGACCGGAAGGGCCCGATCGGGACGCCCGACCCGGGCAGCGGTACGCGCTCCGCGGCGGCGCGACGCTCACGCTCGTCGAGCCGTACTCGGAAGGCCGGCTCTGGGTCGCCACCGTGTCCACATCGGACGTCCAGGGCTATCTGCGCCGGCACGGTGAGCCGATCCGGTACGCGTACGTGCCGCGCAGATGGCCGCTCGACGCGTACCAGACGGTCTTCGCCGCGCATCCCGGCAGCGCCGAGATGCCCAGCGCCGGCCGGCCGTTCACCGAACGGCTGGTCACCCGGCTCGCAGCCGCGGGCGTGCTGGTGGTCCCGCTGCTGCTGCACACCGGCGTCGCATCGGCCGAGGCGCATGAGCGGCCGTACCCGGAGTGGTTCTCCATCCCGGCGGCGACCGCACGGACCATCGCGCACGCCCGCGCGGACGGCGGCCGGATCGTGGCGATCGGCACCACGGTCGTACGGGCGCTGGAAACCACCGACGGCACCGCCGGCGAGGGCTGGACAGATCTGGTCGTCACACCCGAGCGCGGCGTGCGCGTCGTGGACGGGCTGCTCACCGGGTTTCACGAGCCGCGGGCGTCACACCTGGACATGATCGCCGCGGTGGTCGGCACCGAGCTGGTGTCCCGGGCGTACCGGGCGGCGCTCGACGGGAGCTACCTGTGGCACGAGTTCGGCGACGTCAGCCTGTTGCTGCGCAGGTAACGTGAGGTCGTGAACGCCGACCGACCCGCCCTGCTGCCCGAGCCCCCGTACTATGCCGTCGTCTTCACTTCGCTGCGCACGCCCGTCGACGAGGGCTACGGCGAGACCGCCGCCGAGATGTTCGCGCTGGTGCGCGACCAGCCCGGCTTCCTCGGCGCAGACTCGGCGCGCGGCACCACCGGCTTGGGCATCACCGTCGCCTACTTCCGCGACGAGGAGTCGATCGCCGGCTGGCGCGCCAACGCCGACCACACGGCGGCACGCAAGCTCGGCCGCGAGAAGTGGTACGACGCCTACGCCATCCACGTCGCGAAGGTCGAGCGGGCCTATCACTGGACCCGCCCACCACGCTGAAGGCTAGCTCCGCTGAGCCGGCACGGCCTTCGACGGGCCGCCGTCCGGTGTGGACAGCCGCGCGACCGCGGCCGTGATCGCGGCCCGCGCGTCGTCGCCCAGCAGCGGCGGCAGCCGGCGCCGGCGGCGCTGGAGCCACGACCGTCGCAGGTCGTCGAGGAACCGCTGCCGCTGCGCGAGCGCGGCCAGCTCGTCGTCGACCAGCGCCTGGTCCCACAGCCACTCCTCCGTGCAGGCCAGCATGGCCCGGCCGAGGAACTCCCACACCAGCGGGACGTACTTCGGGCCGAGCCGCTCCGCCGCGGCCGCGTAGAGGCAGGCGACGTTGTAGAGGGTGCGCGCGTCGGTGCTGACCGCCGGCGGCTGGCCGTCGAGCTCTTCGGCGGCCGCGGCGGCCGAGACGCCGTCGGCCGACAGCAGCGCGCACTTCAACCGCCGTACCCGGTAGCGCTCCCGCTCGTCGGCCAGCTCGGGCTCGGTGGCCGCCGACGCCTTCTCCCCGGGGTTCTCCGCGACGCGCTGCTCGGCGTCGCCCCAGCTGGTGCAGGCGTCGAGGAACGACCTGCGGGCCTTGGCGTCGATCTCCTCCACCCGGTAGGCGAAGCCCATCTGCTCCTGCACCGCGGCCCGGATCGCGCACGGCCGGTGGTAGCGCTGCAACGCGGTGCCGATCTGCTCCAGGTCGTCGAGCGCCTCGGCGCCGAACGCGAGCGTGTGATCGGCGAACTCCCTCATGGCGTTGAGCGTCAGCGCCGCGGACAGCAGCCGCTGCAACCCCAGCCGGGTCTCCCGGGTGCGGCGACGGCGGCCGATCGGGCTGGCCAGCGACCGTGCCGGGGTAGCCCGCAACCGCCGGGAGACCAGGCGCAGCGCCGTCCAGTGCGCGGCCGGCTCGATCAACGTGACGAGCCGCTCCTGCCACGACTGCGGCTGCCCGCCCGAGGCCGGGTCGAACGTCGGCGCTTCCCAGAGGGTCGTCGCGGCGATCGGCGAGCCATCGAGCTCGTGCAGCTCGATCGCGAGGCCGAGCCGCAGCTTGTCGGCGGTCCCGCGCAACAAGGGCGCGGTCTGCACCTGGCAGCCGCGCGGGCTGGGCAGCGCCGAGCCGAGCGCCCCGAGGATGCCGTCGGCCTGACCGGGAGCGACGGCGCGCAGCCCGTTGGCGACGGTCGCCATGGTGTCCTTGGCGGCCGAGGTGATCGCCTCGGTGTCGTCCTTGACCGCGATCTCGGCCGGGAGCCGGTGCAGCCGTACGTCCCGCCGGAAGACCTCCTCGACGATGCCGCGCGCCTCGGTGGTCTCGTCGGCGAGCGCGCCCTGCACCCGCTGGCGCAGCCAGGGCGAGAGCGTGATCGCCTCGCCCTCCGAGCCGGCGATGGCCGCCGGCAGCGGTGCGGTGTCGTTGATCACCAGCTGCTGGCGCAGCCGGTCGCGGACGGCGCGGCCGAGGCCCAACAGGACCACCACCACCGCGACGACCGCCGCGGCGGCCAGGGTGGCCTTGGTGATCGTATCGGCGAGGTTGCCGATGCTGTCGACGCTGATCGCGAGCGGGCTGTCCACTATCGACCAAGATCGGCGTCGTCGTCGGCGTGGGCGGCCGGGCCGGCCCCGGCCTGGTGCGGTGCCGGCGGCCCGCCGGCGGCCCCGATCCGCGCTGCTCCCGGCTCGGGCAGGGTGCTCTCGGCGAGATCCACCGTTTCGCCCGCACGGGTGATGCCCTCGGCGTCCGTCCACTCGCGATCTAGTCGTACGCGCGACATCGCTTCTCCCATCGTCGCGCAACAATCTAAAGAATAGGACGCCGGCGGGCGAGCCTTGGGTAAGCCAACCGACTGAGGGCGGTGGGGTCAAGATGGCCGGACGCTTCCTGCCCTCGCGTGACGGACTTGGCTTCGACAACGCCTGGCCGCCCGCCCCGGCGGTCGTCATGCCGTCGCCGTTCGGTGAGATCCGGCTCGGCTCCGCCGCCGGCGGCCTGTGCGGCGGCATGGTCTTCGCGGCCCTCGACTACTGGAACGCCGGTTGGGCGCCACCGGGCGCCCGCCCGGCTCCGCGCACGCCGGTATACGAGTTCATCGTGCGCCGCCTCCTCGACTCCTGGCAGGGGCCCGGCGGCGTCGCCCGCTACTACGAGTGGATGGGCCTGCCGGACGGCGACGGCACCGGCCTGCAGCTGTTCGGCCGGCCGCTCCTCACCCGGCGCGGGCTGGCCTGGCGCACGATCGCGGACGAGTGGCCACGGATCAAGCTCGACCTGGACCGCGGCGTGCCGGTGCCGCTGGGCCTGGTCACCATCTCCTCGCGGCTGCCGCATGACCTGGCGCAGAACCACCAGATCCTGGCGTACGGCTACCGCACGTCCGGCACCCGTACGACGATGCTCGTCTACGACCCCAACCGGGGACGCCGCGACGACGTCACGATCACCTTCGACGCCTCGGCGCCGGCGCGGCCGACGGCCTTCGCGCACACCCTGGCCATCGGCGGCCGGCCGGTGCGCGGGTTCTTCCGCAGCGGCTACCGGGTGTTCCGGTCACCCCCGCGCTGACTCGTACGCCTCCCGCATGACCGGCGCGGTCTGCTCGGGCGACGTCGGGTCGACGGTGAGCCCGGTGGCCAGCTCAAGGCCGCCGAGCATGGTCACCCGCGGCTGGATGCTGACGTACCACTGGTACCAGCGGCCGGCGAACCGGTCGTCGGCCGGCCCGCCGTGCACGACCAGGTTGTACGGCGGGTCGTCGCGCACGGCGGCCAGCGCCGCCAAGGTGGGCGGCAGGATCCGCGCCAGCGCGTCCAGCGCCTCGTCGGCGGCGTCGGCGAGGCCGCCGCGGCCGTCGTCGGGCACCAGCAACGTGTGGTGCGGCACGGCGGCCGCATACGGCTGGAAGACGCAGAGCCCGTCGGCGTCGGTGATCAGCCGGACCTTGGCGTTGCGCTCGGCCGCGACCAGGTCGTCGGCCAGCCGCCGGCCGGCGTTCATGAAGTGGTCGCGCGAACGCGCCCACCGGCCGGACTGCCCGGGCGGGGCATGGTCGAGGGCGACGATCTGGCTGTGCGGGTGGTGCAGCGAGGCACCGGCGGCCGTGCCGTAGTTGCGGAAGGGGATGATCGCCTGCGGCTGCCGGCCGGCGGTCATGGCCCGGCAGCGGTCGCGCACGACGCCGAGGATCACCCGGGCGGTGTCCGGGTCGGCGCGACGCAGGTCCCAGTCGTGCTCCGGCGACTCGATGACCACCTCGTGGTCGCCCGTGGCCGGGAAGGCGCCGTCGCTGGTGGGGGCCGCCGGGTCGGCCGAGACGATGGCGTACTTGTTGGGCACGACCCGCACCTGCCACTCCGGCGCGCCGGCGGGATGGCGCTGCCGCTCAGGCGGCGTCAGATGCTCGTTTCCCGGGCAGAACGGGCAGACCGGTGCGCCGACCGGTTGGGAGTCGTCGGGCCGGGCCCCCCGTCGCGGCGCGATCAGCCGCCAGTCGCCGGTCTCGGGATCGACCCGCGTCTCGATGCCCGGTTCGCTGCTCGTCACGTCACGATGATCGCCTACGGCCGGGCGATCGGCAGCCCTCACGCGCGGACACCGGTGCCCTCAAGCGGCGGGCCGGTGCCGTCAGGTGGCGAGCTGCCAGACGAAGGCGCCCGCACCGGCGGCCGCCATCGCGCCAAGATAGGCGAGCACCAGGCGGGTGTCGCGCAGCGCGCACTTCGACCGTTTCAGGCCGGCCCGCCGCGCCCGCCAGTAGCCGGCGAAGCCGAGGAGTGCGAACCCCACCACCGCCAGCGGGCCGACCACCCAGGCGATCAAGGCCACCGTCGCGTACACGCACAACCGCAACGGGTCGTACGGTTCGCTCACGACCGTGGTCCGGGGAGGCGCCGGGCCGACAGGGCGGGCCAGGCCTGTACCGCGCAGAACGGCGCGCATTGGTGGTCCCCTTCCGTGGAGCGGGTCGCGACGTGCACGCAGCACTGCGCGAGCCGCTCCTCGATCATCGTGTCCAGGTCCATGAACGGCTTGACCGTGATCCGCTTGACCCGTCCGCCGAGCATCCGGCGCAGCCGGGCGGCGCCGCCGGGCAGCGCCGAGGACGCCAGCGTGGTGAGCGTGGAGATGCCGAGATCGCAGTTCTCGCAGATGTCCCGCCAGAGATCGCCGACCCGCGGGTGGGACAGCGACGACTGCTCGGAGAGCAGTCCGAGCAACGAGTCCTTGACGGCCGTCCGCAGGGCGAGCGGCAGCTCGGTGTCGGCGATCCGGTTGGCGATCGCGTCCGGTGCCAGCTCCAGGAACGAGAGCAGCCGGTCCTCGCCGATCAGCGCGGTCAGCGACCGCCACTGTCCGGCGTCGTCGCGCAGCAGATAGCCCACCGAGCAGCAGTGCGGGTGGGAGCACGGCAGCGCGGTGAGGTCGCGCCAGCTCACCACGGCGCCGGTCTGCGGGCCGAGCCGCGCCAGCACGCCGGTGTGCGTGAGCCGGTCGACCGGGTCGATCGCACCGGATCGGCCGGAGCCGAACTGCGGCTGGATCGAAACCCCGCCGACGTACGGGGTGTCCAGCGCCCGCTTCACCACGGCGCCGATCTCCCCGTCGTTGACCCCAAGCGCGGCGGTCATCGTGAGCGTGGTGAAGATGCCGCGCGCCGACAACCGGTCGATGGCCCGCTCCTTGAGCCGACTGAGATCGGCGCCGCGATGGTGCCGGCTCGTCGCCGCGGACGGGCCGTCGTACTGCAGGTAGACCTCGACCCGCTCGCGGTGCGCGGCAAGCAGGCCGAGCAGCGCGTCGTCGCGCGCGACGGTCACCCCGTTGGTGTTGACCAACACGCGCACGACGTCGCGCGCGGCCACCTCACGGAGCAGCTCCGGCAGGTGCGGGTAGAGGGTCGGCTCGCCGCCCGAGAGCATCAGCACGTCGATGCGCCCGTTCTCCCGCGACAGCCGCGTGTCGAGGCTTGCGAGCACCTCCGTCAGGGGCACCACGCCCGCCAGCGCCGGCGACGAGTCGGTGAAGCAGGTCGGGCAGCGTAGGTTGCAGTGGTCGGTGAGGTCGGCCAGCAGGATGCAGGTGTGCTGGGTCTGCATCTCCGGCAGGCCGCGCAGGTAGGCCGCCGGCACCGGGTCGAAGTTGCCGCGCACGTCGGGGACGTGGGTCTTGGTCGGCGCGGTCCACTTCTCGAGGTAGCTGAGGATCTCGGGCGACTCGTCGTAGAGCGTGCGCACGAGGCCGTGGGCCGGGCAGCCACGTTCGAGCCAGATCCGGCCATCGCGCTCGGCGAGCCATCCGGACAGCCGAGCAACGGTCTCCAGTGGACGGTCGGGCCGGTCGGCGTGGCAGTGCGGGCAGAATGCGTTGACGTAGCGGTGGATGCGATCGCCGCGCAGCGGCGTCCCGCCGGTCATAGCACGGCTCCCGCGTTGATGAGGGCGACGCAGCCGCCGAAGGACACGATCACCCCGACGGCCCAGCCGATCATCAGGCCGACTCCGATGCCGCCATCCTGCCGGGCAGTGCCGACGATGCCGAGGACGAGCAACGTCGGGAACAGCAGCACCTGGAAGCCGAAGAAGACCAGCGCGCCGGTCGGGCCCCAGCTCCTGTGGACGACGCCGAACAGCATGGGTACGAGCGTGACCAGATGCGCGCCGACCGCGATGCCGAACCCGATCGCCACCCGCCGGAAGGCGATCGGCCGGCGAGCCGGCGACGGGAGTGTCATGCCTCGACCTCCGCCTCGCTGCGAGCCGGCACGGCGTAGACACCGCGCCGCCACCGGCGCACGACGTGCCACCCGGCGAGCGGCGCGCACACCAGGAGGAACAGCTGCGGCCGGGTCAACCCGGCGAACGCCACCGCGTTGCCGCGGACGAACTCGACCCCGAACCGGACGGCGGCGTACGCGATCAGATAGCGGGAGAGCAGCTCGCCCTGGTCGTCGGGGGCCACGCGGTCGCGCAGCCGCAGCAACACCACGAATGCGACGAGGTGGAACGCGATCTCGTACGCGAACGACGGGTGCAGCGGCACGCCGGCTACCCCGCCCGGCACGTCTGCCGCCTCGGCCGGTGTCAGCGTGACGCCCCACGGCAGGGACGTCGGCGTGCCGGGCAGCTCCGAGAGCAGGCAGCCCACCCGTCCGACCGCCATGCCGAGCGCGATGGCCGGCGCGAACAGGTCGCCCGTGCGACCGGGGTAGCCGCACAGCCGTTTGGCGAGCAGTGCGCCGGCGTACGCGCCGACCAGGCCGGACAGGATGCTGCGGTTGCCGTAGAGCCATTGCTCGGCGAGCGTGGCGTTGGCGCGCGGGTCGACGTGTCGCAGCCAGGTGCCGAGCCGGCTGAGCAGAGCACCGCCGACGAGCGCGCCGGCCACCACGACCCAGATCCGGTCGTCGACCGGCCGGCCCCGCCGTCCCCGCCGCGTTACCTGGACGGCGAAGACCACGGCCGCGGCGAGCACGCCGAGGCCGACGCACACATCGTGCGTACGGATCTCCAGACCGCCCAGGTGGGCCACTACGGGATGAAGCACGGCCGCAGCCTAGCGGCTGAACAGCCGATATCGGCTGAGCACGCGGGCTCATTCGACAACCGGTTAGCACTGACGTTCGAAACCGGGTAGGGTCGGCGCATGGCGCAGCTTGCTCATCAGCCCTCGATGCTCGACCTGGCCGAGGAGGCCGGTCTGGGCCGTCTCGCCGGCCGGGTGCGCCGTCACCGGCTCGACCGGGGCGCCTGGGTCGACCGCCTGCCTGGCTGGGTCACCGGATCCGAGGTGGTGCTGGAGACGCTGTTGCACGACGTCGAGTGGCGCGCGGAGCGGCGGGAGATGTACGACCGCGAGGTCGACGTGCCGCGGCTGCTGCGCTGGTACGACGGCGACGAGCCGCTACCCCACCCGGTGCTCACCGAGGCCCGCGAGCGGCTGAGCCAACACTACGCGACGGAGCTCGGCGAGCCGTTCGTCACCGCCGGCATGTGCCTCTACCGCGACGGCCGCGACAGCGTGGCCTGGCACGGCGACACCACCGGCCGCTCGTCGCGGCACGACACGATGGTGGCGATCGTCTCGTTCGGCGCGCCGCGGCCGCTGATGCTTCGCCCGCGCGGCGGCGGTCCCAGCCTGCGGTTCCCGCTAGGCCACGGCGACCTGATCGTGATGGGCGGCTCGTGCCAGCGCACCTGGGAGCACGCGATCCCGAAGACCAGCCGCCCGGTCGGCCCACGGGTGAGCGTCCAGTTCCGCCCGGTCGGGGTCTCCTGAGACGACCAGCGCCGCCGCCGACCGCCACGGCAACCGACGACGCCGAGCTGCACGCATTGATCACCACGGCGTAGGTGGCGTCGCCCCGGAAGCCGTCGCGGTTCACGATGATCCGCGGAGAACCGGCTCGCCGACCACGGCGGCGGCTGGGTGCGCGCCGTCCGCGGCCGGTCCGCGCTGCCCGACGTGCCGGTCGTCGTCCTCGGCGCGGGCCGCACGCCGGCCGGCGCGATGGGCGACCGGACCCGGACCGCGCACGAGGCGATCGCGGCCCGCGGATCGTTCGTGCCGGTCGACGACGGCGGCCACGACTTACACCGGCACCGGCCGGACGCGGTGGTCGAGGCGGTCGACCCGGTCAGCGCGCAGCTTCCGTGACGTCGTTGACGACGCGGCCATCCTCGCAACGGGCGGTGACCTCCGTCCGGTGCAACGGCGACAGCAGCGTGACCCGCACGGTGTCGGCCGGGCCGCTCTCGGCCGAGTCGAGCAGGAAGCCGGCGCCGAGGCTGATGCCGACCACCTCGGCCTGATCGCCGATGCAGCGCACGGTCACCACCCCGCCGAGGGTCACGATGGGCACGGCCGGGCCGGGCGACGGGGCCGCCGTCGCCGCGTCACCACCGCCCGAACCGCTGCCGGAGCCACCGCCCGAGCCGCTGCTCGAACCCGAGCCGGAGCCCGATCCGCCTCCGGGCCCGGAGGAGCCGGACCCGGAGCCGCCGCCCGGCCCGGAGTCCGATCCGGACCCGCCGGGAGACTCGACCGCGGCGGGTACGGAGCCGCCCGGCAGGAGCGGCCGGTCGGCACCCGCCGACGGCGTCGCCGCGCTGGGCGCCGGCGTGGCGGTGGGCGACGCCTCCGGCGCGGCCGCCGCGCCGCCGCGCCGGTCGTCGGGCAGCAGGAATGCCAGCGCCAGCCCCGCCGCGACCAACAGCAGCACCAACGCCGCGGCGACCGCCGTGCGCCGGCGGAAGACGCGAGCCCGCACGCGCTGGGTCGTGCCGTTGGCGGCCGGGTCGGTGATCGGTGCCGGCATCGGCGCGCCACCGGTCACCGGCCCCTCGTCTTCGGGCGGCAGCACGACACCCGCCGCCGCCCCGAGCGCCGCCGCCACCTCGCTCGCCGGTGGCCGGTCGGCAGGGTTCTTGGCCAGGCAGCGATCGCAGACCTCGTTGACCGACGGCGGCACGCGCTCGATCGCCGGCAACGGCTCGGGATCCACGTACACGTGGGCGTGGAGCATCTGCGTGGTCGTCTCGGCGAGCCACGGCAACCGGTTGGTCAGCGAGCGATAGATGAGCAGACCGAGCGCGTACACGTCGGAGGCGGGCGAGACCTCGCCGCCGGTGAGCCGCTCCGGCGCGAGGTAGGCGGGCGTGCCGAGCAGCTCACCGTCGGACTCGAGCTCCGACCGGCCGGCCACGGCGGCGATGCCGAAGTCGACGACCTTGGCGCCTGACGGGGTCAACATCACGTTGGACGGTTTGACGTCACGGTGCACGAGGTCCTGGGCGTGCGCGGCCGCGAGCGCCGCGGCCACCTCGGACAGGATGCGCAGCGCGGCCCGCGGTGGCAGCGGCCCGTCGGCGAGGCGCTGCGCCAGCGTGCGGCCGGGCAGGAGTTCCATCACCACATACGGCACGCACGCGCCGTCGTCGCCGGTCGACTCGCCGTAGTCGTAGACGTTGGTCACGTGCGGATGCCACAGCCGGGCGGCGGCCTGCGCTTCCAGCCGGATCCGCTCCCGCGCCGCCGGGTCGGTGACGTGGCTACCGGCCAGCACCTTGACCGCGACCGGGCGCTCGAGCACCTGGTCGTGCGCCCGCCACACCACCGACATGCCGCCGGCGCCGAGCCGCTCCTCCAGCCGGTAACGACCGTCGAGCACCTGATCGGTCCGCATCCCCACCAGCATGCCAACATCGAGGCGCATCGGCATCCCGGCGACGGGACACGAAATCGTCACGCATGCAGCGCGACCACCAGCTCGTTTACCGCCGGCGGGCGGCCTCCTCGCGGATCTCCTGCTCGAACCGCACGTCACGCTCGCCCTCGGGGCGGCGAGCCGTATAGACCACGCGGTAGCCGTCGGGGTCGGTCGACCGTACGTCGCGGGTGTTCCACGGTGTGTCGACCGGGCCCTCGACGGAGCCGCCGCCGTGCGCGCGGGCCCGCTCGGCCAGCGCCGGCAGGTCCTCGGCGAGGGCGCCGACGCTCAGCGTCCAGCCCGTGCCCGGCCGGCCGTCGCCCTGGCGCACGAGGATGTCCTGGAAGCGCCAGCGGCGCAGGTGCACGATCGACAGCATGGCGAACAGCACGACGAAGTCGAGCGCGTTCACGTACCAGTCGACCGTACGGGCGATGTCGGCGACCTCGATCGTGACGAACGCGGGCATCGGGTAGATGTCCTTCGTGATGCCGGCGTCGTAGCCCGGCTCCGTCGATGGGGTCATGCGAGCGACGGTAAAGCCTCACGCTGCGGGAGGCTCAAGAGAGCCGTTAGAGTCCTTGCCATGCGCGTCACCGTCTGGAGCGAGGGCCGGCACGAACGGGTTGACGCGGAGGTGGCGCGCCGCTACCCCGACGGCATGCACGCCGCGGTGGCCGCCGGCATCGGAGAGCACCTGGGCGACCGGGCCGAGGTCCGCACGGCGCTGCTCGACGACCCCGAACACGGCCTGTCCGAGGATGCGCTCGCCGCCACCGACGTGCTGACCTGGTGGGGACACATGGCGCATGACGAGGTCGCCGACGAGGTCGTCGAACGGGTCTGTCGGCATGTGCTCGCCGGCATGGGTCTCGTCATGCTCCACTCCGGACACTTCTCCAAGCCGTTCAAGCGCCTGATGGGCACGAGCTGCACGCTGCGCTGGCGCACCGGCGACGACCGCGAGCTGGTGTGGACCATCGATCCCACGCACCCCATCGCCCACGGCGTGCCGAGCCCGATCCTCATCGAGAGGCACGAGATGTACGGGGAGTTCTTCGACATCCCGGTGCCCGAGGAGCTCGTGTTCGTCAGCTCCTTCACCGGCGGGGAGGTGTTCCGCAGCGGCTGCACCTTCCGCCGCGGCAACGGCAAGGTCTTCTACTTCAGCCCCGGTGACCAGGAGTACCCGGTCTACCACCACCCCGACGTGCGGCGCGTGATCGCCAACGGGGTCGCCTGGGCATTGGCGTCCAGGCGCGAACGGACCGCACCTTTCATCACCCACAGCGCGACCGGCTGGTTCGCGGCATGACCCGGTTCCGGACGATCCCGGCCGACGGGCCTCTGCGGCTCGCCGTCGTCGGCGCGGGCGCGATGGGCCGTGCCTGGCTGCGCGCCATCTGCGCGACCCCCGAGGTCGAGCTGGTGGCAGTCGTCGACGTGGCGCCGGGCGCGGCGCAGGCGGCGCTCGACGAGGTCGGCATCCAGGGGGTACCGGCGTTCCGGACGCTCGCCGAGGCAGCCGGCTCGGCCGGCCCGCAGGCGGTCGTCGACGTGACCGTGCCCGCCGCCCACCTGCCGGTCACGCTGGAGGCGCTCGCGCTCGGCCTGCCGGTGCTCGGCGAGAAGCCCGCCGCGGCCACCCTCCCGGAAGCGATCGCGCTCGCCGAGGCGGCCGAGCGCGCCGGGGAGCTGTTCATGGTGAGCCAGAACCGGCGGTACGACCGCAACCTCGCCGGCCTGTGCCGGCGACTCCCGGAGCTCGGCCCGCTCGGCGTGGTGACGACGCAGTTCTTCGCGGCTGTGCACTTCGGCGGGTTCCGCGAGGAGATGGCTCATCCGATGCTGCTCGACATGGCCATCCACCCGTTCGACACGGCGCGGATGCTGCTCGGCGCCGAGCCACTGACCGTCCACTGTGAGGAGTTCAACCCGCCGTGGAGCTGGTACGCGGGTGCCGCCTGCATGAGCGCGTCGTTCGAGTTCCCCGGCGGCGCGCGCTACCTCTACCAGGGCAGCTGGGCCAACCGGGGACGGCGCACGTCGTGGAACGGTGAGTGGCGGCTGGGCGGTGAGCACGGCAGCGCCGAGTGGGACGGCGACCACCCGGCCCAGCTCTTCCTCGGCGAGGCGGGCGACCGTGCCGAACGGTGCCAGCCGGTCGACGTGCCGGAGGACATCGCCGGCACGCTCGACGAGTTCGTCCGCGCGCTGCGCACGGGCGCGACGCCCAGCGGCGCCATCCGCGACAACATCCGCAGCCTCGCCATGGTCCACGCGGCGGTGGAGTCCGCCCGCGACGGACGCCCGGTCGCGATCGGCGAGGTGCTGGCCCGATCCTGGTGGCCCGGTTCCTAGACTGTACGGCGTGGCGGGTGAACTGAAGACCGAGCGGCTGACCCTGCGTCCGTGGCGCGTCGAAGACGCCGAGGATGCCCTGTCGATCTATGGCGACTCCGGTGTCGCGCACTGGCTCAGCCCGGCGATGGACAGCGTCTCCGACCTCGCCGCGATGCGGCTGGTGCTGCAGCAGTGGATCGCGGAAGACGACCGGCTGCCCACCCCGGCCGGCCGCTGGGCCATCGAGCGGGAGGGCCGCGTCGTGGGCGGGGCGATCCTGCTGCCGCTGCCGCCCGACGGCGACGACCTCGAGATGGGTTGGCACCTGCACCCGGCCGCCTGGGGCAAGGGCTTCGCTGTCGAGGCCGGTCGGGCCCTCGCGCGCTGGGCGTTCGACGAGGGGTACGACGAGGTGCTCGCCGTGTCGCGGCCCGCCAACGCCCGGGCCCGGGCGACCGCCCGGCGGATCGGCATGGAGTGGGTCGGGGAGACCGAGAAGTACTACGGCATGCGGCTGCTGGTATACCGCCTTCGCCCTGCCGACCTTCGCTGACGGACCGCCGGTCCGGGCGGTCTGCGGCGCTCGATCTGCCGTTCGGCGAGGCCCGGGCGGCGACACCTTGCCAGAATGACCGCATGGCCAGGTACTCGGTGAACAAGGCGGGGGTGGCCCACGCCCGCAAGCTGATCGACACCAAGCAGTACGTGCTGGACAGCGACTGGGGCGAGGTGCAGCCCCGGGCCGCCGACGAGAACGCCTACCTGGAGTCGCACCCGTGGGAGGAGTACGCGCGCTGGTTCGTCGGCCTGACCGAGGGAGCCTCGGAGCACACCAAGGCCCGGTACGCCTTCGTCTACGGAGACTTCAAGAAGCTGCACCGCATCGGGCTGATCGCCTGCGTCTACCGCGCGATGGAGTGGCGACACAAGGACGTGGAGAAGGCCGCGTACAACCTGTTGCAGCGGTTGGACAAGGCGGCCGGCATCGGCGTCAAGAGCTAGTGCCAGTCGGGCGGCAGGACGCCGATCGTCAGCAGGATGTTGGCGTACAGCCGCTGGTCGCCGCTCGCCACCGCGACCGCGAGGTCCGGCTCGCGCGCCGCCGCGTAGAACGCGAAGCGGTCCAACGGTTCCAGGGCGACCTCGCCGAGAAGGCCGCGGAACGTGGCGAAGATGGGCGGCTCGGGCCCGCCGGCTGGCTGCATGACGCGGGCCGCCTCCACCGCAACGGCGTCGAGCACCGTAGCGAGGATGTCGTCGACGGGAACCTGTCCGGGCCGCAGGTTCAGGTAGACCCGCCGCGCCGCCGGACCGCTGGCCGTGGCCAGCGGATAGTTCCCGTCCGCGAGCAGGACCGTCGAGCCGTGGCCGGCCGCGGCGAGCGCGGCGACCAGCTCGGGATGGGTCAACCGGTACCGCAGCACGATGATCTCCCCGTCAGCCGGTGATGCGTACGGCCGTGCCGGTCATCACGCAATGTGCGGAGTCGCCGCCGAGGACGGTCTTCAGGTCGACGATCCCGTCTCCGCCGAGGCGCTGTGCCTGCTCGATCAGCGACTGGATCATCTTGTCGGTCTTGCCGCCGCCGAGCGCGCCGAGGATCGCGTGGGCCACCACGAACCCGCGCACCTCGTACGTCCGTGGGGTCAGATCGGTCGTCGTGGACAGCAGCATGGGCACCTCCGGTGGACGGTCATCGGGGCACGGGCCGAGCGTAGCCAGGTCGACGGCCTTGGCGGAGTCCGGGCGTGCCGAGCCGGGCCGCGGGCCCGACCACCGATGCCCCTGCCGGCAGTCTGCCATGCTCGTGGCGTGGCACCGCTGACCGTCCGCCGCGGGATCGTCATCCCGGACGCCGAGCTGAGCTGGCGCTTCTCGCGCTCCTCCGGCCCCGGTGGACAGGGCGTCAACACCGCCGACTCGCGGGTGGAGCTGTCCTGGAACCTGGCCGGGACGGCCTCGTTGCCGCCGCCGCTTAAGGCCCGCGCGCTCGACCGGCTCGGCCACCGCCTGGTCGACGGCGTGCTGACGATCGCGGCCTCCGAGCACCGCGCCCAGCTGCGCAACCGGGAGGCGGCGCAGGCCCGGCTGGTGACGCTCGTCAGCGGCGCGATCGAGCCGCCGCCGCGGGAGCGCAGGCCGACCAGGCCGTCGCGGGGTGCCAGAGAGCGCCGCATCGCCGACAAGAAGCGCCGCGGCGAGATCAAGCGACTGCGGCGCAGCAACGACTACTGACCGCGGCTCGGCCCAGACACGGCTAGAGGTCGATATCGACCCAGATCGCCGCGTGGTCCGACGCGCCATGCTTCGGCGCGGTGATCTCCGGGTACGTGGTCCACAGCTGCGGCGGCTTGACGTTGGTCGGGGCGCCCCACAGGCCCTTGCGGAAGACGCCGCCGTCGGTGACCGTCGCGGCGAGGGCCGGCGACAGGAGGATGTAGTCGAGGCGGTTTCGCATCGTGCATGACTGGAAGCTGCCCGGGCGTTCGTGATCGACGTCCTTCGGGTCGAACAGCTGTGAAAACCTGGGATGCCCGTACGCGTCGACCATGGTCGAGCCCTCGCCGAACAACGCCTCCAGCGTCGGGTGCTTCGACGGGTCGGTGCCGTCGGGGCCCTTGTTGAAGTCGCCCAGGACGGCGATGTGCGCGATGCCGTCCGCGCGCAGCGCGTCGTAGATCGCGCGCACCTGCGTGCTCTGCCGGGTGCGCAGCGGGTCCGGGTTACCGCTGCTGAACGACTGGCTCTTCAGGTGGTTGATCAGCACGTAGAGGTCGGCGCCCGACGCCAGTCGCAGGTGGTAGACCGGACAGTCCCGGCTGAAGAGCCGGTGCCCGGGATTGCCGGGATCGGGAACGTCCACATTGCTCCGCACGGACCGGATCTCCACCGCGGCGGTCGTGAAGAGCCCGACGTCGATGCCCCGCGGGTCGTTGCCGTCGACGAGCATGCCGTGCGCGTAGCGGCCGCCGAGCAGCTGGTCGTTGAACCGTACGAGGGACGGTCTGTCCTCGGCCTCCACCAGGCAGATCACGTCTGCGGCGACATCGCCGATGACCCGCGCGGTCATCCGGGTGCCGATCTCGTCGACCGGCTCGGTGATCAGCTCCACCCAGCCGATCCAGTCCCCGCGGCCGTTCGCGGCGATCCGAACCTCCCGGTCGTCGGGCGCGACGAGGAAATCGCCGCGGTTCTCTCGCAGCAGCGCCCAGGCGTCGTCGAACTGGTTGCGGTTGAGCCGCAGGCCCTGTGCGCCGCGGACGAGCACGCGCAGCGTCTCGAGCGCATCGAGCATGTCCTTCTTGTCGGTGTCGGTGTAGACCGCCTTCTCGGCGATCCGGTTGAACCGCTCGAAGGCGGCGAGCGCCGGAGCGCCCTCCGCCCAGGTGGCGGTGTCCATCGCCTTGGCCCGGGCGAACAGGTTTTCGACGTTGAAGCTGGCGAGGCGCACGGTTTCACGGTACGGCCGGCCGGCCCACCACGGTGTCGGCGAGGCGACCGTTGTCCCGCGGGCGTCCAGGCTGGACTCTGGCTGCCCGGCGGGATCCGTTCGGCGGCCCGACCGGATCAGATGATCGACATGTGCACGTGGTCGGTGTGGCTGCTGGCGCCGCTGTAGGAGTGCCAGCCCGCCCCCGGCCACCAGACCTGCCGGTACCAGATCACGTAGAGGATGCCGAGCCGGTCGGCGTTGCGGACCAGGAACGCCGCGACGTTGTTCCCGTACGTCTTCATGTCCATGTTTTGGGCGACGCTGAACCCCGACTTCTGCAACGAGAAGTCGCAGGCCCGACCCTTCGGGTGCTCGTACGGCCCGCCGTAGCGAAAGCAACCGGCGAAGCGGTCGAAGCCCGCCCTGCGTACCTCGTAATAGGCGTGCAGGGTGCGCGGCGTGAGGCAGCCCGACGTGGTCGGGTCGTTCTCGCTGCACGACTCGTCGGGCCACTGGCCGTCCCTGCCGCGCGCCGCCGGGGTGGCGATCGGCGAGGTCGCGCTGACGAAGCCGCCCGTGAGCTTCATGCCGCCGACCAGGGCCAGCGCCTTCTCGGCCTGGGTCTTCTGGGTGGCCATAGCGTCCTGGGCGCGCTTGGCCGCGGCGACCTCGGCGTCGATCGCGCGTTTGGCCGACTCGGCCCGCTCCCGGGCGTCGTTGAGCTCACGCAGGTGAGCGTCGTTGATCTCGTTGAGCTCGTCGAGGGCGACCGCACGCTCGAGGAACTGGTCCGGTGACCCGCTGTTGAGCAGCGCGACCGCGGGCGTGAGCTTGCCCGAGCGATACGACTCGGAGGCGACCTCGGCGACCAGCGGCGTGATCGCCTTGATGTTGGCCTGTGCGCGCTGCAGCTCGAGCGTGAGCTGCAACTGGCGCTTGCGGGATTTGTCGAGGACGGTTCTGGCCCGCACGTACTGCTTGCCGGTGGCCGCGAGCACGTCGCCTAGCAGGGGGGTGTCGCTCTCCTGCGCCGGCGCCGGCGCGGGCGACGGGTTCGGCGCGGCCCAACCTGGCGACCCGATCGCCAGCATCGTCACGGCGGCCAGGACCGCCGACGCGGCCGCCAACCATCGCCGACCGGATGCCGTCATGCTTCTGTCGTGTCCTTCCCTCGCAGCCGACCGGTTGGCTGATGGGTTCGGGTAAATCCCTACCGCTGACCAGCGGATTTCACCCCACGCACCTGGGTACCGGCTCGCCCGGGCGCGGGCGATTGGGCGGTGGCACGCGAGCCGGGCGGACCGGCTGCTGCTGACCGCATCGCAGCATAGCCGAGGATGATCGGGATGGCACCGCGGCCGGTCGATGACTGTGGAGGGTCAGTCCCCCGCGTCGAGTTCGCGCAGGATGGTTTCGAGGATGTCGACGGTATGGGCGGGTGGTTGGGCTTGGATGCACAGTAGTTCCATGGCGGCGGCGTATTCCTCGACGTCGTCGCGTTTGTCGAGGTAGAGCGCGCCGGTCAGCTGTTCGACGTAGACCACGTCGGGCAGGTCCTGGTCGGGGAAGCGCAGCAGGGAGAACGCGCCGCCGAGGGCGGCGTGGCCGCCGGCGGTGAAGGTCAGGATCTGCAGCCGCACGTTGGGCAGTTTGGTGGCCTCGATCAGGGCGGCGATCTGTCCGCGCATCACCGGCGGGCCGCCGATGTGGCGGCGCAGCACCGCCTCGTCGACGACCGCCCACAGCTGCGGCGCGTCGCCGCGGGTGAGCAGGTCGTGGCGGTGCATGCGCAGCGCGACCCGCCGGTCGACCTCGTCCGGGTCGGCGGTGCCGTGGCTGATCATCACCACCGCGCGGGCGTAGTCGTGGGTTTGCAGCAGCCCGGGCACGTACTGCGCCTCGTAGGCGCGGATGATCGTCGCGGCCGACTCCAGGCCCAGGAACGGCTGGAACCAGCCGGGCAGCAGGTCGGAGTAACGGTGCCACCAGCCCGGCAGGTTGGCCTTGCGGGCCAGGTCCAGCAGCAGCCGCCGATCGGCCGGATCGGTCACCGCGTACAGGGTGAGCAGGTCGCGCACGTCGCGTTCCTTGAACCCGACCCGGCCCAGCTCCAACCGGCTGATCTTCGAGCCGGAGGCGCGGATCTCGTAGCCGGCGTCTTCCCGGCTGATCCCCGCGTTCTCCCGCAGCTTGCGCAGCTGAGCGCCGAGCAGCATGCGCAGCACGGTGGGCCCGCCCGCCGCCGCGCCCTCGACGTCCGCCATCGTCACCTGCCGACCTCCGGATGCCTCTGCCAGGATCGGTCCCGGTAAGCATGTCACGACCGGACGTCAGCCGACACCGCCCACCCGGCACCCGGCAACCGCCGATAACGGCACAAAGACCCGGCTATCGGCTGTCAGATCCCCGCCAAAGGACCCGGCCAAAGGATCCCATGGCCGGATCCCGGCCAGAGGATCCCGGCGGCGAGACCCGGCCAGAGGATCCCGTGGGTCGGAACCCGCGGCGGTCGGACTCCCGGCGGTCGGGCTATCGGATCGGGTCGCCGAGGCGGCCGGCCCGCAGACCGGTCAGGAACGCCGCCATGGCCGCCGTGGAGTAGAGCAACGCGGGGCCGGCCGGATCCCACGAGTCCCGCACCGCGACCGCGTCGTGGCCGGGCACGTCGGCCAGCTCGACGCAGTTGCCGCTCGGGCTGCTGCGCCGCGACTTGCGCCAGCCGACCCCCTCCAACCGACCCGCCGGCATGCCGTTGACCAGAGCGTTCATCGGTACGCACCTCCCGTTGGCCGCGCCTCGGGGAGGTAGGCACGTCGTGACAGAAACCCGCCGTATTGACGAATGCACGTGCAGTTGCCCTTGCGGCTGCATCGCACGAGCAGGAAGATAGCACTCAAGCGGCACGAACGAACACCGCATTTTTCGTGGGGCAAGGTCTGCCACGCGGGGGATCGCGGTCTGGCCGGCCGCATTACGGGCGGGATCGATGGCAGGAGCGCTTTCGTGGACCCCGTGACGACGCTAGCCGTCGCGTCGGTGGCGGTTGGCGCGGGCTTGACGGCCCGCCTGGCTACGGCCGACCGCGACATGTGCCGGGCCAAGGCCACGGGTCGCGATCCGGCCCCGCACTCCCTGGCCCACCCCACGAGCTCCGTCGGCCGTGCCGGCGACGCCGGCTTCAGCCATCGCCTGGCTGAACCCGCCCGCGCGTACGGGAGGTGAAGATGTCGACCCCCACCATCGACCCCGAAGACCGCGAACCCGCGACAATCGCGCCCACCGACTCGTATCAGACCGCAGCTCCGGTGTGGGTATACCGTGCCGGCACCTGGCGGGAGGGCATCGTCGAGGCGGCCAACGCGCGGGCCGCGACGGTCACCTACCGCATCGGCCACGGCAGCCGCGGCACGGGCGTCGACACAATGACCGCCCGGTACGTGCTGCCGCGCGCCGATGCGGCCGCACGGCGCGACTGATCTACCGGCACATCACCCAGACCGGAAGGTCGTCGACGGACGTCTCCGCGGCGACCGTCCAGCCCGACCGGACGTAGACGCCCACGTTGACCGGGTTCGCCGTCTCGAGGTAGGCGGGCAGTCCCACAGCGGCCGCATGCCGCACGCCCGGCGTCATGACGGCGCGCCCGAGCCGCCGACCGGCGTGCTCGGGATGGGTGGCGAGCACGCCGAGGTACCAGTGGTCGGTCGCCGGCAACAGCCGATGCACGATCCGGCTGTAGCGGTCGAGCCGGTCCCGGACGCCGCGCGGCAGGTCCAGCGGGACGTCCGTCCAGCCGCCAGGCGCGTCCCACATCGAGACGGCCGAGCCGGCGTCGGCGACCCAGACCGTGCCGGCGCCGACCCGGCCGTCGAAGAGGTAGCCGGCGAACGCGGTGGCGTGCCGGTCGAACACCGCCGGGTCGCGGAAGAACCAGCGGAACGCGGGATCGTCGCGGAACGCGGACACGACGGTCTCCACCACCCGTGGCCGGTGCGCGACGCTCGCGGGCTCCACCCGGGTCTTGGTCACGCCGCCCACCCTACGTCGAGCGTCCGGGCGACCGATGCCGTCCGATGTGGAGGTTCCCGCCCCAACCCGGACGCGACGTGCACCGCCGCCCGACGGCGGTGCCCGCTAGTGCTTGCGGTAGACCGATATGTGGTCCTTGCTGTCCGGCCCGAACGGCGCCTTCTGCCAGGTCGCGTACCGCGCCTCGAGGCGCAGACCCGCGCGGGCGGCCAGCTCGTCGATCTGCTCGGGCCAGCGGTAGCGCATGCCGAACGGCTTCAGCTGCACGCCGCCGTTCGTGAAGGTGATCGTCTGCCGGATGAACGTCTGCGCCGCCCGGTCGTAGCGGTGCAGCCGAATCGTCGCGGAGTCCTCGGTCACGGACCGCACCTGGACCTGCTGCTCGTGCCGATCGAAGTCGGCCGGATCGGGCACGAATGCCTCGATCACGAACGCGCCGCCGGGCGTGAGGACCCGGGCCACGTTGCGGAAGCAGTCGTCCTGCCGGCCCGCGCCGGTCAGGTTGAACAAGGTATTGAAGACGAGGTAGACCAACGGGTACGGGCCGGTCACGCCCACGTCGGCCATGTCGCCGACGACGACCGGGATCGCGTCGCCGCCCGGCTTGGCGCGCAACAGCGCCACCATTTCCGGCGACGCCTCGATGCCTTCCACGGCGACGCCACGGGCGGTCAGCGGGAGCGCCACCCGGCCGCTGCCGATCGCCAGCTCCAGGACCGGGCCGCCGGCGGCGAGGCCGGCCAGGAACTCCGCCGCGGGTTCGGGGTCGGGATTGCCGGGCCCGTCGTAATCAACCGCCCACTGTCGGCCGAACAGGCCGGGATCGTCGAGCATCGCCATGGCTCCACGACAACAGAGGCGTCAGCCGCACGGCAACGCATTTGTCCCGCCGGTCCGGCCTGCTGCCCGTACGTCGCCGACTCGCTGCCGACGATCGCCGGTAGCGCGCCGGTCGGGCACGCCGCGAGTTACGGGGCGCATCCGGGGTTGCCGCGGCCCGTCCGCAGCGGTCACGACGAGCTCCGGCGGAACGGTGGCATGCCGGCGAGCATCCCGCCGTCGATGGGCAACGTCGCGCCGGTGATGAACGACGACGCCGGCGAGCAGAGCCAGACCACCGCCTCGGCCACCTCGTCCGGGGTGCCGACCCGGCCGACCGGCAGCGCCGCGCCCGCCATCCGGATCGCGTCGGGGCCGGCGCGTTCCATGGTCTCGGTGCGGATCGGGCCAGGGGCCAGCGCGTTGACCCGGATGCCCTGCGCCGCGTAGTCCAGCGCGGCCACGCGGGTCAGCCCGATCACGCCGAACTTGCTGGACACGTACCCGGCCAGGCCGGCGACCGGGTGCAGGCCGGCCGTGGAGGCCATGTTGACGATCGACCCGCCGCCGGCCGCGAGCAGCGCCGGGATCTCGTACTTGAGGCTCAGGAACACGCTGCGCAGGCTGGTCGCCAGCGCGCTGTCGTACGCCTCGACCGGAACGTCCGCGAGCGGGGTCGGCGGGTGCCCACCCCCGGCCGCGTTGTTGAACGCCAGGTCGAGCCGGCCGAACGCCGCGACGGCCTGGTCGACCAGCCGGGCCACCGCGTCCGGGTCGCTCACGTCCGTCGGTACGGCGATCGCCCGCCCGCCGGACCCGGTTATGTCGGCGACCAGCGCCCCGAGGGCGTCGGCGCTCCGGGCGGCCACCGCTACCGCGGCTCCCTCGCGCGCGAGCGCGCGGGCCGTCGCCGCGCCGATTCCGCGGCTGGCACCGGTGACGACGGCGACCCGCCCGTCGAGCACGCCCGTCACCGGGGCCGCCCCGGGATCGGCGGCACAGCGGGCGTGCCGGCGACGAACGCCATCTGGATGCTCGCCAGCCGCGAGCCGACGAACCCCATCGTCGCGCGCGTCTGCGCCGGTGCCGGATTGCCGCGGTGGGTGCCCTCGACGACCTGCGTCCCGATCACCACCGGGGTGTCGTCCCGATACCTGCGCACGAGCAGATCCTGCACCGCGAGAGCCGTGTCGCGCAGCCCGTTGGCGCGACGCTCGACATGGTCGGCACGGCGGCCGAGCACGCGCAAGGTGTTCCAGAACCTCGCGTCAGCTCGCGCACCCGGCTCCCGCGGATCGGTCGACAGCGTAGCGTCGGCCCATGGATCTCGGACTGGACGGGCGGGTGGCGGTCGTCACCGGCGCGAGCCGCGGCATCGGGCTGGCGATCGTGCGGGCGCTCGCCGCCGAGGGCGTCACCGTGTTCGCGGGCGCCCGCACGTCGTCGCCGGAACTGGACGAGCTCGCCACTGTCCACGTCGTCGCGGTTGACCTGGCCGAGCCGGGCGGCCCGGCACTGCTCGTGGCGGCGGCGGGACCGCGGCTCGACATCCTGGTCAACAACGTCGGCAATGCGCCGGCGCGGACCGGCGGGTTCCTGTCCGTGACCGACGACGACTGGATCCACACCCTCGGCCTCAACCTCCTGCCGGCCGTACGGGCGACCCGCGCCGCGCTGCCGGGGATGCTGGCCGCAGGCCGCGGCGCCATCGTGACCGTTGCCTCGATCAACGCGACGCTGCCCGACCCGGCGGTGATCGACTACAGCGCGGCGAAGTCGGCGCTGCTGAGCTTTTGCACGGCGCTCGCCAAGGAGGTCGCGGGCCAGGGCGTTCGGGTCAACACGGTCAGCCCCGGCCCGGTCGAAACGGCGCTCTGGCTGGGCGGTGGCGGGGTGGCCGAGACGGTGTCGCAGGCGACCGGTCTCACCCCGGAGCAGGTGGCCAGCCAGGCGGCGCACCAGTCGCCGACGGGCCGGTTCTCCCGTCCGGAGGAGGTCGCAGACCTCGTCGTGCTCCTGGCCAGCGAGCGGACCGCCAACGTGACCGGCGCCGATTTCGTCATCGACGGCGGCCTCCGCCCGACCCTCGGCTGACCCGCGCCACCCTCGTCCGCCGATCTTGCAGTTTCGGTCCCGCATCTCGCGCAGACCATGACATCGAAGGCACTACAACTGCAAGATCGACGGGGCTAGAGCGGCAGGCCGTCGGCGAGGTCGTTGATCGCCTCTTCGGAGAGCCGGAGGGGGTCGACGTCGGGATCGAGGGCGTTGGCCCGGAACATCGCCGCGAGCACGACGCCGGTCAGCGCCCCGGCGAAGTGCACCACCTTGGGATCGTCGGGACTGCGACCGACCCGTTCGGCGATGATGCCGGCCAGCATGGTGATCGTCTCGCCGAGCGAGCCGAGCATCCGGTCCCGCAGCTCAGGTGTCTGCAGCACGATGCGGATCCGCATCCGCTCCTGCTCCCGGACCTCCTCCGGCATGCCGCCGTAGACCTCCTGCATGACCGCCCGGAACGCGTCCAGCGGCGAAACCTCCGGCGGCTGCCGCCGGAACGCCTCGATCATGGGCGCGTCCAGGTCGTCGACCATCACGGCGTCTTCCTTGGTCGGGAAGTAGCGGAAGAACGTGCTGGGCGAGACGTCGGCCGCCTTGGCGATCTGGTCGACCGTCGTCGCGGCGTACCCCTGCTCGCTGATCAACCGCAACGCGGCCGCGCGGATCTCGGCCCGTGTGCGGGCCCGGTTGCGCTCCCGCAGGCCGGCCACCGCGCTCCTCTCACCCGACGACATCTGCCTCCGATTCTGCCCGATCCGCGACCACGCCCGCCTCGAACGGAGGCGTGGAGTCGGCTGGCGGCCGCCGGCGACGCGGCAGGAACAGCAGGCCGATGGCGACGCCGAGCACCGCGATGCCCGCGCAGGTGAACAGCAGCGCGCGGGTGGCACCGACGAACGCGTCCTGGACGGCCAACCGCAGCGCGGCCGAGCCGAGTTGGTCGGCGACCGCCACGCCCGCCGTCACGCCGCGCCGGACGAGGCCGGCGGCCTGCGGCGGCAGTTGGCTCACGTCGACGGCGTTGCGATAGGTGGAATTGAGAATGCTGCCCAGCACCGCCACGCCGATCGCGCCGCCTACCTGGCGCACGGCCTGGATCAACGCCGAACCGACGCCGCTGCGCGCCGGGCTGAGCGCGCCGAGGGCGGCGTTCATCGCGGCCGGTAGCGCGAGGCCCGTGCCGACGCCGACGATCCCGAACCAGGTGGCGATGTAGGCGTATCCACTGTCGACACTCATCAGGGCTCCGATGACGAGGCCGACCCCGAACGTCAGGAAGCCGATCGCGATCACCACGCCGCTGCCGAGCCGCTTGAGCAGCTGGTCGCCGACCCGCGCGCCGGCCATGAGGCCCACGATGAACGGCAGCAACCGCAGGCCGATGCCGAGCGCGTCGGCACCGTCGACGGCCTGGAAGAACTGTGGCATCGCGAAGAAGATGCCGAACATCGCGAACGTCGCGAGCGTCGCCGTGATGACGCCCCAGGTGAATCCGGGCGACCGGAACAGGCCCACGTCGACGAGCGGCTGGCCGCCGGGACGCCGGGTGAGCCGACGCTGCCACAGGGCGAAGGCCGCGAGCAGGACGACGCCCAGCCCGATCCAGCCGAGTGCGGGCGCGTCGGACCAGCCGACGTCGCCGATCTCGATCACGCCGTACGTGAGCGACACGAGCCCGGCGCTGGACAGGGCGACACCGGGCACGTCGAGCCGGGAGGCGTTCGGGTCACGTGACTCGGGCAACAGCACCGCCGCGGCGACCAGCGCCAGCACGATGACCGGGATGTTGATCAAGAAGACCGAACCCCACCAGAAGTGGTCGAGCAGCAGGCCGCCCACGATGGGGCCGAGCGGCAGGCCGAGCGCGTTGCCGGTGACCAGGATGGTGACGGCGCGGGCCCGCTCGGCGCCCTCGAAAAGCACGGTCAGCACGCTCATCGACAGTGGCATGAGGAAGGCCGCGCCGAGGCCGAGCAGCAGCCGGGCCGCGATGAGCTGGCCGGCGGTCTGGCTGTAGGCGCAGGCCAGCGAGGCCGCGCCGAACATCCCCAACGAGACCAGGATGAACTTCTTGCGGCCGTACCGGTCGCCGAGCATGCCGGCGGGCAGCAGCACGGCGGCCAGGACGAGGCTGTACGCGTTCGCGAACCACTGAAGGTTGCTCGTGGAGGCGTCCAGGTCACGGGCGAGGGTCGGAAGAGCCACGTTCAGCACCATCAGGTCGAGGCCGATCACGGCCGTGACCAGGCCCAACACCCCCAAAGCCCACCACCTGCGACGGTCTGCAGCCGGCATGATCCCCCCTTTTCGAAAGCTTCTACGAAGTTGATAGTAGCTCTCGACTATGGGGCGACTGCCATAAACTCCCCGTTAAGAGACGACCGTCACAGGTGGGGTCCTCCGGCGCGGCTTCACCACGCCGTACCGGATCAGGCTGTGCCCGGTCTCCTTGATCGACTCGTCGACGGGCCGCATGGTCCAGCCGAGCTCCCGCCTCGCCCTATCGGCGCTGACCAGTTCGCGCCGGCCGACGAAGCCGAGCGCGAACCGCACGGTCCGGTCGAAGCGCGCGATCGTCCACAGGATCCAGTACGGCAGGTTGCGGGTCGGCAGCCGGTAACCCAACGGGTCGAACTCCTCGGCGAGCACCAGCGCGATGTCGCGGATCCACAGGTGGTCGCCCGCCAGGATGTAACGGTTGCCCTTGGCCTCGCCGACCTCGATCGCGAGGCGGTGCGCGGCGGCCACGTCACGGACATCCACCGTGGACCATCCCATCCGCGGCAGGGCGGGCATCTCGCGGTTGAGCAACCGGCGCAGCACCTCGATCGAGGTCGGTCGGGACGCGTGCTGCAGCGGTCCGATCACCATGCCCGGGTTCAGCACGACGAGCTCGAGCTCGGGATGCTCGGCGGCGAACGCCCACGCGGCCCGTTCGGCGTACGTCTTGCTCTGCTGGTAGGCCGGCGCCCGCTCGACCTCGGTCCAGTCGGCCTCCGTGTGCACGCGTCCGTCGGTCCGGTCGTGACCGGCGATGATCGCGCCGATCGAGGAGGTGAGCGCGACCCGGCGGACGGTGCCGGACGCGGCGGCCGCGCGCAGCACCCGCAGCGTGCCGTCGACCGCCGGCCGGATCAGCTCGTCGGCGTCCCTGGGGCTCGCCGGCGGGAACGGCGAAGCCACGTGCAGCACGTGGTCGCACCCGTCGACCGCCTCCGCCCAGCCCTCGTCCCCGTCCAGGCGGGCCGGCACGAACTCGAGCACGCCGCCGGTGCGGCGGGCGATCGCCTCGAGGTGGGCCACGTCGGCCGTCGTCGTGTCGCGGACGGTGCCACGCACGGCGTACCCATGCGCGAGCAGGTCTTCTATGCAGTGCCCGGCGATGAAGCCGGTGGCGCCGGTGACCAGGACCTTCGTCACGGCCCCTCCCCATCTAAGCGGTGTTCAGAATCTAGACACTGTATAGACTATCGCCCGATGCCCCGTCAAGGGGTTCCGCCTACGCTCAATCCGTGCCGGCGCGCGAGACCTACCACCACGGCTCCCTTCGGGAGGAGCTGATCTCCGCGTGCCTCGCGCTGATCGAGGCAGAGGGCATCGCCGCGGTCAGCCTGCGCCGGGTCGCCCGGCAGGCCGGCGTCAGCCCCGGTGCGCCGTACCACCACTTCGCCGACCGCGCCGCGCTGCTGGCCGCGATCTCGACACAGGGCTTCACGCTCTTGACCGCACGCCTCGAGGACGCCCGAGCGTCGGCGAAGGAGCCGGCAGCGGCGCTCGGGGCGCTGCTGGGGGCGTACGTCGGCTTCGCGCGGGAGCAGCCCGCGTACTTCACGCTGATGTTCCGGCCGGAGCTGTCCAAGCCGGAGAAGCACCCGGAGGCGCAGGCCGCCGGCGAGTCCGCGCTCGGCGTCCTGGTCGATGTGGTCGCGGACTGCCGGCGGGCCGGTGTCGCCGCGGCCGGAGACCCGGCGGCACTGGCCGCGATGGCCTGGGCGCTCGGCACGGGTCTCGCGGCGCTGTGGTCGGACGGCCGGCTCGACGACCGCAAGCTGGCGCCGGACGCGTCGGCCGACGAACTGGCCGCGCGGGTGACCGCACTCTGGGAGCGGATGCTGGGATGACCGGTGTCTCGGTCGGGCCGTCGACCGCCGCCATCGCGGACGCCGAGCGAGTGATCCGCTCGTACGTGCGGACCACGCCCGTCGTGGTGGTCGACCGTGCGGAGTTCGGACTCACGCCCGGCCGGCTCGTGCTCAAGCTCGAACACCTGCAGCATGCGGGCTCGTTCAAGGCACGTGGGGCCTTCGCGAACCTGCTGTTGCGGCAGGTGCCCGCGGCGGGTGTGGCGGCCGCGTCGGGTGGCAACCACGGCGCGGCCGTCGCGTACGCCGCCTCGGTGCTGGGCATGCCCGCACACATCTTCGTGCCGTCGGTGTCGTCGCCGGCGAAGATCGCGCGGATCCGGGGGTACGGCGCAGAGCTGATCGTCGGCGGCGACTCCTACGAAGATGCGCTGGCGGCGAGCGAGGCGTTCCTCGAGTCGTCCGGTGCGCTGCCCGTTCACGCGTTCGACCAGGTCGAGACGATGCTCGGCACCGGGACGATCGCGTTGGAACTGCGCCGCGCGGTCGACGGCCCGGTTACCGTGCTGGCCGCGGTGGGCGGCGGTGGGCTGATCTCCGGCCTGGCGGCGGGCTGGGCCGGGTTCTGTGCCGGTCCGGTGGTCGGCGTCGAGCCGGCGACCGCACCGACGCTGACGGCGGCGCTGCGTGCCGGCCGGCCGGTCGACGCCCCGGTGGGCGGCATCGCGATCGACTCGCTGGCGCCGCGGCGGATCGGCGAGGTGGTGTTCCCGGTGATCGCCGCACACGTCTCCCGTACCGTGCTCGTGTCCGATGAGCACATCCGCGCCGCCCAGCGGGCGCTCTGGGACACCCTGCGGTTGGTGGTCGAGCCCGGCGGAGGTACGGCGTTCGCGGCGCTGCTGTCGGGCGCATACGAGCCCGCCACCGGCGAGTCGGTGGCCGTGGTCCTGAGCGGCGCCAACACGACGGCGGTCGACTTCTCCCGCTGAGCATGGGTTCAGCCGTCCTCGGCGGCCGCGAGCGTGCGCATCTGCTGCTCGGTCCAGCTGAGGGCGCCGCCGCGGAGGTCGTCGATCACCGCACGGACCCACCCGAGCTCGGCCTCGACCACGGTGCGCTCGTACTCGTGCTCCAGGAGCAGCACGCGCGGCAGCGGCGGCGCGCCCGCCAGCTCGGCCGCCATGGCGTCGAGCCTGGCCGCGAGGGCGGCCGCCCGTTCCTCGAGCGGCGCGAGCACCTCCGCCGGCGACAGCAAGGCCACCTCGGCCAGCGCGGCCGGGACGATCGGGTACTCGCGTGCCGGCTTCGCGAGGGTGGACGACATCCACTCGCGGAACGTCGCCGAGCCCTCGTCGGTGATCTCGTACACCGTACGCTCCGGACGCCGCTCGTCCCGCGCCGTCTCCCGGACCCGAATCAGGTCGGACCGCTGCAACCGGTCGATCGTCTGGTACACGCTGTTGCGCTGGGCGATGTTCGCGACCTGGTCCTTGCGGCGCTCGGTGAGCATGCGCTGCATCCGGTAGGCGTGCATCGGCTCCTCGGCGAGCAGCGACAGCACGACGAGCGCGAGTGG
>DATDJX010000234.1:0-13906 GCA_036520275.1 Asanoa sp.
GCGCCCTCGCCCAGCGGGTGGGGCAGGCCGTCGGGCGCAACCCCCTCCCGGTGATCGTCCCGTGCCACCGGGTGGTCGGCCGGGACGGCGGGCTGACCGGGTACGCCGGCGGCATCCCCCGCAAGCGGCTCCTGCTCGCCCTCGAGGAACCGGCGCCCGTGGAGGCGGGAAGACTGTTCTGACGATGAAGCAGCCCTTCGAGCGGATCGTGAGCGCCTACGGCGCCATGGTGTTGCGGGTGTGCCGGGCGGTGCTCGGCACCCAGAGCGACGCCGACGACGCGTGGTCGGAGACGTTCCTCGCCGCGCTGCGGTCATGGCCCGACCTCGCCGCCGACGCGAACGTCGAGGCGTGGCTGGTGACGATCGCCCACCGCAAGGCGATCGACATCACCCGCGGCAACCGGCGGCGGCCAACCCCGGTCGAGGAGGTGCCGGACCGCGTCTCCACGATCGGCACGCCCGGCGCAGGCGATCGCGACCTGTGGGCCGCGGTGAAGACGCTTCCCGACAAGCAACGGCAGGCCGTGGCGTACCACTACCTCGCGGGCCTGCCCTACCGACAGGTCGCCGACATCGTCGGCGGCAGCCCGGACGCCGTGCGCCGGGCCGCCGCCGATGGCATCAAGGCGCTCCGTGCGACGGTACGAAAGGTGGACGGCGATGGATGAGACGCAGACCCTCGCGGCGCTGCACGGCCGGCTGGAGAAGGCGGCCGAGGACGCGGGGATCCTCGATGTGGCGTACACCACGGTCGACAGCCCGGTCGGGTCGCTCCTGTTGGCGGCGACGGAGCGGGGCCTGGTCCGGGTCGCGTACGACCGGGAGGGTCACGACCGGGTCCTCGACACGCTCGCGGCCCGGTTGAGCCCGCGGATCCTGCGGGCGCCGTGGCGCCTCGACGCGGCCGCGCGGGAGCTCGACGAATACTTCTCCGGCGTGCGCACGCGCTTCGACCTGCCGCTGGACCGGTCGCTGGCGTCCGGGTTCCGCCAGCAGGTGCAGCGCCACCTCTCGCAGATCGCGTACGGGCACACCGAGTCGTACAAGGACGTCGCCGCGATCCTCGGCAACCCGCGGGCGGTCCGAGCCGTCGGCACCGCCTGCGCCACCAACCCGCTGCCCGTCGTCGTGCCGTGCCACCGGGTGCTGCGCACCGACGGCGCCTTGGGCGGCTACGTCGGCGGCCTCGAGGCCAAGGCCGCCCTGCTCACCTTGGAGAAGGCGGCATGACGACCGACATCTGGAAGGACCGCGTCGACGGCGGCGACTGGAAGGCGATAACCGAGGATCTCGACGAGTACGGCGGCGCGCTGCTGCCGCGGCTGCTCTCCGACGACGAGACGCGTGCGATCCGATCCCTCTACGGCGACACGGCCGGGGTCTTCCGATCCACCATCCACATGGGACGGCATCGGTTCGGCGAGGGCGAGTACCGGTACTTCGCCACGCCGTATCCGGAGCCCGTCGAGCGGCTCAAGCAGGCGCTCTACCCGCGGCTGCTGCCGGTCGCCCGCGACTGGTGGGGCAAGCTCGGCCGGCCGGCTCCGTGGCCGGACACGCTGGACGAGTGGCTGGACAGGTGCCACGCGGCCGGCCAGACGAGGTCGACGGCGATCCTGTTCAAGTACCGCGCGAAGGACTGGAACGCGCTGCACCGCGACCTCTACGGCGACCTGGTGTTCCCGCTGCAGGTCGTGGTCAACCTGAACGAGCCGGGCGTGGACCACACCGGCGGGGAGTTCCTGCTGGTCGAGCAGCGACCGCGGGCCCAGTCGCGCGGCACCGCGACGCTACTGCCGCGCGGCCACGGCTACGTGTTCACCACCCGCGACCGGCCGGTCGAGTCCCGGCGCGGCTGGTCCGCCGCACCGGTCCGGCACGGCGTGTCGGCGGTCCGTTCCGGCGAGCGGCACACGCTGGCGCTGATCTTCCACGACGCCGCGTGAGGCTCAGGCGTCGTACGTCTCGACGACCCGGCTGTCCAGGCGCGGGATGATCTGCTCGACTACGAGCCGCTGGAAGTGCGGCGTATCGCGGTGCGCGTCCAGCGACTCCCGCGAGGCGTACCGCTCGAGCAGGACGACGCTGCGCTCGTCCTCGACGTTGCGGAAGGCCTCGAAGGCCAGGTTGTCCGGCTCGGTGCGGCTCTGCCTGGCGAGCTCCGGAAGCAGCGCGAGCACCTCCTCCTCGCGGCCGGCGGAGATGGTGTATCGGGCGATCACCAGAAGCATGTTCCCGACGCTAGCCCCCGACCGCTCAAGGTGCCCGCCGACCAGTCAGGCCGCGGTGAACCGGTCGGCGTCGTCACCGCTGAGACGGCCCGCCGGCAGCTTGCGGCCGCAGATCGCGAGCAGCAGGTCCTGGGCGAGGCCGCGCACGGACGTCCCTTCGCCGTACGTGAAGTCGATGTCGGTCGCCCGGAGCTCGAGGCCGTCGAGGGGCGCGCCGAAGAACCGCACGTTGCGCGGCCGCAGCCCGGCCAGCACCTCCGCGACACGCTCGGGCGGCACCAGCCGATCGAGGCCGGCGCCGACCGTCCAGTCGAGCCCATGGATGACGTCGTGGGACAGCGCCCCGCGGACCCCGCCGCCCGGCGGCGTCCAGGGGTGATCGAGGTTGTCGCGCAGGCAGGCCAGCAGCTCGTCCGCGGACATCCGAGCCGCGTCACGGCGCGCCTCGCGGTCGGCCATGCGGTCGAAGTTGCCGCCCGACCTCGCCATCGCGAGCACGAACCGGGGCGGCGACATGCGGAACGGCATCGTCGTATGCGCGATCACCTCGCGCACCCGCCAGCCCTCGCACAGCGTCGGGTGGTCCCACTGCTCCGCCGTGAGCGTGGCAAGCATGTCGGCCTGCTCGCGCCGTTCCGCCGCGACCTGCCGTCGAAGATCAGCCTCGGTCATCGTCTGCCTCCATCCCAGGGCACGGCGGTGCCCTAACCGGGTAGACGAGCGGCAGCCCGGGAACTCATCGGTCGGCACCGGCCCGGTCGTGCCCGTCCGATCCGCCGGCCCGTGATCTTGCAGGTGTGCCCCCCGCATAACGGACGAACGGGGTCACGGAAGGGGGCATTACTGCAAGATGGTCGGGGTCGGACGGGACTACTTGGTGAGGCGGACCTCGATCCCGATGCCGTCGGTGCGGATGTCGCTGCCAGCGAACTGGCTGGCCCCGGCGACCTTCTCGAAGTCGGCGCGGGCGTACGCGCGCCGGCGCAGGAACTCGAGCGTCGACCGCGTGACCAAGGCATTGAACCGGCTGAGCCGCATGGCGGCCACCTCGCGCGCGATGTCGTCGTGCGTGGCGTCGTGGTTCATGTCCTGGATCACCGCCCGGCAGCCGGGCCGCAGGACCCGATGCATCTCGTCCAGCGCGGCCACCGGCGCTACGAAGTTCTTGAATGCGGCCTGGCACACGACCAGGTCGAACGACGAGTCGCCGAACGGCATCGCCGCCGCGTCGCCGTTGCGCACGTCGATCCGTAGGCCCGCCTTCCGCGCGTTTTCCCCGGTGATCTGCACCATGGTCCGGCTGACGTCGAGCGCGGCGACGGCGAAGCCGAGCCGCGCGATCTCGACGGCCAGGTAGCCGGGCCCCGGCGCCACCTCGAGCACCTCGGCCCCCGCCGGTAGGCCGGCGATAAGCTCGCCCGCCTGCCGGCGGTAGGCGGCGAGCTGGCTCGCCGAGCCGCGCTGCTTCGCGTACCAGCGGGCCATCGGCCCTTCCATCTCCGGGATGAGCTTGCGTCGCTTGCCCTGCACTGCGGTGTCGTTCATGTCGGTCTCCCTTGTGTGGTGGGACCGGAGGCGATGCGGGCCGACTATCGTTGCGGCTGCCACCCTTGCGGCCGGATCGCCTCGCGGTCTGCTGCTGGGTTGTCGCCCCGGCGCGGTGTTACCGCACCGCGCCGGGGCCTTCTCAGTGGAGGTCGGTACCCCTTTCTGCCAGCGCGCGTAGCTCCGGCGGCATCTCGCCGGTGCGGTGGAACGTGCGCCACCGATCCACCCCGGGCAGCGTGCCCTCGGCGAGCTCGCGGAGCAGGCCGCGCACCCAGGCCAGCTCGGCCTCGCGCATGGCCAGCTCGTACTCCGACTCGACCAGGAAGATCCGCGGCACCTCCGCGGCGAACCCGGCCAGCGCGGTGCGGTCGTCGGCGATCTGCGCCTCGAGCCGGCCGACACGCTCCCGCAGCAGGGCCTCAACCTCGTCCGGCCCGATCACACCGAACACCGACAGGCCGGCGGTGAACGGATCCGCGACGGCCTGCGGCGCCCGGATGAGCTCGCGGACCCAGTCGACGAGCTCCGCGTGGCCCTCGTCGGTGATCCGGTAGACCGTGCGCTCCGGGCGGCCGCCGCGCCGCTCGCTCTGCACCGCCTGGATCAGCCCGTGCCGCTCGAGGTTGTCGACCACCCGGTAGAGCGAGCCCCATTTGATCTGCATGTCGCGATCCTTGCCGCGCGCCCGCATCACGGCGGCCATCTCGTACGGGTGCATCGGCCTGCCCATCAGCGTCGCGAGGATGGCGAGCCCGAGCAGGTTGCCAACCCTCCGCCGTACCGGCATCGCCGACCTCCTTTATCCGCATGCGAGTATACGCATCGGAATGAGGCGCCCGCAATGCCGGCGCGCGCTAGGTTGAGCGGGTGCGGGACAAAGCATGCTGAGGCGGCGTCGCGGCGGCGGGTCGGACGACGAGTCGCGCGACCGGCCGCTCCGGCTCTTCCGGCAACTTCTGCGGGCCGGGCAACCGACCTACTCCCCGACGGAGTGCCGGCATCTCGCCGCCGCGCCGGCGCGTGACGTCGGCACGCCGGATACCTGCGAGGACCACAAGCCCGATGACGGGATCATCGTGCACCTGCGGGTCTGCCTGCAGTGCGGCCACGTCGGGTGCTGTGACTCGTCCGAGGCCCGGCACGCCACCGCCCACGCGACGACTAGCGGGCACCCGGTGATCCAGTCTGCCGAGCCCGGCGAGTCGTGGCGCTGGTGCTACCCCGACGAGCTGCTGGGCTGAGCGTCCGGCAGGGGCAACCAGTCGAGCACGGTCCGGATCTCGGCGTCCCAGAATCCCCACTCGTGCTCGCCGGGACGGAAGTCGACCGTCACGTCGGCGCCGGCCTTCTCGGCCGCTCGGACGAAGATGTGGTTGCCGTCGACGAGATGATCCTCGGTGCCGCAACTGACATGCAGCGGCGGGAGCGCGGCCACGTCGGCGTCACGGAGCAACGCCAGCAGGTCATCGTTTGGTCCGGGCGGACCGCCGAAGACCCGGTCGAACAGCGCCCGCTGGTCCGGCCGCAGCGCGGCCACGTCGAGCGCCCCGGACATGCTCGCAGCCGCCGCGAAGCGGGACGGCTCCCGGAGCGCCCACTTCAACGCCCCGTAGCCACCCATCGACAGACCGGCCACGTACGTGTCCGCGCGGCGGGCGGAGACCCGGAAGAAGTCGGCGACGATCCGGGGCAGCTCCTCGCTCAGGAACGTCCAGTACCGGTGGCCGTGCACCTCGTCGGCGTAGAAGCTGCGGTGTACGGCCGGCATGACAACGGCCAGGCCGAGGGGCGCCGCGTACCGCTCGATCGAGGTGCGGCGCAGCCAGGCCGTATGGTCGTCGGACAGCCCGTGCAGCAGGTAGAGCACCGGCGCACCCGCATCGCCCGCGGCGGCCGCCGCGATACCGATCTGGCTCTCGGTCCGCTGCGGCAGGATGACGGTAATCGACGTGCCGACCTCGAGCGCGTCGGAGAAGAAGTCGCAGGTGATCAGTGCCATGGCGTCATCATGCCAAGCCCCGCGTCTTCGACGGCGAGTCGACGTGGCTGGAGTGCGTCACGCTGATCGCGCTGTACGCGATCATCGCGACCGCGTTCTGGTGGGCCTGACCGACGACCGCGCCGCGGCGGCGGGTGTCCCGGAAGTCGATGTTCAACTGAACGGCAACGAGGTGCCTTCCCTGGCCGCGTGACATTAGCGTCGCAGTGATCGATCAGTGCGACCGCGTAACGTTCCGATAACGCGACTTGCCACCATCGGACTCTCGCGCGACTATGTGCCGAAACGTTTTGTCAAAAGGTTTCAGCAGATCCACACGGGGACGATCACTGCGAGGGCGGCGATGGCGCGCAGCAGGGTGGGCATCGCCGACGTAGCGGCCGCGGCCGGCGTCTCGATCTCCACCGTGTCGGTCGCCCTCAACGGCGTCGAAGGCGCCCGGGTCAGCGCCGAGACCCGCGAACGCGTCCGTTCCACCGCCGAGAGCCTGGGTTACACACCCAATCGGCTCGCGCGCGGGCTGCGCCAGCGCAGCTCCGGCATCATGGGCTTCCTCGGCGAGAACGTCGCCACCACGCCCTACGCGGTCCGGATGATCCTCGGCGCCCAGGAGGCGCTGCGGTCCGCCGGTCGGCTAATGGTGTTGATGGACACCGGCGGCGATCCCGCCCTCGAGTCCCGCGAGATCATGTCGCTGCGCCAGCACCAGGTCGACGGGATCCTGTACGCCTCGATGTTCCACCGCCGGGTCCGGTTGCCAGACCGGCTCCGGGAGGTGCCCGTCGTGCTGGTCGACGCGGAGACCGAAGACGAGGCGGTTTCCTGGGTGGTCCCCGACGAGGACGCCGGGGCCCGCGCCGCGGTGGGTGAGCTGGTCGCCCACGGACACCGGCGGATCGGCTTCGTCACCAACGAGGACGACATCCCGGCCACCCGGCTGCGCCTGCGGGGGTACGAGGCCGCACGCGCCGCTGCCGGCATCCCCGCCGACCCGACCCTGGTGTCCGCCGGGCCGCCGTCGACCGAGGGCGGCTACCGGGGGGCGCGCGCGCTGCTCGACCGCGTGGACCGGCCGACCGGCCTGTTCTGCTTCAGCGACGTCATGGCCATGGGCGCCTTCCGCGCCGCCACGGACGCCGGCCTGCGCATACCCGACGACGTCTCGATCGTCGGGTACGACAACCTGCGCGAGGTCGCCGTCGGGCTGTTCCCCGGTCTGACCACGGTGGAGCTGCCCCACTACGAGATGGGCGCCTGGGCGGCTCGCCGGCTGATCGAGCTGACCTCGCCCATGCCACCACCGGCCGCGCACGCCAGGCTGCGTGGCCGCCTGATCCGAAGGGAGTCGGTCACCACACCGCCCCACGGCTGATGAGGCGGCGTGGCGACCATGGACGAAAGCGATCGTGCCAGCGAACGCCTTCTGCCCGGCTCGCCGAGCCGGGATCCAGTGGAGTGGAGGAACCTGCTGTGGGATGGCACAGGAAGAGGTACCTCGCGCTGGCCAGCATATCCATGCTGGCGGCCGGGTGCTGCTGAACGGATGCGGCACCGCCAAGTCGAACAGCGGCGGCAGCAGCGGCGAAGTGACCCTCTGGACGCACAACGCCGGCAACCCCGAGGAACTGGCGGTCGTCAACCAGATCGTCAACGACTACAACGCTCAGGCGACCACGAAGGTCAAGGTCCAGGCGTTTCCCCAGGCGAGCTACAACGACGCGGTGGTGGCCGCGGCCACGGCCAAGAAGCTGCCGTGCATCCTCGACGTCGACGCGCCCACCGTGCCAAGCTGGGCGTTCGCCGGCTACCTGTCCGAACTGAAGCTGCCCTCCGACCTCGTCGCCAAGAACCTGCCGAGCACCGTCGGCAAGTACAAGGACAAGGTGTACTCGATCGGCTACTACGACGCCGCACTGGCGATCTTCGCCCGCAAGTCGGCGCTCGACGCAGCCGGCGCGCGGGTACCGACGCTCGACCAGCCGTGGACGGCCGACGAGTTCAACCAGACGCTTGCCAAGATCAAGGCAGGCGGCAAGTTCAAGAACGCGTTCGACCTCGGCACCGGTGATTCGACGCCGGAGTGGTGGACGTACGCCTACTCCCCGTTCCTGCAGAGCTTCGGCGGCGACCTGATCAACCGGAGCGACTTCCGGCAGTCCGACGGCATCCTCAACGGCGACAAGGCCAAGGCCTGGGCCGCCTGGATGCAGGGCCTGGTCAACAATGGCTATGCGCCGAAGAAGTCCGGCACCGACGCGTTCGCCGACTTCGTCAACGGCAAGTCCGCGATGATCTGGTCGGGTATCTGGAGCACGTCCAGCATGGACAAGCTCGGCGCCGACGGGCTCATCCTTCCCCCGCCCGACTTCGGCAACGGCCCGAAGATCGGCGGCGGCTCGTGGCAGTGGGCGATCAGTTCCGCGTGCCCGAACGCCGACGCCGCGCTGGACTACATGAAGTTCTCGCTGAATTCCAAGTATCTCTCCCAGTTCGCGATCAAGCAGAACGTCATCCCGGCGACCGACGAGGCCGCGGAGCTGACCCCCGGCTGGAAGCAGGGCGAGCCCAAGCGGTTCTTCCTCGAGGAGTCGAAGAAGTACGCGCTGATCCGGCCGCCGACGCCCGGTTACCCGTACCTGACCAACACCTTCGCCAAGGCGGCGCAGGACATCGTGGCCGGCGGTGACGCGAACAAGATCCTCGACCAGACGGTCAAGGACATCGACGCGAACTTCAAGGCCAACAACTACTACCAGAGCTGAGTCCCCGATTCCGGGAGGCGGGGCACGCCCGGCTCCCGGCCTCCGGCGACCCCTGGAGGGCCCATGTCTGTCGTCACGCGCAAGACCGAGACGCAGCAGTCCACGGCGGCGGATGGCCGGCGGCACCTTCGCCACAGCACCCCGTCGATCCGTGCCGCCCGGCGCCGCGAAGCCGTCGCGGGCGGCGTGATGGCCACCCCGTCGGTGCTGCTGCTCGTGCTGTTCTTCTTCGTCCCCGTCATCCTCGGATTCCTGCTCGCCTTCACCAACGCGCGGCTCATCTCACCCACCCCGACCACGTTCGCGGGGCTCGACAACTTCTCCCGCCTATTCCAGGACCCGTTGTTCTGGAAGTCGCTGCGTAACACGCTGTACTTCGCGGTCGTCGTGGTGCCACTGCAGTCGGCGCTCGCGCTGCTGCTCGCGCTGCTCGTCAACGAACGGATGCGGGGCACCAACGTGTTCCGCACGCCCTACTTCGTGCCGGTCGTGACGTCGATCGTGGTCGTCTCGATCCTGTGGAAGTTCATGTACCAGCCCGACGGCCTAGTCAACAACATGCTGCAATCGGTCAGCTTCAACGTCATCCGCGGCACCGACTGGCTCAACAACCCTGGGTCGGCGATGCCGGCCATCATCCTCATGTCGATCTGGCAGGCGGTCGGCTTCCACATGGTGATCAGGCTTTCCGGCCTGCAGACCATCTCCCCGCAGCTGTACGAGGCGGCCGACCTCGATGGGGCCTCGCGCTGGGAGAAGTTCCGCTACGTCACCTGGCCGGGCCTGCGCGACACGCGCACGTTCATCCTCGTCACCATCACGATCGCGGCGCTGAGCCTCTTCGCCCAGGTCAACATCATGACCAACGGCGGCCCGCTGGACGCCACGACCACGGTCGTCTTCCAGGCGGTCCGGGTCGGCTACCAGCAACAGCAGACGGCGTACGCCTCGACGATCTCGTTGGTGTTCTTCCTGTTGGTGTTCGCGGTATCGCTCGTGCAGCGCTACCTCACCCGTGAGAAGGGCTGACCCATGGCGACCCTGACCTCGGCGAGGCCCGCGCCCGCGGGCACGGCCGCGCCGCGCGAGCCGGCGAAGCTCGTCGGCAAGTACGTCATCCGCATCCTGCTGGCGCTGTTCTTCGCCTTCCCGCTGCTGTTCATGTTCGTCTCGTCGCTCAAGCCCGACGACCAGATCTTCGCGGACCTCAGCTCGCTCAAGGCGTTCCTGCCGGTCGGGCACATCTCGTTCGAGAACTACAGCGGCGTGTTCAAGAACGTCCCCGCGGGTCGGTTCCTCATCAACTCGATCTTCATCACCGCCGTCACCGTCGTCCTCGGCCTGCTCATCAATAGCATGGCGGCGTTCGCGCTGTCGCGAATGCGGTGGAAGGGCCGCGCGTTCGTGCTGTCGCTTGTCATCGCCACGCTCGTCGTGCCGTTCGAGACGTTCGCGCTGCCGCTGGTGTGGTGGGTCAACAAGCTGCCGTGGATCGTGGTCCAGGGCGGCATCCCACTGTTCTCGTTCGGTTGGCTCGACACCTACCGGGTGCAGATCATCCCGTTCATCGCGAACGCCTTCTCGATCTACCTGTTCTACTCGTATTTCCAGAGCATCCCGACGGAGCTCGACGAGGCGGCCCGGGTGGACGGGGCGGGGTGGTTCCGGATCTACCGGAGCGTCATCATGCCGCTCGCCGGGCCCGCGATCGCCACGGTAGCGATCCTCACGTTCCTGCCCGCGTGGAACTCGTACCTGTGGCCGTTGATGGTGGTGCAGTCCGAGGACCTGCGGCCCGTCATGGTCGGCGTCTCGTACTTCCAGCAGCTGAAGGTCCTCTGGGGACAGATCATGGCGTACTCGACGCTCATCACCATCCCGGTGCTGGCGTTCTTCCTGGTCTTCCAGCGGGCGTTCATCAGCAGCATCGCATCCTCCGGCGTGAAGGGGTGAGCGGGACACGATGGCGACACGTCCCCGCCTGCACTTCACCGCGGACAGCGGCTGGATCAACGACCCGCTCGGGCTGACCTGGCACGGTGGCGCCTACCACCTGTTCTTCCAGTACCGGCGGGCGGCGACGCAGTGGGGTGCCGACTGCCACTGGGGACACGCCACCAGCCCGGACCTGTTCTGGTGGACGGAGGGTCCGGTGGCGCTGCGGCCGGGCGACGGCGACGACGGCTGCTGGTCGGGCAGCCTCGTCGTGCCGCCGGGCCGCGACGCCGTGCTGTTCTACACTTCCGCGCGGCTCCCGGACGACCACCTGGGACGGGTCCGGCGGGCGCTGCCCGCCGACCCGCTCTGGGAGGCGTGGGTCAAGAAGGAGGTGCTCGTCACACCCCCGCCCGACGCCGACCTGATCGGGTTCCGCGACCCGTTCGTCTTCGCCGACGGACCGGCGTGGCGGATGCTGGTCGGCGCGGGCCGCGTCGATGGGCACGCGACCGCGTATGCGTACCGCTCGGACGATCTGATCGAGTGGGTCCCCACCGGACAGTTGGTCTCCCGCTCCCGTGAGGAGTCGGATGCCACCTGGACCGGCGGAATGTGGGAGTGTGTCCAGCTCGTCGAGGTCGACGGCGCGCACCTGCTCGTCGTCTCCGTGTGGGACCGGGCGGACCTGCACCACGTGGCGTGCGCCACCGGCCGGTACGCCGACGGGCACTACGACGTGGAGAGCTGGTTCCGCCTCACGTACGGACCCGCACCCTATGCCGCCTCGGCGTACCGGGACCGGGACGGTCGGCCCGGGCTGATCGCGTGGCTGCGCGGGGTCGCCGACCCCACCGGCAGCTGGACCGGCGCCCACTCGGTGCCGATGCTGCTGAGCCTCGACGGTGACCGGCCCCGGCTGAACGCCCACCCCGGGCTGGCCGCCCGGCGGGGGCCGGCCGGACCGCCCGCGTGGGGGTCCGGCGGTCCCGTCGAGCTCGCCTGGTCGCCCCGCGACGGCGAGGCCCTCGAGGTGATGGGCGGCGAGGCCACCCTCGTCGCGGGCGGGGTTGCGCTGGCGCTGACGACCGATGCGGGCAGCTGGGCGATGCCGTGGGCCGGCGACGACGTCGTCGTGCTGCTCGACGGCCCGGTCCTGGAGGTCTTCTGCGGTGGCGCGCTGATGGCGGCTCCGATCGCCCCCGGGCACACCGGCGCCCGACCGGCCGGCAGGTGCGAGGCCCACCCGTTGCGGACCTGAACCGGCCCCGCGGGTCGGGGTGGCGGCGGCGCGCTGCTGGCGGCTCCGATCGCCCCCGGGCATACCGGCGCCCGACCGGCCGGCAGGTGCGAGGTCTACCCGGTGCGGACCTGAACCGGCCCCGGCTGGTCGGGGTGGCGGCGGCGCGACCGCGCGTCGGTGTCGCGCTGGCCTCCGGCGCAGCGGCCGGCCACACGGCGACAACCCGCACGTCGACGGCGATCGGCGTTTTGTCATACCCGCCGCCTAGCGTCGCCGGCATGTCATTCGAGACGACCGTCGCCACCAAGCCGCTCGCCGCTGCCGCCGTGCGCCTCGCCCGTCTGCTGCCGGCCCGCGCAATGCAGCCGGCACAGACCGCGGTGCTCGTCCGCGTCGCCGCCGACCGACTCGTCCTGGCGGCGGCCGGCGGCGAGCTCAGCGCCGAGGTGGGCGTGCCGGCCACCGGCCACGCGCCGGGAGAGGTCGTCGTGGCCCGCCACGCGCTCGCGGACACCCTCGCGTCGCTCGACGCGCCCGAGGTGGGGCTGGCGGTGGAGGGATCGCGGCTTGCGATCCGCACCAGCGGGGCCCGGTTCGCTCTGCCGGCGCTCGACGACGCCGCGCGCCCGGCGCTGGCGCCGCCGCCGGCGCGGGTGGGCACGGTCGCGGGCGCGGCGCTCGCCGGGGCGGCCGCCGTTTGCGGGGCCGCGTCCCGCGACGGCGCGCTGCCCCTGTTCACCGGCGTCCGCGTGCGGTCGACGGACGGCCGGTTGTCGCTGATGGCGACCGACCGCTACCGGATGGCGGCGGCCACGGTGCCGCTGCGCGGCTCGGGCGAGGTCGCCGCCCTCGTCCCGGCGGTCCTGCTGGCCGAGATGTGCCGGCAGGCCGGCCGCGCCGAGACGGTCGAGGTGCGCGCCGACGCCGGCCGCATCGGCCTTGCCTGGGCGGGCTCCACGGTGGTCGCCGCGTCGTTGGCCGGCCCCTACCCGGACCAGCAGCTCGACCGGCTGCTCGACGTCGCGCCCGAGTGCACGGTCGAGGTCGAGGCCGACGCGTTGTCGGCCGCCGTCGAGCGCGCCCAGCCCTACGCCGGCCCGCAGGGCCGGGTCGCGCTTTGCGCCCACGACGGCGCGGTCGAGGTGCGCGGTCGCGACCCGTTGCACGGCGAGTCCGAAGAGACGGTCAAGGCGTCGGTCCGCGGCGACCACCTCACGGCCCATTTCCAGGGGAGGTTTCTGCTCGACGCGCTGCGCCCGTTCGCCGGCCGCACGGTGACCATGCGCGTGCAGGCCGGCCTGCGCGCGACGGCCTTCACCATGCCAGACGCCGACCTGACCTACCTGGTGGTGCCCATGCACGCCGACGACTGAGCCTCAGAAGCGGCTGTGATCCAGCCAGCGCGCCAACAGGTCCCGGTCGCCGATCACCTCGACGGCCGAGGGCGGGAGGCGCCGGTTCATCACCAGGAGCAGGTCCGGCGCCGGTCCGCGCACGGCGACGTCGGCCTTGGCGTGACCGTGCCGCCATGTCACGCCCTCCGGTGTCGCCTCCACCAGCCACTCGCTATCGGGCTCCCCGTCCGTGCCATGCAGGTGCAGCGTCGCGCCGAGAGCGGTGAGGCCGGTGAAGATGGGGTCCTCGGCGTCCGACCTCGATAAGGCGGCGACGGTGTCGAGGAAATCGGAGATCCCGTCGGTCGCGACGTCGCCGGCGACAGCGAACGGCATGCCGGCGGCCAGCTCGACGTCGGCGCGGTGCACAACCTCGTCGTGAAGCATCTTGCGCAGCCAGAACCCGGCATTGTGCGGGGCGCGCCAGGTCCACACCGGTGCCTCGGAGCCGGCCGCCCGCACCGCGGCTGCCAGCCGGTCGGCGCCGTCGCGCAACCAACCCGGCCACGCGTCCTGGTCCGCGGGCGGGTCGGCCCGCATCAGCGGCGGTGGGGCGGCGAGCCGGTCCTCCACGATCCCCGCCGACCAGCGGTGGCCGGCGCCGACGTGCCCGACCAGGTCGCGCACCGTCCACTCCGGACAGGTGGGCACCAGCGCGTCCGGCTCGAGCGCCGTGACGGCCGCGCCGAGGCGGGCCGTCTCGGCAGCGAACTCCGCTGCGCAGCGCTCGTACGACAGATCGCCTTCGTCCACGGGGCGAGCGTACGTCAGGAGGTGCCGACGCCGAGGCGG
>DATDJX010000235.1:0-28084 GCA_036520275.1 Asanoa sp.
TCGTTGGCCGACGCCGTGGCGCGACTCCGCGCCCACGATTCGGAGCTGGCCATGTGGACGCTGTATGCATGACGGCGCTGAACGGATAATGAACATCCCCCGGTTCCCCGGACACTCGATCACCGGCATTCCGGCCTCAACGTCCAGATCCGCCCGAATCCGAGGCTCCATCACGGTCAACTCATGATGCGTACGCCGGACAGCGTCACGATCGGCCGCTTGTCCCGCGAGTGGCGGGCCGCTTCATGTCTTCTAGTCGTGACAGCCGGCGCATCACCGAAACTGAACGATTTAGCGCCCGCCGGATGGTTCTGCGCCAGGGGCGGAGCAACGAGCGGACGGCCGAGGGACTGTCGCCGGCATTAGCGAGCACTCGGCCGCACGCCCATGCTGATGGGCAGGGACGCGTCCACCGCGTTGGCCGAGCGGTGACAGCAGTCGGCTAGTTTGCCTAACTAGTGAACTCCACCAGGTCCGCACAGAAGTCGCGGTCCGAGAGGTCGCTGTTCCCGGTAGAGGCGCGTACGACCCGGAACGAGTCGGGGACCTCGGCGTCGTCGCTGGGGTCACCGGGAGTGCCGTTGTAGTCGATGTCGAAGGCGAACCGGGTCTGGCCGGGGTCCTTGAGCACGAAGTTGCCGTCGGTGTCGTAGAAGCGGGAACCACCGGAGGCGAAGATGGTGATGGTAATGGTGCCGTCGCCGTTGTCGACAATCGTGTGGTCCCTCCTGTTGGCGGTGAAGACGTTGGTGTAGGTGCCGCCGGTCGCCAGGTTGGTGGTCACGGCGGTGCCATGCACGCTCTCCCGGTAGTACGGGAAGGGTGACGAGCCGCGCTGGTTGAACACGAAGTTGCCCGAGACGTCCCCGCTGTCCTGGGCCGGAGTGCCGTCGCAGTCGTAGACGTCGCTGGTGAAGATGTCATGGAAGTGACCCTTGTCGATCGGTCGCGCGGTCGCGGGTGTGCTGGCGAGCATGGTGCCCGCGATGGCCAGTCCAGCGATGATTAGTAGAGAACGTCCCCTCATGACCCCTCCCCTTGTCGAACTCGACGAGCGATTTGAATGCGCCACTGCCCGCGACGTGGCGATAGCCAAAATGATTCACTGCGTGTGCCCGAAACTCGCACGCAGCGCTACAGAAGGGTGTCGCTCCCGACGATCTGACGGTCTGCCGCCACGCTATCGGTAATGCCAGTTCACGCGGATCCGCTCATCGGCTACATGCGCGCGCGGATCGCGGCAGATGTGGGTGTCAGGTAGGGCCAGTGCGGGAAGTGCGGGTGTGGGCGCGGCTGGCTGGTCGGGCGGCACGCGGCGGAGCCAACTCGCCACGGCCACATGGGGGCCGTACCGGCCTCGAAGCAGCTCGGCCTGCTCGGGTCCGGCAGCTACGACCAGGACGTGGAGTGTTCCCCTCCGCGGGCCGGATTCGAGGATCTGGATGTGGTGGGCTTCCAGGTGCGCATCGGCGTGTAGCCGGCGTTGGATCGCCCCTAGTTCCGCCCGGGTAGACAGCGCGGACCGCCTGTTCGTGCCGTCGTAGGTCTTGGGTGAAGGAGACGTTGAGCACCCGCTCGTGCTCGCTGATCCATATCTCGCCCACCTCCGGCCGCGCCGCTGCGTAGGCGATCGCCGCCTCCCGCTGCTGCGGGGTGAACGACCCACCGCCCGGGTCGGGACAGGTTGTGCCAGGTTCGTCCTTGGCCGGGATCTCCTCATGTCGGTCCCGCACCGGGGTGGCCGGCTCGCTCAGTCTCAGGCGTTGGCCCTCGTAGCTGCCGGTCAGCCGTAGGGTCGGGGTAAGCACCGTCCCGTTGTCGTAGACAGTTGAGCCGGGCACTGACCGCGGGTCCAGCCCTCGGAGCTCCACTCCCGACCCTCCGACCGGCGGATACGACGCGAGGATGGTCCGGCACGCTATCGGCGGCCGCGGCGCCACCATGAGCACCGGGGCGTCGACCGTCCAACGCAACACGCTTCGTCGATGGTCAACATCTCTTCCACAGTGGACCTCCTCTCGAACCGCGATGGCGGTTGTGGTCGCGCGCAGGAGCCGGTGTTGTCCTCGGGCCGGTGCGCCTCTGGTGATGCGGCGGGTCATGCCAGCGGTGGCGGCTGTCACGTTGCTGTCTGTCGGGTTGCCGTCAAGCGTCAGTCCGCCGGAGTGGCCCGCCGACGAGTTCGCACTGGCGATATCACCGGCCGCCGTGCTGGGTGACCTCCCGGAGCAACAGGTCTCCGCGCTTCAGTTCGTGTTGGCCGGCCTGGCGGACATCCGATGGCGGTGGGCGAGACCGACTACGCCGTCCTGGTCGAGCGGATTCATCACCTTGCCTACTCGAGGGCCCGCGGGGTCTGATGGCGTCAACGGCAGACGGCGTCGGGGACTGCGTCAGCCCGAGCACACCTTCCACCGACCTTCGTTCTTGTTCATCGGCAGCTCCCAGGTCTCGGAGGTGCCATCGTCCGCAGTCAGCTCGACGTCCGCGGTTCCGCGTAGCGAGTAATTGGACATCGACGCGTTCGCCCGAACAATTCTGTAACTGCGTACCTTTACGTCCCGCACGTGGCCGGTGAACTTGTCGTGGTCTGCCTTCGTATCGGCATCGTCGCAGACGTGATCAAGGGCGCGGGTGTCGTCGCCACCGACCACCGCCTGGACATAGGCATCGGCCGTCCGGTGTGCCGACTTGGCCTCGATGAGTGGCCTGATCACGAAGAGCCCTGTACCGGCGCTGCAGCACAACACCAGGAGTCCGCCGACGACCAGAGCGATGCGGAGACCCTGACGCCGCGGCTTTTTCGTTGGAACGGAGGCCGGGGTGCTCGCTGACATCATGCGATGGTATCTGGCATTGATTGCAGTGTGTCAATCATCCGAACAGTGGGACTATCCCCTTGATCAGCTTCGGCGGTCCCTACCTCCGTCCAGCGGTGGGAACGGCGGACGGGTCGCGGCGACTGCCCTTCGCTCCAGTGGCGAAAGCATTGACTTCAATAGTCGCCCGAGTATTGTCGGCGAGCAATGCCCAAGCCGCCCTCCGGTTCCGCGACGATAAGCACCGGAACCTGGTGCTCCTCACCAGGCCGCTCGGCGGCCACCTCGGATCTCGCGGTGCAGCGCCTGCACCGTCTTCGGTGTGCTTCGGCGCTGCCGGGCCCAGCTCGGCCAGCGTGCCCTTGCGGGGGGCAGGTAGCACCCGCCGTCCGGATGACCCGCTAGCCGACCAGGTATCGCAGGTAGACCACGCCGTTGCCGAACCGGCGCTCGTCCAGTAGTTCCAATTGAAGACGGAGACCGGCGGGCAACGCGCGCGTCCCCCCACCCACCACCACGGGATTGAGGAACAGATGACACTCGTCCACCAGGCCGGCCTTGAGCGCGTGCGCCGCGAGCCCCGGACCCCCGACGGTGACGTCCCGCCCCGCGGCTTCTTTCAGCCGGCGGACCGCGTCCGGGTCGAACTCCCGCTCGAGCCGGGTCCGCGCGCTGGAAACCGCATCCAGCGTCGCTGAGTAGACGACCTTGTCGGCCGTCTGCCAGATCCGCGCGTAGTCACGCACGGCGGCCGGCTGGTCGCCGCCGGTGGAGGCGGTCTCCCAGTAGACCATCGTCTCGTACATCCGGCGCCCGTAAAGGTAGGTGCCGACCGACCGTTCCTGGTCGTTGACGAAGGCGTGCACCTCCTCGTCAGGCGCCGCCCAGTCGAAGTTGCCGTTGCCGTCGGCGGTGAAGCCATCGAGCGAGGCGATCGCCGAGTAGATGAGGTTGGCCATCGCGCAATCTTGCCACCGCCCACCGCTTCGACGACCACAATCCCGCATGCCGCCTGCACTCCGGCCTCGGCCGGCGATGCCCCATTCGTAACTCGACTCGCCACCGCGTTCACCAGGCGGGGGGATACTCCCTGGTCTGGTCCCTCGCCCGTCCGGATCGGAGCGCTGCTTGGCTGGCCTTCCCTGATCTAGCCGAAGGTGAACACGTAGGCCTGGACGTCAGGATCGAGGAAAGTAATCTCGAAGGTGCGGTCGGTGATCGGACCGGGTTGCCGGATGAGCTGGTGCAGCCGCTGTTCGACCACCATTCCGTTGCCCTGTTCGTCAACATCGACCCCACCCGCCGCGGCCGGCGGTCGTCCGTCGATGAGCACGCGGAATCGCACGGACGCGCCCGGCCCTGCCGCCCCCATGACCAGATGAAGATCGCGGGCGTGGAAGCGGTAGGCGATGCGCCCGTTGGCCGTGTTCAGCGTGGTGGCCTCTTCCTCCATCGTCCAGTCCCCGGACAAGGCCCAGTGATTGAGTCTCAGCTCCGACGGGAGCGTATAGGCCTGACGGTTGCCCGGAACCGCGCCACCCGGGGATGCGAAGTTCTCGGTGCGCTGATAGCCGGTGTAGTTCTCCGGCGATCTCAGCGTGGCCCAGTCGGCTGGCGCTTCAGCACCACCGGCATCGACCGACACCAGGTCATGGCCCGCGCCGGCGGAACCGGCCTCGGCCAGCAATTGCTGGATGACCATCTCCGATTGCTGGTATTCGCCTTCGCCGAAGTGGTGATGCCGGATCAGCCCTCCGGCGTCCGCGAAATAGATCGCCGGCCAGTAATGATTGTCGAATGCTCTCCATACCCCATAGTCGCTGTCGATCGCCACGGGGTAATCGATCCCCATCGCCCGCACGGCCCGACTGACGTTATCGACGTCTCTCTCGAACCCGAACTCGGGTGTGTGCACGCCGACCACCACCAGCCCGTGGCGGGAGTATTTCCCGGCCCAGGCGCGGACATACGGAAGCTGGCGTAGCCAGTTGATGCACGTATAGGTCCAGAAGTCGACCAGGACCACCTTCCCACGCAGGCCGGCCGCCGTCAGCGGCGGCGAATTGAGCCATCCAGTCGCCCCGCCGAACGACGGTAGCTCACGCTCGGCGGGCAGCCGGACCGAGGCCATGTGCAACCCGGCGGGCACGGGCCAATCTGCTGTCATGACAATGCCTTCCCTGTGGCTGAATATACCGGCCAACGGGCCTCGGCCGGTGTCGTCGCAGGTGCCGGAGGAGGTCGTCCATCGGACCTACCGCGGGTGCCCCGCCCGGCCGTTGGCTTCACGACCTCCCTATGCGACTCGGGACGGGCAGCCGGCAGCCACGACCTGGGTTGGTGCGCCGCGGCCGCCCGGTCCCGCTGTAGAGCGGGAGCCCGGTCAGCGCCGGTCCCCGGTGTCGTCTGTAGTGTCATCGCCGGCGGCGAGGAGTCGACGGGCCGATGCCTCGTCCGAGGGCGCAACCAGCACGCCAACACCCTCCAGTTGCAGCGACGGGTACTGTCCTCCGCCGTCGTCTGCCACAACAGCTGCCGCCAAGCCGTGACTGCGCAGCATGCCGACGATGAGTTCCGCCTCTGTGCGGCTGGTGACGACCGCCACAGGCACAGTCGCGCCGTCCACGATTCACCTCCTCTGCTCCTGGCCCGTACCGCCCCACGCGTGAGAGAACCCAGGCCGGGAGGCCCGTCGCCGACTATGCGGACATGGTTTCCCGAGCGTCGTCCGGCACGGATCACCCGCCGCGGGCTAAATTGCGTCCCGGCCGCGCCCGGGTCAGGCGCAGCGGCTGGCGTCGTACGCCAACCCGGGCCGCACCGGACCGCGTGCCGTTGCTTCTGCGATCACGCTGGCGTAGGAAGGGCTCATGATCGTGCGGATGCCCGACGGGCGGGAGCTCGAGGTGCTCGTCAATGGGCCGGCCGATGGCCTCGCGCTCGTCATGCACCTCGGCACGCCCAGCGCGGCGGTGGAGTTCGAGCAGCTCACCGGGCCGGCGGCGGATCGCGGCCTCCGTACGGTCCTCTGGTCCCGGCCCGGGTACGGCTCGTCGACACCGCAGCCAGGCCGATCCGTCGCCGACGTGGCGGCCGACGCCGTGACCATCCTGGACGAGCTCGGCCAGGGCCGGTTCGTCACGCTCGGCTGGTCGGGCGGCGGCCCGCACGCGTTGGCGTGCGCCGCCCTGCTGCCCGAGCGGTGCGCGGCCGCCGCGACCCTCGCCGGTGTGGCGCCGTTCGAGGCCGACGGGCTCGACTGGCTCGCCGGCATGGGTCCGGAGAACGTCGAGGAGTTCGGCGCGGCACGCTCCGGGGACGACGCGCTGTCGGGCTACCTCGGCCGTGCGGCGAGCGAGTTCGCCGCTGTGACGGCCGATCAGGTCGCGGACGCTCTCGGCGGCCTCGTGTCCGAGGTGGACAAGGCGGCGTTGACCGGCGAGTTCGCCGACTTCCTGGCGCACAGCTTCCGCCGGGCGGTCGCGGCGGGCATCGCCGGCTGGCGCGACGACGACCTGGCCTTCGTACGGCCGTGGGGTTTCGCGTTGTCCGGGATCCAGGTGCCCGTCTCGGTGTGGCAGGGTGCCGAGGACCGGATGGTTCCGTACGCCCACGGCGAGTGGCTGGCCGCGCAGGTCCCCGACGCGCGCGCCCACCTCTACCCGGAGGAGGGCCACCTGTCCCTCGTCGGCCAGCTCGACCGCGTCCTCGACGACCTGGTCGGGCTTTCGGCCCGGTGAATCGAGCTGACCGCGCGAACGGCGGCCCGGTACGCCGGTCCGGGGAGCCTGCCGAGAGGTCGCTGGGCCGTCTGGGGTCGGCGCCCGTCAATCGGTGCGTTCCGAGCGGTATTCGCCCCGCGGCCCGCCCTCGACCGCGACGCGTCGTTGGGCCCGCGATGACGCGGATCATCCTGGTCAACGGCGTGTCCAGCGCGGGGAAGACGAGCATCGCCGAGGAGTTGGTCGACCTGCTCGACCCGCCGCACTTCCGCATGGCCGTCGACGCGTTCGGGCGGATGCGGTCCGCTGCGGCAACGAATCGGCTGCGGCCGGCAGAGGTCGATGAGGTCCTGCGGAAGACCCGCGCCGGTTTCCACCGCGCCGTGGCCGGCATGGCCGCCGCCGGCAACGACGTCGTGTTCGCGGCTGCGACGAGCGCCTCGCATCCACCTCCTCGCCGACCTGCCGCATCTCGTCGAGGCCGCCGGGCTGCTGCGTCACCGTGAGTGGGGACGGCACCCGGAGCCGACCGACCCGCGGTTCTGGATCGAGGTCACGGACCGGGAGGCGGGCCGAGACGAGCTGCCGATGACGTGGGTGGCGGTGGACGACCGCGGCGAGCTGATCGGGGTCGTCGGCCTCGGCGAGCACGACCTGGCGGAGATCCGCGACCGTACGCCGTGGGTGCTGGGCATGGTCGTCCGCCCGGACCGGCGGGGTTCCGGCGTGGGCCGGCGGCTGCTCGAGGCGCTCAGCGCGACGGCCGAGGAACGAGGTCACCCCGAGATCTGGGTCGCGACGGGCAGCCCGGCCATCGGGTTCTACGAGCGGTGCGGCTACGAACGGGTCGAGCGGCGCGGCGACGCTACCGTTTTGCGGAAATCCCTGCGGTCGTAGGCGGGCGGCGCAGCGTCCGGACCCGGGAGATCAGCGCCACCAGCGCCAACACCGCGACCAGCGCGATCAGCGGTGCGTCGGCAGAGCGTCCGCCCAGGTCGCGATCCACGATGTGGGAGATCGCGTGCACGCTGTCCCCGGCGAGGAGGCCGGACAGGCCGACCACCGCACCGTCGTATACCCAGACGGCCACGAGCGCGGCCGTGCCGACGCCGATCTGGAAGGCGCCGAGATCGTGCAGGTAGTGCCGGTTGTACGGCTCGAAAGTCGCGATCGTGTCGGCGAACCCGACCGGAGCGAAGAACGCCCACATGCCGGGTAGGAGGAACGCCACCGCGCCGATGACCAGGGTGATCCGTACCAGCGGGCTGAGCTTCACAGGCATGCGATGGGGACGGAGAACGGCGACCGAACGTGACAACGCGGGGGCGGCGCGTTGATCAGGACATGGCGCAGGGTGCGGCGAGCCTCGTGGGGTCGATCGTCGCCCGCACGACGGAGGTGCTGCTCGCGGTCGCCGGGCTCGGCTACACCATCTTCGGCAGCGAGAAGGACACCGACGAGGCGCTGTTCCTGGCGGTGTGGACCCTGGTCGCGCTCGGTTATCTGGCCGTCGGCGGGCTGCGGGTGCGGGCCCAGCGCTTCGCGCCGCAGGACCGGCCCGGCCCCGGCGTACCGTCGTGGAGCCGCACCCTGCTCGGGCGGCGGTTCAGCTTCTTCTTCACCGTGGCCGCCAGCCTGACCGGCCTCGGCGCGGCCCTCTCGGTGATGGCGGCCGACGAGAAGAGCGACGTGGGCGGGGTGATCGCGCTCGCCACCATCTGCGCGTGGCTGTTGCTGAGCCTCGGATACGCACGCTTCTACGCACAGTGGACGCAGTGGCGGTTTCCGGCGTGCCCGTATCCCCCCGGTTGGTCGACTTCCGGTACTTCTCGATGACGATCGGCGTCTCGTTCGCGACGTCCGACGTGGAGGTGCGCAGCCGGGTGCTGCGCTGGCACGTAATGGTGCACAGCGTGCTGGGCTTCTTCTACAACGCCGTCGTGCTGGCCGTGGCGATCGGCGTCGTCACCGGCCGGTAGCCTGGCCCGGATGGAGGTACTCGGGTGTGCTTCTCCGTCCGACGTGGTCCGTGTCGTCGCGCACGCGCGGTCGCGAGGCGTGCCGTTGGCTGTGCGCTCGGGCGGGCATTGCTTCGCCGGCCGGTCGTCGACGTCGGGCGTGGTCGTCGACGTGTCGCCGATGTCCCGGATCGATGTCGGCTCCGGCACGGTCACGGTAGGTGCCGGCGTCCGACTGGGGCAGCTGTACGACGCCCTGGCAGCACGCGGCGTGGCGATTCCGGCGGGCTGCGGGGAGACGGTGGGCATCTCCGGTCTCACGCTGGGCGGAGGGATCGGGATCCTGGGCCGGTCACACGGGCTGACGTGCGACAGCCTGACCTCGGCGAACGTCGTACTGGCCGCCGGCTCGGCCGTCCACTGTGATGAGTCGTCGTCCTCAGATCTGTTCTGGATGCTGCGTGGGGGCGGGGCGCCGGGTGTGGTGACATCGCTGACGTTCGAGACCGTGCCGGCGCCTTCCGGGACCGCCGTGCATCTGTCGTGGCCGTTCGCGCTGGCGGCGCCGGTGCTTTCGGCGTGGCAGGAGTGGCTCGCGTCGGCACCCGCTGCGGCCGCGGTGAGCGTCGTGCTGTCGGCGTCGGGCGACCTGTGGCGGCCGCCGGTGGTCAGCGTGTTCGGGGCGGTGTCCGATGGGCCGGTCGAGGTGCTGGGCGGGCTTGTCGACCGCGTCGGTGTGGAGCCCACCACGCTCCTCCTGGAGAGGGGCAGCCACCGATCGGTCAAGCACGCGCTGAGCGGGCTGGACGTCCACGGTGGACCGGAGCCGGAAGACGGCCCGCTGCGGCTGCACAACGAGTACTTCCGCGGCCCGCTGCCGCCTTTCGTGGTGGAGGCCCTGGTCGCCGGCCTCGCGGCCGGTCGGTTGTCCGGGGTGTCTCGCGAGCTCGACTTCAATCCGCTGGGCGGCGCGTACAACGCCGTGAGCCCTGGTGCGACGGCGTATCCCCACCGGGACGCGCTGTTCCTGCTCAAGCAGTCGGGGACGGCATGGCCTGGCACCTCTGCGGCCGATCCGTGGCTCGACGAGTCGTACGCGCTGACACACCCCTACGGCACGGGTGGCGCGTACCCGAACTTCCCGGATCCGACCCTCGTCGATGAGGACCGGTCCTACTACCTCGACAACACCGAGCGGATCCAGCAGGTGCGGCGAACCTACGACCCGGAGGGCGTCTTCGCGCCGGCCTATGCGGCCGGGCGGACGAACTGACCCCGCTTGACCCCCGTCGTGAACTGCTGCCACGCCGCCGGCGAGAACGACAGCGTCGGACCGCCGCGATCTTTCCCGTCGCGGGCGTGCAACATGCCTTCCATGGCGGCGCACTCCAGACACGCGCCCGAGCCGCAGTACCTACTTCGTCGCCAAACCGATGTGCCGAACTCACTGGACATTGCGTCCACCTCCTCCGCCGACTCCACCGTAGACGGGCCATCGATGGACCCGGAAGTCGATTCGGTGCGGAGAGGGCGCCGAAGGGCCTATTCGAGCGACATACGGCGATAAAGGCGCACAGAATGTGCGCCCCTATCTCATTCCCTGGAACCGGAGCGTCCACTTTCTCGATGCCTGATCAAGCGGACGTGGTCAAACGTGGGACTTCATGGCATTTAGCCCGAGTGCGGATGGTGAGACGGCGCTTGCGCCGCCGTCCTGCCGCTTTCATCCAAGCTTGCCGGCCTTGATATCGCCCATAAAGTCGATCCAAGCCGATCGTGTGAAGGCGAGAGATGGATCCAAAGGCGCTTTGGCATCACGCGTGAGAATGGTGTTGCCGTCGGTCGCCACTTCGACACAAGCGCCGCCACCACAACGGGTGCTCCGCCGCCAGCCAACCGCCATCGACTGTTCGGTCACCGTATTCCTACCTTCCTACCACATGATTCGACATGGGAATCGACAGCCGCCGTCCGGCGTCGTCGGTGATCTGGTTACACGTCGCTGAGGTTCTTGAGGTGGTGCTCGATCAGGTCGATCGTCGCGGCCTCATCGTGGATCGATTGCCAGAGCCGCTCGAAGATCTCGCGGTGCCGGCGGATCTGATGGGGGTCGTCGACGATCTGATCCTCGATGTCCCGCTCGCGATAGAGGATCGCGTCCTCGGCGCTCTCCTCGTGCAGATATGTGATCTCGAAAGCGGCGAGCATCGGGACGGGTGCCTCGGAGGTCAGCGGGATGGCCCGAATGCGCAACGAGAATCGCTCGATCATGTCGAGCAGCGTCTTGAGCTGCTCGGCCAGCACGACCCGTCCGCCGATCGCGCGCATGAATACGGACTCGTCGAGAATGGCGTAGAACTTCGGTCGGTTCGGCCGTGAGGCGAAACGCTCCCGCCGTTCTGCGCGAATGGCCAACCGCGCTTCGATCACGTTCTGCGGGAGTTCGTCCCGGAATGAGGCGAGCAGTGCGCGCGAGTATGCGGGGGTTTGAATGAAGGGTGGGAACACCTGCGGGTAGAAGTGGCGCAAGGCGGTGGCGTCCGGCTCGAACTGGACCACCTGGCGCAGGGCCGGCGTGAATCCATCGCGGAGTTGCGGCGCGTCCCACCACTGCTTGCGCTGTTTCGAGAGCTTGGCCGCCGCCAGGAGGTCGGAGACGACCGCCCGGTCTTTGACCCCAAGATAACCGAGCAAGGGCCGAAGATCGTTCGGCGCGATGGTCACTTCACCGTTCTCGATGCGCATGACCTTGCTCAGTGACCATTCCATTTCCTCGGCCACCGCGGACTGCGTATAGCCCTTTCGCTCGCGGGCATGTCGGATCGCGAGCCGGACACGCCTGCGTGCTCCGGCCGGCGTCTCACCCGCGCTGGTCATCCTCTACCGCCTTGCCGAGTGCCTGTGCTGCCGTTGACCGGCCGCCGGACGGCAACCGGGAACATCGCAGCTTGCCTTGTGGACAATATGCGATGCTTCGGTGATCGTGCGGCAAAACCGATGATGTCGGGTGAGTCGTCTGCGGCCTGGTGCGCCCCCGATAGCCACCGCCAACGGCACAGCCACAGTATGCACCGCCAGACCGCAACATGCGATATGGCTACCTGAAATCTTCCTGTGGCGTGGCGTTCGCATGCCCGGGTCGAGGGTGGGCTCCCCTCGACGCCCACCCTCGACCTGCTCGCCGGCCGGTCACGCCCGCTCGATCTCCGACCAGCCGCCCCGCTCCTCGTGCCGCCGGTGGCGGTGTTCGAGCGCGCGGAGCAGGGCCCGCTGGACCTGGCCGAACCGCTGGGGGTCCGTCGTGTGGAACAGGCAGACGTTCCGCCGGCGGTACAGCGCCCACAGCTCGCGGCGCTGGCTCGGCACCCGGATGCAGGCGCCCCCGACCGCAGTGCAGAGCGCCACGAACGCCACCACCTGAGTCTGGCTCGGCGACAGCCACGCCCAGATCGCCAGCATGCCAGCGAGAACAAAGGCGGCGATCCGGCCGAGGCGGGCCGGGCGCGGATCGGCGCCGAGCACGATCACGCGCACGTACCCGAGCTCGTCGAGCCGGTAGCGCGCCGGCCAGGGTTCCCGATGCGCCACCACCTGGTCGGTGATCAGCAGGTCGGCGCTGCGGTAGTACAGCATCTCCCTTCCTCCCCTCCGTCGCGCGCCAGCTCGGGCTTGCGAGGAGGAAGGTGCTGCGCCAAGATGGCACTCGGAGAACCATCCCTCGCTCGCGAGAGCTGAGGTAACGACGGCACCCAGTTGGCGCTGGGTGCCGTTGCGCTTCTCTGTCACCCTTGCCCGCAGTATGCGATGCCGGATGTCAGTGCGCTAGAGGTCAGCCTGCGATATCGCACATTGCGCTATCCCAGGCAGTGACCCTGCAACTGGTGATCTATCCAGAAGCCGCATGAAGCACACTTGAGTGGTGTCCCGGCGGCTGACCAACCTCGCGCTCCTCGCGCTGCTGGCGGTCGCGGGGACGACCGGGCTGCTCGCGTACGGTGTCGGCACGCCCGACCCGGCAACCGCGGTCACCGTGCTGCACGGTCTGGCGGGCCTCGCGATCCTCACGCTGATCCCCTGGAAGCAGGGCATCGTCCGGCGCGGCCTTGCCCGGACGCGGGCCCGCAAGGGCCGTGACGCCGGCATCGCGCTCGCCGTCCTCGTACCGCTGTCGATCTTCGCGGGCCTCGTGCATGCCGTGGGCGGCTGGCGGCCGTACGTCGGGCTCTTCCCGCTGCAGGTGCACGTCGGCGCCGCGGTCGCGGCGGTGCCGTTCGCCGTCTGGCACGTCCTCGCCCGCCAGCAGCGCCCGCGACGCACCGATCTGAGCCGCCGTACGGCGGTCCGCGCGCTGGCCATCGGCGCCGGCGGGGGCGCCATCCTGTTTGCCTCCGAGGGCGCCGCCGCGCTGCTGGGCAACTCTCGGCTGGGCGGCGGCCGCCGCCAGACCGGCTCGCATGAGGTGGGCTCCGGCGACCCCGCCGCCATGCCGGTCACGAACTGGTTCACCGATCCGGTCCCCAGCGTCGACCCCGCCACGTGGCGCCTGCACCTCGTCGGCAGGGACGTCACGCGCGACGAGCTCGACGCGGGCGACCGGGTGACGGCGACGCTGGACTGCACCGGTGGGTGGTACGCGTCGCAGGACTGGTCGGGCACCCGGCTCGACCGCCTCCTGCCGGCTCTCCGCGCGGACCAGAGCATCGACGTCGTGTCCGTGACCGGCTACCGTCGCCGCTACCCGGCTCGGGACGCGCCCCGCCTGTTGCTCGCCACCCGTGCGGGCGGGCAGCCGCTTTCCCGCGGACACGGCTTCCCGGTGCGGCTGGTCGCGCCCGGTCGCCGGGGCTTCTGGTGGGTGAAATGGGTCGATCGCGTGGAGGTGGTCGACGAGCCGTGGTGGTGGCAACTCCCGGCGCCACCGACCTGATCAGGCGGAGCGGTTCACCCGTCCGGAGGAGCCGTACGGGTCTAGGGTCGAGGCGACGACTGAGGAGGAGGAGAAGGACAATGCAGTCACGACTCAACCCCTACCTGGGCTTCAAGGACAACGCGCGCGAGGCGATGGACTTCTACCAGTCGGTCTTTGGTGGCGACCTCACCGTGAACACGTTCAAGGAGCTCAACGCCTCGTCCGACCCGAGCGAGGACAACCTCGTCATGCATTCGATGCTCGAGGCGCCCAACGGCATGGTCCTGATGGGTTCCGACACGCCGAGCCGCATGGAGTACCGGCCCGGCACGAACTTCAGCGTGTCGTTGAGCGGCGACAACGAGCAGGAGCTGAGCGGCTACTTCCGGCGGCTCTCCGAAGGCGGCACGGTGACCATGCCGCTGGAGAAGGCGGTCTGGGGAGACAGCTTCGGCATGGTCGTCGACCGGTTCGGCGTCACCTGGCTCGTGAACATCTCCGGTTCCGGCCAGTAGTCCGCACGCGAGCGCGCGCCGCCGACCGCGGCATCGGGACCTCGACCTCACCGCACGGGAGGCGAGGTCCCGTTTTGCTCTCGCTAGGGCTGCAGGTCCGCGGCGGTCAGCAGGGACCGCAGGCCGTACGCCTCGACGACCGACGGTGGGCAGGTCGACACGATCGCGGCGCAGGCGACGACCTCGGCGCCGAGCGCGGCGACGACCGCGTGGAGGGCCTGCAGCTGCGCGCCCGTCGCCACCCAGTCATCGACGATCAGCACGCGGTCGCCTGGTCGGAGCTGGTGCGTCCGTACGCCCAGGCGCAGCCGCCGACCGCGGTAGTCAACCGGGGCGTCGGCCCAGGTAACCGGGTCGACGATCCGGCGGTCGCCGCCCTCCTTCACAGCCGGTGCAAAGCCCACGCCCAGTGACAGCGCGGCGAGCGGTCCGATCAGGAAGCCGCTGACCTCCGGGGAGACGACGACGGTGGGCCGGGCCGGGCGGGCGAAGTCCGCCAATGCCGGCCCTACCGCGGCGAGCAGCTCGCCGTCGCGCCACCAGCCGGTGACGTCGCTGACAAGGTGCACGCTGTGCGGTCCCGGATCGAGCCATCGGAATGCCGCGGCCAGCCGCCCGCTCAGGTCAGGGTGCATCGCAGCCCATCCTGCCGGGGTAGCTCGCGGGACCCACATCGGGGTCGTTCGAACGGCCGAACGTTTCGCCCCATACAGGGGCGAAAGCGATGATCACGGTGACATCCGATGTGCGGCTCTCGGTACGGTCCGCCGCGGCCCACCCGCAGCCTTGAGGAGCACGGATCGTGCCGGGTAAGCACGCCATCGAGCAGCAGGTCAGGAACGGTCACGCAGGTGCGGTCGCCAGTGCGGCCGTGGTCGCGGCGTTGCTCCTCGGGGGCGCGGTCGCCGCGGTCAAGCTCGGCCAGGTCCGCAGGGCGCCATCACCCGGACCGACCCGACCGCCGCCGGGGAGCGTCGCGGCGCCGACACCGACCGCCCCACCCGCTGCGACCCCGTCGGCCCGGGCCGGCATGCCCGAGCACGCCTCCCGCGGCGGCACCCGCCCGGCGCAGCCCTCACCCGCCCAGCGGACCGCGCGCACCGTCCCAGAGATCGGCACGTGCGGCGCCTCGTTCTACGACGAGCCGCAACAGGCCGCCAACGGCGAGACGTTCGATCCGGAGGCGCTCACGGCGGCCAACAAGGAGTGGGCGTTCGACACGCGGGTACGGGTGACCAACCCGGCCACCGGCGGGTCCGTGTCGTCCGGATCAACGACCGCGGCCCGGACGTGGACGGTCGGTGCATCGACCTGTCCCGAGCGGCGTTCCGCGCCATCGCCGACCCGGATCTCGGCGCGATCACCGTGACGTACGAAGTACTGAAGTAACGCAACCCGCCACCGTACGGACACATCCGACTCAGACGAGCGGGCAACGCCGTTCAGTCCGGCAGGTCCATCAGTCATGCTGGTCCGCGTACCCATGCAGCTCCTTCCGGCGAGCCGCCTCCGGCTCAGCTCTGCTTCCCGCGCCGGTCTCGGCGCGGCCGTCGTGCTGCTCGCGATCGTGTCGGCGGTCGAGCTGGCCGACGGCGACCGGGCCAACTACATCGGCCTGGTCGCGGCCGCGCCCTTCCTCGCGGCCGCGTTCGCGTCGTGGCGGGTCGTCCTCTCGGTCGGCATCCTCAGCACGGTCATCGGTGTCGCGTTCGCCGTCAGCGACCATGCCCATTCGCTGGCCACCGGCGTCAACGTGGCGGCCATCGCGTTGGCGACCGGGATCGCATCTGGCGTGGCGGTGGTCCGGGAGCGGCAGGCCGAACGCATCGTCGAGCTGTCCCGGGTCGCCACGGTCGCTCAGCAGGCGGTGCTGCGGCCCATCGGGCCGCACGTCGGCACGCTCGCGGTCGCCGCCCGGTACATCTCCGCCAGGGCGGCGGCCGACATCGGCGGCGACCTGTACGACTGCCTCGACACGCCCTACGGCGTGCGCATCATCATCGGTGACGTGCGGGGCAAGGGACTCGACGCCGTACGCCTGGCCAGCATCGTCCTGGGCTCCTACCGGCATGTGGCATACGAGCGCGCCGACCTGCGCGCCATAGTTTCCGACCTGGATCGCGCCGTGGCGCGCAGCGTGGGCGACGAGGACTTCGTGACGGCGGCGCTGGTGGAGGAGCGCGGCGGGACGCTGACGATCGTCAACTGCGGGCATCCGGCGCCCCTGCTGCTGCGGCGCGGCGAGGTGATCCCGTTGGAGCCGCCGGCGCCGGCGCCGCCGCTCGGCTTCATGCCGGTCGTCCGGCCGCGGGTGGAGCGGCTCGAGCCGGGTGACCGGCTGCTGCTGTTCACCGATGGCCTCGGGGAGGCGCGCCAGGAGGGCCGGTTCTTCCCGATCGCCGACCGCGCCTGGCGGCTGGTCGGCCACGGCACGGTCGCCGACGGGCTGGTGTCGCTCGAGACGGCCCTGGTGGAGTGGGTCCACGGGCGGCTCGACGACGACATCGCCGTGGTGCTGCTGGAGTACACCGGCCAGCGCCCGGCGACCACCGCGACGGTGCCGAGCTGGGAGGTCGGCGCGGCCGACGGCTGACCGGACGTCACTGTGGTCCCCGCCACAGGTTGGATCTTCTTGTCCGGGCCTACTGGCGGGTAATACTATGATGGTTACCGAGCGGTAACCCAGGCCTGGACGCGGAGCGGGGGACATGACCCACTACAAGAGCAACCTGCGCGACCTCGAGTTCAATCTCTTCGAGGTCTTCGCGGCCGACCAGGCGTTCGGCCAGGGCCCCTACGCGGAGCTCGACGTCGACACCGCCCGCGGCATCCTCGGCGAGGTCGACCGGATGGCCCGCGAAGACCTCGCGGCGAGCTACGCCGAGTCCGACCGCAACCCTCCGGTCTTCGACCCGCAGACGCACAGCGCGCCCGTCCCGGAGGGCTTCCGTCGCTCGTTCCGGTCCTTCATGGATTCCGAGTTCTGGCGCCTCGACCTGCCCGCCGAGCTGGGCGGCAGCATGGCGCCCCGTGCGCTGTGGTGGTCGCTCGCCGAGCTGGTGCTGGGCGCCAACGCGCCGATCTGGATGTACGCCTCCGGTCCGTCCTTCGCGCAAACCCTGCATGTCGAGGGCACCGAGCGGCAGAAGAAGTGGGCGAAGCTGTTCGTCGAGAAGCAGTGGGCGTCCACGATGGTGCTCACCGAGCCCGACGCCGGCTCCGACGTCGGCGCCGGCCGCACCCGTGCGGTGCCGCAGCCCGACGGCTCGTGGCACATCGAGGGCGTGAAGCGCTTCATCACTTCGGGCGAGCACGACCTGTCCGACAACATCGTCCACTACGTGCTGGCCCGCCCGGTCGGCGTGCCCGGCGTCGGCGGTCCGGGCACCAAGGGATTGTCCCTGTTCGTCGTGCCGAAGTACCACTTCGACGAGGAAACCGGCGAGCTCGGGGCGCGCAACGGCGTCTTCGCGACGAACGTCGAGCACAAGATGGGCCTCAAGGTCTCCAACACCTGCGAGCTGACCTTCGGCGGCAACGACACACCCGCGGTCGGCTACCTCCTCGGCGACAAGCACGAGGGCATCCGGCAGATGTTCCTGATCATCGAGTACGCCCGGATGATGGTCGGCACCAAGGCGATCGCCACCCTCTCCACCGGCTACCTCAACGCGCTCGACTACGCGAAGAACCGCGTGCAGGGCGGTGACCTCGTCCGGCAGGCCGACAAGAGCGCGCCACGGGTCACGATCACCCACCACCCTGACGTGCGCCGCTCGCTGATGCTGCAGAAGTCGTACGCCGAGGGGCTGCGCGCGCTCGTCGCGTACGCGGCGACCTGGCAGGACCGGGTCGCGCTGGCCGCGGCAGCCGGCGCCGTCGCGACCGTCGAGCGGGCCAAGCGGGTCAACGACCTGTTGCTGCCGCTGGTCAAAGGCGTCGGTTCGGAGCGCGCATACGAGCTACTCGGCCACGAGTCGCTGCAGACCTTCGGCGGCTCCGGCTACGTGCAGGACTATCCGCTCGAGCAGTACGTGCGCGACGCCAAGATCGACGCGTTGTACGAGGGCACGACCGCTATCCAGAGCCTCGACCTGTTCTTCCGGAAGATCGTCCGGGACAACGGCGCGGCGCTGACCACTGTGGCCGGCGAGATCCAGGCGTTCCTCGCGGCCGAGGGCGGCAACGGCCAGCTCAAGGAGGAGCGGGTCGCGCTGGGCACGGCGCTGGTCGAGGTGCAGACGATCATCGCGGTGATGACCGGGTGGCTCGTCGAGGCGCAGGCCGATCCGCAGGCCGTCTACAAGGTCGGGCTCGCCAGCAGGCGCCTGCTGCTCGCCGTGGGCGACCTCGTCGTGGGCTGGCTGCTGCAGCGCCAGGCCGACGTCGCCCTGCGCGCCCTCGGCGGCGACCCGAGGCCGGCCGACAAGGCCTTCTACGAGGGCAAGATCGCGGCGGCGAAGTTCTTCGCACGTGAGGTCTTGCCACGGATCGGCAGCGATCGCAGGATCATCGAGGTCACGACGCTCGACGTCATGGAGCTTTCGGAGGAAGCATTCTAATTCGCAGCATCCGCACCAAGTCCTAATGCCGGGCATATCCGCGCGAACCCGCGATTAGCTTGACCGCATGGGCATCGGCGGGGGAATCTTCCTCATCGCCTTGGGCGCGATCTTGGTGTTCGCGGTCCACGCAAAGATCGGCTGGCTCGACATCGACGTCGCCGGTGCGGTCATCATGCTTTCCGGCGTCGCTGTCCTGGCCATCACGATCTGGTTCTGGCGTGACCGCCGCCGCCGGGCGATCCGGTCGATCATCGAGGAGGCTCGGCTCTCCCACCCACCCGGGCCGAGCCATCCTCCGCCGCCCCCACCACCACCGCCGATGCGCTGACCCGTCCGGCGCTGCCCGCTCCCCGCGGCTCGCCGCCGGTGCGCTTTCGAATCGAGACCGGATCGAGGACCGCCGGCTAACGAGGCAGGGCGGCCGCCGCCCGCTCGGCGCTGCCCGCGAACCGTCGCAGCATCTCCCGGGCGGTCGACTCGTCAAGCGGGGGCAGCTCGCGCCGCAATGCCTGGGTAGGCACGGTCGAAGGCCTGGCTGGCCCGCCGGTGCGCGCGGAGCCCGGCCGGCGTAAGCCGCAGCAGGTAGGCCCGGCCGTTGGCAGGATGGGCCTGTTGGCGGGCGTGGCCGCGGCTGACCATCGACTTGACGTAGTCGGCGGCGGTGGTCACCGGCATGCCGAGTTGACGGGCCACTTCGGACATGGTGATCCCGTCGGCCTCGAAGACCACGCTGTACGCCGCGTACTCGTCCGGGCGCAGGCCGGCGCCGCGCATGGCCGTGTGAATCAGCGTGCGGGTGCGCTGACCGAGCGTGAAGACGTCGAACAGGATCGACATGTGTCGGACCGGATCGGGCCGCCAGGCGTCGCGCGTTCGCATGGCGACTTCAGCCGGCGCGACGCCTTCGGCACCGTGCCCGACCTGCTCGGGGCGGTCGCGCTCGTCCGGCGCTCCGGCGCGGCCCACGTCGTGCTCGTCGGCGCGAGCCTCGGCGGCATCATCGCCGGCAAGGTGGCCGCCCAAGCCGGGGCCGAGGCGGTGGTCATCCTATCGGCGGTCCGGAGCTCGCCCGGTACGGCCTCGCCGTCTCGGCCGGCGAGCTGGCCGCGCTGAGGATGCCGAAGCTGTTCGTGGCCAGCGAGGAGGACACCATCACCAGGCTGGAGCTCACCCGTTCCTTCTACGAGCACGCGCCGCGCCCGGAGGAGCTGAAGACCTGCCCCGGCGCGTCCATGGCGTGCACCTGTTCGCCACCGGCGACGGCGACGACCTGCGCCGGCGGGTGCTCGACTTCGTCATCAGCCACGCGCCGCCCGGCTAGCCTCGCGCGGTGTGCGACTCGAGGAGAGCCGCCGAGCCCGCGGCCAGCGACGCCCAGTCCCCCGCGAAGTGGTGCACCGCGATCCCGGCGGTGCGGAGGCCCTCGGCGTCGGTGTCGGCCTCCGGGTCGAGCAGTGCGGACAAGGTGGACACCGGTGGGTTGTGGCCGACCAGCAGCACGGTCGACGCCGACGCGGGCGCCCCACGTACGGCGGTCAGCAGGTCGTCTTCGTCGCCGTCGTACACGGGTGGTTCGTACCGGACGTCCGGCGACGCGGTGCTGCCGGCGTCGGCCATGCCCAGCGCGACGCCGTGCCAGGTCTGACGCGTACGGCGGGCCGGGGAGCAGATGACCACGTCGGGCGCGTACCCGCGATGGGCGAGCCAGGCGCCCACGGCGCCCGAGTCGGCATGCCCCCGGGGCGTCAGTGCCCGATTGAAGTCGTCGACGCCGTCCGGCCGGGCGGCCTTCGCGTGGCGAACCAGAACGATCGTCCGTTCGGTCATGGGAGCTAGCTTGCCTGATTGGGCGGCTGACGCGATGGGTAACCAACGGTTCGCCTGCCGGTTGACAGCCAAGGAGGCAACAAAGTGGGCATTGGTGGAAGCATCTTTCTTATCGTCGTGGGCGCGATCTTCGCGTTCGCTCTGGACGTCAACCTGGGCTGGCTGAATCTCAACGTCGTCGGCTACGTGCTGATGCTCGCTGGCCTGGCCGGCCTGGTCCTCACGCTCTGGTTCTGGAACAGCCGCCGTCGGACGACCGTCGTGGCGCAGCGCCCCGTGCGGCCGAGCGTCCCGCAACAGCCGGTCCCCCCGCACGACGCCGAGGTTGTCGAGGAGTACCGCGAGGTACGCCGCACCGACGGCTACTAAAGACCCGACCCCCAATCCAGGAGCCCCGCCTGCCCCCCGGCGGGGTTCCTGCTGTCTCACCGCGCGAACAGCGCCAGGTAGACCGCGACGTGATGGCAGATGGCGGCGGCCAGGGTGCACGCGTGGAAGAACTCGTGGTGGCCGAAGACGGTGGGCCAGGGGTTGGGCCGCCGGAGGGCGTAGCAGACGGCCCCGACGCTGTAGGCCGCGCCCCCGGTGAGCAGCAGCACGAACGCGGCCACGCCGCCGCGGTGCAGCAGGTCCGGCAGGACCGCGAGGGCGACCCAGCCGAGCGCGAGGTAGAGCGGCGCGGACAGCCAGCGGTGCGAGTGCGGCCAGATCAGCTTCAGCGCCACCCCGAGCAGTGCGCCGCCCCACACCACCGACAGGATCAGGATCGCCTCGCGCCCGGACAACAGAAGCACGCAGAACGGCGTGTAGGTGCCGGCGATGAACAGGAAGATCATCGAGTGGTCGAGCCGCCGCATTACCTGATAGCCGCGCGGTGACCACACGCGACGGTGGTAGAGGGCACTGACGCCGAACAGCCCGCACACGGTGAGGCTGTAGACGAGGCAGCTCGCCAGCGGCGCCCAGCCGGGACGGGTCGCGGCTACCGCGCACAGCACCACTCCGCAGGCCAGGGCCACGAAGAACGCGTACGCGTGGAGCCAGCCCCGCATCCGCGGTTTGCCGAGGTCGACGGGCTTGCGCCGAAGCGGCGTCGAGGCGGTCACGCGCATCAGGTTACGACACCGTAGGTTACTTGGCAGTACGACAGGTCACGCGAGAATGGTGGCGTGCGGATCCGCCGGGTGGGAGCCGAGGCGCTGTTGCTGGAATGTGCGGACGGCGCCGAGGTCGAGGCGTGGCGCGCGGAGCTCTGGCGGCGCCGTGACGGGGGTGACTTCGCCGCGACCGAGATCGTCCCCGGCGCCCGTACCGTGCTGCTCGACGGGCTCGACGAGCCTTCGGTGACGGCCCGCCTGGTCGAGAGCTGGGGGCCGCCGCCGGCCGCCGGCAGCGCCGGCGGGCCGCTGATCGAGGTGCCGACCGCGTACGACGGGCCGGACCTGGCCGAGGTCGCCGACCGCTGGTCGATGTCCGTCGGTGAGGCCGTCGACCTGCTCGCCGGCGCCGAGCTGCGGGTGGCGTTCTGCGGCTTCGCGCCCGGCTTCGCCTACCTCACCGGGTTGCCGGGCCCGGACGTCCCGCGCCTCGACACGCCCCGGGCGCAGGTGCCCGCCGGCTCCGTCGCGCTGGCCGGACCGTACGCCGGGATCTACCCCTCCGCCTCACCGGGCGGGTGGCGGCTCGTCGGCCGCACGGACCTCGCGCTCTTCGACGTCGACCGAGACCCGCCCGCGCTGCTCACGCCCGGCGTCCGCGTGCGATTGGCGCCGGCGTGATCGAGGTGGTCCGGGCGGGCCCGCTGACGACCGTGCAGGACCTCGGGCGGCCGGGTCACGCCCACCTCGGCGTGCCGCGGTCGGGCGCGCTGGACGCGCCGGCGCTGCTGCTGGCCAACGCCCTGGTCGGCAACGACGCCGGCGCCGCGGTCCTGGAGACGACGCTGACCGGGTGCGCGGTGGTGCTGCCGGCCGGCGGCCTTGTCGCGGTAACCGGCGCCGTGGCCCGATTGCGCCTCGACGGCGCCGACGTGCCCTCCGGCGCTCCCGTCGACGTGCCCGCCGGCGGCCGGCTCGACGTCGGGCGGGCTACCGCGGGCGTACGGTCCTACCTGGCTTTCGCGGGCGGGATCGATGTCGCGCCGGTGCTCGGCAGCCGGTCCACCGACACTCTCTCGGGCCTCGGCCCGCCGCCGCTGGGCGACGGCGACGTGTTGCGTATCGGTGTGCGGAGCAAGCGGGCGCCGGCTCTGCGCACCCGTCGGCAACCGTCACTCGCCGGCGCGGAGATCGCCCTGACCGTCCACCTCGGACCGCGCGCCGACTGGTTCACCGAGGCCGCGATCCGGACGCTGCTCGACACTCCGTACGCGGTCAGCCCGAGGAGCAACCGGGTCGGTGCGCGGCTCGCCGGCGCGAGCCTGACCCGGGTGAGGGCCGGCGAGCTGCCCAGCGAGGGTGTCGTGCTCGGCGCGGTGCAGGTGCCGGCCGACGGGCAGCCGTTGATCTTCCTCGCCGACCATCCCACGACCGGCGGCTACCCGGTCGTCGCGGTGGTCGCCGACGTGACTCCGCTCGCGCAGGCCCGGCCGGGCAGTACCGTCACCTTCCATGGACCTCAACGCTGACCTCGGCGAGGGCTTCGGCGTCTGGCGGCTCGGCGACGACGAGGCCCTCCTCGACGTCGTGACCTCGGCCAACGTGGCGTGCGGCTTTCACGCCGGTGACGCGGCGACGATGCGGCGGGTATGCGTCGCGGCCGCGGAGCGGGGCGTGGCGGTGGGCGCGCAGGTCGGCTACCGCGACCTCGCCGGCTTCGGACGGCGGCGCATCGAGTACGCGTACGCCGAGCTCCGCGACGACGTGATCTATCAGGTCGCCGCGCTCGACGGGTTCTGCCGGGTGGCCGGCACCGCGGTCCGGTACGTCAAGCCGCACGGCGCGCTCTACAACGTGGCCGCCGTAGAAGAGCCACAGGCGGCCGCTGTCGTGGCGGCGGTGGCCGACTACGATCGGGCGCTGCCCCTGCTCTGCCAGCCCGGGTCGGTGCTGGCCCAGCTGGCGACCGGCGCCGGGCTGCGGGCGGTCGGCGAGGGCTTCGCCGACCGCGGCTACCGGGCCGACGGCACGCTCGTGCCGCGGAGCGCGCCGGATGCGCTGATAACCGACGCCGACGAGGTCGTACGGCGGGCGGTGACGATGGCCCGCGAGCGGCGGGTCGTGGCCGTCGACGGCCGCGTGGTGCCGACCCCCGTCGAGTCGATCTGCCTACACGGCGACACGCCGGGGGCGGTCGGACTGGCATCGGCCGTACGGGCCGGCCTCGCCGGTTCCGGGATTCCGCTGGCGCCCTTCGCCTAGCGCCGGGAGGGGCGGTCAGGCGTCGGCGAAGTCGAGGCCGCGCAGCACGAGCGCCAGCCGCTTGGCGCCGTCGGCCGTGACCCGGGTCGGGACGCCCCAGGCCTGCCGGGTCAGGTGGCAGGCGGCGTGCTCGACGCCGGCGTCGCAGGTCGCGGCCTGGGCGACGACCTGCAGCACGCCGCCGGTCACGTCGCCGCTGATGACGAGGCGGCGGCGCAGGTCGCGGCTCGAACCGGCGCCCTCGGCCAGCAGTTCCGGCGGCGACGCCGACACCTCGAGCCGCGTCGACGGACCGAACGACTCGTCGAGCTGCTGGCCCGGTGCGGGGGTGAACACGACGTCGAGCGTCACCTCGCCGGCCGCGAGGACGGACGGCGGCCGCTCCGTGCGGTGCCGGCCACCGGCCACGGTTGACGCGCCGGCGGCGGTGAGGGCGCCGGGGGCCAGCGCGGTGAGCCGGTGCGCGCCGGACTCGACGACCAGCACGTCGCCGGCGTCGGTGCGGACGACGTCGCTCGGCTCGACCAGCCCGTCGGCGACCGTGGACACGAACTCGGTGGCGGGGTCGAAGCGCCGTACCGCCCCGTTGTAGGTGTCGGCGACGAGCACCGACCCGTCGGGGAGCGCGCACACGCCCAGCGGGTGCTGGAGCAACGCCTCCGCGGCCGGCCCGTCGACGTGGCCGAAGTCGAACAGCCCCTGGCCGACGGCTGTGTGCATCGCGCCGTCCTCGACGTAGCGCAGTGCGCTGGTCTCGCTGTCGGCGATCCAGAGGCGTCGCCCGTCGGCGGACCCGGACAGGCCGGACGGCTGCGCCATCCACACGTCGGGCAGCGGACCGTCGCGCAGGGCCTCCACGGTCGTGCCCGCGTATACGCCGACCGTGCGCCGCCCGGGATCGAACCACCACAGCTGGTGGATGCCGGCCATGGCAATCACGATCCTGTCGTCGTACCAGGCCAGGTCCCAGGGCGAGGACAGGTCGGCGGAGACGGCGTCGTGCGCATGGTCGTCCACGGTGGACCGCCACGGCCGGCCGGTGCCGGCCACGGTCGTCACCTCGCCGGTCGCGAGCCGCACGCCGCGCAGCAGGTGGTTGACCGTGTCGGCGACGACCACGTCGTACCCGGCGATCTCCGCCCGGTGGGTCGGCAGCAGGCACAGGCCCTGCGGCTCGGAGAAGCTGGCCGTCGCGGCCGGGCCGTCGGCGCGGCCGCGGTGACCGGAGCCGATCCGCCGCACCACCGTCTCGCCGTCGGGGGCGAGCTCGACAAGCGAGTGCCGGGCGGAGTCGGACACCAGGACGTTGCCGGTCGCGAGCACCAGAGCCTTGCCGGGGAAGCGCAGCGCGGTCGCGGGCTGGTCGGGCGGGACGTACGGCCCGGCGCCTCGATGCAGGCTGCCCTTCTCCTCGTGGACGGAGATCAACTGGTCGAGGAGGCGGGACAGTCCTTCGGCGTGCCCTTCGCCGGCCATCGACGCGACGACATACCCTTCCGGATCGATCACGGTCAGCGTCGGCCACGCCTTGGCCGCATACTGGTCCCACATCCGCATGTCCGGATCGTCGAGCACCGGGTGGTGCACGGCGTACCGCTCGACGGCCGCGGCCACCGCGTCGGCGTCGCGCTCGTGCGCGAACTTCGGCGAGTGCACGCCGACCACGACGAGCACGTCGCGGTATTTCTCCTCCAGCGGGCGTAGCTCGTCGAGCACGTGCAGGCAGTTGACACAGGCGAAGGTCCAGAAGTCGAGGAGGACGATCTTCCCGCGGAGGTCGTGCAGCGTGAGCTCGCGACCGCCGGTGTTGAGCCATCCCCGCCCCCGAAGCTCGGGGGCCCGTACGCGCGGAGTCATGCGCCAATCCTGCCCGAAGCCCTCCCGGAATCGGCGATCGCCACCGGCCGACCGCGCACAATATGGGGGCGAGGACGACGTCAGGAGGACGCATGATCCTGGTTTCCGTGCAGCCCGGCCAGGAGGTGATGCGCACCTTGACGGACGAGCTGGACCGACTCGGGGTTGCGAACGGCGCCATCGTCTCGCTCATCGGCGCGGTGGAGGGCTGCGGGATCTCCACCATGGCGGCCGACGACCACTCCAGGGACATCGTTACGGACTACGCCGAGCCGATGGAGCTGACCGGAACGGGCGAGGTCGAGAACGGGGCCGTCCACGTTCACGTCGTGCTCGGGCGGCATGGTGACCGGGCGAGGGCCGGGCACCTGCACTGGGCTAGGGTCGAGCACTTCAACGTGAACGCGTACGTCGTTGCGCTTTGACGGTCAGGAGGCCGACGGGGTCGGGGCGGTGCTGGCGCCGGCCGAGGCGCCGGGGGCGGGTGCCAGGCACAGGATCTGGTTGGCGCCACCGCCGGGCACGGCGACGTGCGGCTGCTTCGCGTCAGGGCACTGCTTCGCGTCGTTGACCTTGGACTGGACGACGTAGGCGCCCGATTCCGTGCAGCTCGCGGTCACCGCGCTGGTGCCTGACTGCTTGATGCAGTCGCCGACGGCCGGGTCGAACGTGGTGCCGTCGGAACGGGTGAAGACCCAGACCAGGCCGAGCGGTATCACGAGCAGGAGCACGGCCGCCGCGAGAACCATGGCCAGCACGCGTCCGTTGCGCTCTTTCGGCGCCGGCGGTCGGGCGTCCTCGTCGGCAGCCGGGCGGTCGTCGGCCTCCGGTCGGAACGAGCCATAGCGGCCCTGCTCGCGCTCCTGCGCGGGTGCGCCCCATCCGGAGGGACCCGGGCGGAAGGCCTCCGCGGGTCCGGACGGGCTGGTGGGCCGGTCGGCGCGGAAGTCCGCAGAACCCGGGTAGACCGGCGCACCGCCGAAGCCCTGCGGAGCCGGGCTGCTGGGGACAGCGCCGTACGTGCCGGAGCCGCCGAACGGGGCGCCGGACGGCGCGGATGAGCCGGTCCGGCCGGTCATCTGGGCGCCGCCCGGCTCGTCGGGCGGGTTCACGCGTGTGCCGTAGACGCCAGGCGGGTTGGGACGGCCGTTGGGCGGCGCGTCGGGGAAATCCGGGCCGGCACCCGCCGAGGCGAAGCCGCGCGGACTGAAGCCCTGGTCGCGTGGCTGGCCGGGTTCGTCGGTGTAGCCGCGCGGACTGAAGCCCTGGTGGCCGGGCTCGTCGGGGTAGCCGGGCGGACTGAAGCCCTGGTCGCGTGGCTGGCCGGGTTCGTCGGTGTAGCCGCGCGGACTGAAGCCCTGGTCGCGTGGCTGGCCGGGTTCGTCGGTGTAGCCGCGCGGACTGAAGCCCTGGTCGCGTTGCTGGCCGAGTTCGTCGCCGCGACCGGCTCCCGGGCCGGCGTCCGGACCGTACGGTCCGCGCCGGCCGTACCGGTCGGGCTGTGACGCCGGCGGCGGGAACTGCGACGGACCGTGCGGCGGCAGCGGCCCGCGCGGCGGGTAGGGACCCTCGGGAACGTCGTCGGCGCCGCGCCCGGTCGCCGGACGGCCGTACACCCGCGGCTCCGGCGATGCCGGGGCCGGCGGGACCGTCCCGTCTTCGGTCGGCAGCACCCGGTTGGACATCGGCACCGACGCGCTGGCGCTCGCCGCCGCGCCACCGGCCGCCGGGGGACTCGACGTCGGCGGCCCAGCGGAGGGCGGCGCGGATGAAGGACGGTCGAACGTGCCGCCGTCGTACGACGAAGGGCCGGTCGGATGCTGCGTTGGCTGCGGCACCGAGACCCGGCCGGTCGCCGGTGTCTCGCTCGCCGGGCGCGGCGCGGGAACGCTCGGCGGATAGCCTCCATCGGAGCCGGGATAGTCGGCCGCCGAGAGGCTCGCGCCCGGAATCCGGGTCTCCTGCGGCGGCAACGGCGCCGGCACCGGTCCGGCGGTCGGGATCGGCGGCGTGGAGGGCTGGTAGTAGGAGGAGGCGGGCAGCCGGCTCCAGCGCTCGGTGGGCGTATGGCGCTCGGCCTGCTCGCGCTCCGAGGGGTAGGCCGGGTCGTCGCTCGGCCATCCACCGCTGCTCACGCCGTAGCCACCCGTGGGCGCCCACCCGCCCCGGTCGTCGGCGGGCCAGCCGGGCTGCTGCTGACCGCGGTCGGCGCGCCGCCGGGGGAGCTCGTCGCCGAAGCGTGGGCCGTTGGTGCCGTACGGAGCGTGTCCGCCGGCGTCCGATCCAGCGTCCTCCGGCTCGTAGCCGGGGTGCTGCTGACCCTCGGACGTCATCTGTGCTCCTCCTTCACCGTCGGCCGGGCCGGCGTCGCGCTTCGTGCCGACGGCCGAGACCCACCGTACCGGGGGCTGCGACGGAGAGGAATCCCGGTGCGAGGACCACTGCAAATGCCGACGGCCCGCCGGGGAAACCGGCGGGCCGTCGTGGGAGGAGGGTGGAACGTCTGGTGCTCAGCCGTAGTAGCGCTGCGCGGCGGCGAGGATCTCCTCGCGG
>DATDJX010000236.1:0-4232 GCA_036520275.1 Asanoa sp.
GAGGTTCTCCTGGATGTCGTCGGGGATGCCGTTGAAGAACTTGTTCTCGTTGACCGACCCGTTGGGGCCGCCCTCGCCGCTGGCGCCGTTGTCGGAGACCAGCATCACGATGGTGTTCTCCAGCTCCCCGGACGCCTCCAGGAAGTCGAGCAGGCGCCCGATCTCGTGGTCGGTGTGGGACAGGAACCCCGCGTACACCTCGGCCATCCGACAGAACAGCCGCTGCTCCTCCTCCGAGAGCGAGTCCCAGGGCCGCACCACGTCCACCGCGTTCCACGGCTTGCCGTCGACGCTCTGTTCCTCCGCGTACGGGTTCAGCGGTGACAGCTCGGCGTCCTCCGGGAAGATGCCCAGCTGCTGCTGGCGCTGGAACACCTGCTCGCGGTAGCGCTCGTAGCCCATGTCGAAGCGGCCCTTGTACTTCTCGATCCACTCCTTGGGGGCGTGGTGAGGGGCATGGGTGGCGCCAGGGCAGAAGTACATGAAGAACGGCTTGTCGGGCACGATCATCTTGGCGTCTTTGATGAACTCGATCGCCTTGTCGGTGAGGTCGGTGGTCAGGTGGTAGCCGTCCTCCGGCATCGCCGGCTGCTCCACCAGGTGGTTGTCGTAGACCAGGTCCGGATACCACTGGTTGGTCTCGCCGCCCAGGAACCCGTAGTACCGCTCGAAGCCGCGGCCGACCGGCCAGTTGCGCTTGGTCGAGGCCATGTTCATCTCGTCGGCCGCCACCAGGTGCCACTTGCCGAGCATGTAGGTGTTCCAGCCGCGCTCCCCCAGCACCTCGGCGATGGTGGCGCACTCGAAGGGGATGTGGCCGTTGGCGTTCGGGAACCCCGAGGTCGCCTCCGCGATGCAGGCCATGCCGTTGGTGGTGTGGTTGCGCCCGGTGAGCAGCGACGAGCGGGTGGGCGAGCACAGCGCGGTGGTGTGCCAGTTGGTGTAGGTGAGCCCGTTCTAGGCCAGGCGGTTGATGTTGGGGGTCTCGATCAGCCCGCCCCATGGCTCCATCGCCGAGAACCCGGTGTCGTCCAGCACGATGTACAGGACATTGGGGGCACCCTCGGGCGCCACCGGCTGCATGTACGGCGCCCAGTCGGGAACCGAGTCCCGGATGTCGATGTTGATGACGCCCTGGAACGGCCTGCTCATCGGCCTCGACCTCGCTTCGCTAGGGTGCTTTCCATGCCACAGCAACCACGGGCCGGCCCACATACCCCGAGAGGATGAATCGACCGCGTCCCGAGGTGCCGGCCTCGCGGGTGCTTCGGGCTCAGCTACCCGGCGGGCCGGTGGTCGACTGCCGCACGACGAGCTCGGTCGCCAGCTCGACGTGGTGGGAGGACGCCTTCTCGCCCGCCGCCAGGCGCAGGGCTGTCCGGACGGCGACGGCGCCCATCTCGCGCAGCGGCTGGCGAACCGTGGTGAGCGGGGGTGCGGCCAGCCGCGCGACCGGGGTGTCGTCGAAGCCGACGACGCTCAGGTCCTCGGGAACCCGCAGACCTCGGGTCCGGGCGGCTTCGATCACGCCCAGCGCGGTCTCGTCGCTGCCCGCGAACACCGCGGTCGGAGGCTGGGGCAGGTCGAGGACCGCGGCGCCTCCGGCGATCCCGTGTTCGTAGCTGAACCGCCCCGTCCGCACGTACGCGTCGGGGACGGGCGCTCCCTCGGCTTCCATGGCGCCGCGGTAGCCGTGCATCCGTGCCTGATTGCAGACGGCGGTCGCCGGACCGCCGAGGTAGGCGATCTGGCGGTGTCCCAGGTCGAGCAGGTGTTGCGTCGCCGCCAGCCCACCGGCGAAGTTGGTCGACCCGACGCTCGTCACCCGTGCACTCGGCAGGTTGAGCGGGTCGATGACGACGACCGGCACGCGAGCCCGGGACAGGGCGGTCAGGTCCGCGGCCCCGAGCTCGCTGGTCACCACGATCGCCGCCTGGCGACCCGCGGTGACCAGCTCACGGGTCCACGCGGCTGGACGCTTGGCCCCGGCGCCGCGCTGCCAGCGCGGGCGCACGCTGACGACGACGGCGACGCCGGCGTCCGCCCCGGCCTCCACAGCCCCCTGCAACACCTCGGTGTGGTAGGCGTTGAGCTGGCCGTGGAAGCACAGCTCGATCGTCGGAGGCTGGGCCGGCCTGACGCGGCGGGCGACGTAGTCGTGCTCGTGGAGAAGGTCCTGGACGAGCGCGCGGGTCGCCGGCGCGACGTCGTTGCGGCCGTTGAGCACCTTGGAGACGGTCGCGACGGACACGCCCGCCGATTCCGCGACGTTGGCCAGCGTTGCCGGTCGATCCCTTGACGGCACGGTGTGCTCCTTCTCTCCTGCCTACGCGGCGTCGCCCGCGGCCGGGCTGAGCTCCACCGGAGTGATGAGCTGGCGGCCGTGGCCGACCACCCGCAGGGGCCCGGTGAGCCGCACCCGACCGCGGCAGGGCAGATCCGCCGCCGATGTCCCGACCATCACCTCGATGTCTCCCGGCTCGACGATCCGCTCGAACTCCCGGTTCGGGTAGGCGGTCCGGTCGGCGTGCACCCGGAACCGCACGTCGACGCCCTCGCCGGGCGCCAGCCCGACGCGGGCGAAGCCGGCGAGCTGCTGCACCGGGCGGGCGACCTGCGCGACGACGTCGTGCAGGTAGAGCTGGACCACCTCGACCCCCTCCCGCGGGCCCGTGTTGCGGACCCGGACGGAGACGGTGAAGGCGGCGTCGGTGGGCACCTCGGCAGCGCTGATTCTGAGCGCGTCCACCTCGAAGGTCGTGTAGGAGCCGCCGTAGCCGAACGGGTAGAGAGGGGTCGCGTCGAGCGTGCTGATGCCCGCGCTCTCCGGGCCGCCGAGGGGCGGCTGGAGGTACGTCCTGGGCTGCCCGCCGGGACGCTTCGGGATCTGCACGGGCAGCTTCCCGCTCGGCTGGATCCGGCCGGAGAGGACCCCGGCGATCGCCGGTCCTCCCTCCTCCCCCGGCATGAACGCCTGCACCAGGCCGGCGGCGCGGCCTTGCACGTCGCCGAGGGCATAGGGGCGGCCCGAGACCACCACCACGACCACCGGCGTTCCGATCCGCAGGAGCTCGTCCAGGAGATCCGCCTGCACCCCCGGGAGCCGGAGATCCTCGGCGTCGCAGCCTTCGCCGGACGTCCCGTGGCCGAACAGGCCGGCGAGGTCGCCGACCACGGCCACGCACAGGTCGGCCTCGCCGGCGGCGGCCAGCGCGGCCCCGAAGCCGGACCGGTCATCTCCCTGCACCGGGCAGCCCCGCTCGTAGACGATCTCGACCCCTGGCAGCTCCGCCGCCACGGCATCGACCGCGGTCTGCACCTCGAGCCCCAGCCCGAGACCCGGGTGGCGCGGCAGCACATGGTTGGGAAAGGCGTAGCAGCCCATGAGCACACGCGGGTCCGCGGCGCAGGGCCCGACGACCGCCACCCGGCGCAGCGCCGGGCGCCCGGCGCCGCGCAACGGCAGCGCCGCCCCCGCCTCGAGCAGGACGACCGACCGCTCGGCCATCTCCCTGGCGAGGGCGCGGTTGGCGGGCGAGTCGAGATCGACGGCGGCCGCACCGGCCACCGAGCCCTCGGGCGTCCAGTCCGGGTCGAGCAGCCCGAGCCGCACCTTCTGGGTGAGGAGCCGCCGGGCGGCCCGGTCCACGATGGCCTCCGGCAGCTCGCCCCGCCGTACCCGCTCCGCGAGGCCGGCGCCGAAGCCGATGGTGTCCGGCAGCTCGACGTCGATGCCGGCGGCGAGCGCCTGGGCGCCGGCCTCGTCCATGTCCGCGGCGACGCGGTGCATCGTCGCCAGGAACGGCACCGCCCAGTAGTCGGACACGACACTGCCGGCGAATCCCCACTCCTCCCGCAGCAGGTCGGTGAGCAACCAGTGGTCCGAGGCCGCGGGGACCCCGTCCACGTCGGAGTAGGAGTTCATCACCGAGCCGGCGCCTGCCTGGGCCACGGCCGTCTCGAACGGCGGCAGGATGACATCCAGGAGCTCGCGCCGGCCCATCGACGTGGGTCCGTGGTTCCGCCCCGCCCGGGCGGCGGAGTACCCGGCGAAGTGCTTCAGGGTGGCGATGACGCCGGCGCTCTGCAGGCCCCGCACGTAGGCGGCACCGAGCACCGAGACGAGGTAGGGGTCCTCGCCCATGGTCTCCTCGACGCGGCCCCAGCGGTAGTCCCGCACGACGTCCAGCACCGGCGAGAGACCTTGATGCACGCCGACGGCCGCCATGTCC
>DATDJX010000237.1:0-2013 GCA_036520275.1 Asanoa sp.
GTCCGCCCGGCTCGTCGGTGGGCTCGGTGGGACTGCGACGCCAGGGCGCGAGTTCGTAGACGGTGCCCGGACGCGGGTAGGACGCCATCTCGGCGAACCTGCGGCGGTAGCTGTGGATCGGCGTGCTCGACGGATCCGTCCGGATATCGATCACCGCCGGGCGATCGGCCGCGAGGGCGGCGTCGAGGGCGTCGCCGAGCTCACCCGGTCGCTCGACGCGCAGCCCCACACATCCGAGCGCCTCGGCCACGCCCGCATAGCTGGGGCGCAGCCGTTCGTTCTCGAGGTCCACGGACTGCCGAAGTCCTTCGAAGAACAAGTGCTGCCACATGGCGAGCCAGGCGAGCGAGCCGTTGTTGAGGACGAGGTTGACCGACCCCAATCCGAGTTGCGCATGGGTTGCCAGCTCTCCCAGCGCATACGAGAACCCGCCGTCGCCGCTGACGGTGACGATGCGGTCGGATGGCCGAGCCGCGCCGGCCCCGATCGCCGCCGGCACCGCGTACCCGAGGCCCCCCTGTCCTCTGGCGAACAGGAAGTCACGGGCCGCGCGCCGCGCCGGCACGTGGGCGGCGACCCACCCCGCGGAGAAGCTCGCGTCGCTTACCACCACGTCGCCGGGGCGCAGCCGGACCGAAAGCTCGCGCATCACACGCTGCGGCAGGATGGGAACTGCGCCCGAAGACTCGTCGGCGGATCGCTGGCGCGCGGACTCCTCGATCAGGCCGTGTGCGGCCTGCCGCCACTCCGGCAGGCTGCCGCCGCGCAGCACCGCCAGCAATCCGGCCAGCGTGGCCCGGGCGTCGCCGTTCAGTGCGACGGTCGGCCGGAAGGTACGCCCGAGCTCGCTGGGATCCGCGTCGAGCTGGATGGTCGCCTGGTGGGCGAGCGGGAGCGACCAGTTGTGGCTGGTGTTCTGCCCGACCTTGCAGCCGCACCAGAGCACCACGTCCGCCCGCCGGGCGAGCTCCAGGGAGGCGCTGGTACCCAAGGGATTCAGCACGCCAGCCGCATATGGCGCCGTCTCGTCCACGGCGCCCTTCCCGGAGAAGCTGGTGACCACCACCGCGTCGAGCCGTTCGGCCAGCGCCGCCAGCTCGGTGGCGGCCCGCGATGCGTGCACGCCTCCGCCCGCGACCACGACGGGTCGGCGGGCCTTCTCCAGGAGGGTTGCGGCCTGCTCGATGCTGTCCTGGGAGGCCGAGGGACGGTAGGCCGGAGCGCGGCAGTAACGATCGTCGACCTCCAGGTCCGCCTCGTTGGGCTGCCAGTCCGCGTCCAGCACGTCATGGGGCACGATGAGCGCCACCGGACCCGGCCGGCCGGTGGTCGCAACGCGGAACGCGGTCCGCACCATCTGTGGCAGGCTCGCCGCGCTCGGGACCCAGAGCGCGGACTTGGTGATCGCCGACAGCAACGTGAGCTGGTCGAAGCCCTGCGAGGCCACGCCCATCGCTCGATACGGCGCCCAGTCCCGGGGCAGCTCACCGACGAGCGCGACCACCGGCACCGACGCGTTGTGGCTCTCCACCAGGCCGTCGGTGAGTTTGGTGGTGCCAGGCCCCACCGTCACGTCACACACGCCCGGGCGCCCGGTAAGCCGCGCGAACGCGTCGGCGGCATACGCGGCCGACCGTTCGTCGCGCACGAGGGCGTGCCGGATGCGGGATGGCCGTTGGGCCAGACCGTCGTAGAGGGCCGCCGTCTGGCCGCCCGGCTGGCCGAACACGTGCGTCACGCCATAGCGCACCAGCAGCTCGGCGACGAGATCCCCGATGTGGGTCACCGCGGCGCCATCCCGTCCACGGCGGCGCGGTGCCGGCCCAGTTTCGGTCCAAACGCCGCGGCGCGATCGGCGTCGGGGGCGAAGCGGCGGGTGATCCGGACTCGTTCGGCCGCCTCGGCCAGCGACGCGTACGCCCCGATCCCGACGCCAGCCAGCAGCGCCGCGCCGAAGGTGCCTGGCTCGGCCTGGCTCGGGACCTCGACGGGAACACCAAGAAGGTCGGCCTT
>DATDJX010000238.1:0-9553 GCA_036520275.1 Asanoa sp.
CAGCGGGTCCTCGGCCCGGCTGCGGAACCGCCGCAGCTGCTCCTCCGGCGACACGTGCATCCAGAACTTGATCAGAATCATGCCCTCGGCGGTCAGGGTCCGTTCGAACTCGACGATCTCGTCGTACGCGCGGCCCCACTGGTCGTCGGTCGCGAAGCCCTCGACCCGCTCGACGAGGACCCGGCCGTACCAGGACCGGTCCAGCACCGCCATGCCGCCCCACCCCGGAAGGACCGGCCAGAACCGCCAAAGGAAGTGGTGGCGCTTCTCGTCGTAGGTCGGGGCGGCGAACTGGGCGACCCGTACGTGCCTCGGGTCGAGCGGTCCGACGAGCCGCTTGATGGCGCCGCCCTTGCCGGAGGCGTCCCAGCCCTCGAAGACGACGCAGAGCGGCGGCCCGATCCGTTGGTCGTTGATCTGGCCGCCGAGCATGAGCCGCAGTCGCAGCAGCCGCAGCTGCGCGCTCTCGAGCCGATCGGCGGCCGCCTTCTTGGACAGCCTTACCAGGGGATCCACGTCCAACCTGTTCATGCCAACAGCTTCCCACCGGTCGCGCGGAGCTGCTATCGCATCGTCGCGCATCATTGGACTCGACGGCGATGACCGACTCCACCGCGGACCGTCGTAACCGGGTCGCGGTCGACGACAACACGAAGAGGGTTCCCGGTCAGGCCGGAACGGGTGGGAGGTTGCGGACCGCGGCGGCGACCTCGGCCTCGGTGAGCTCGTGGTCGACGAGCTCGCCGGCCAGGTAGGCGCCGTACGCCCCCAGGTCGAGGTGCCCGTGTCCACAGAGGGCGGTGAGGATCACCTTCTCCTCGCCGGTCTCCTTGCAGCGCAACGCCTCGTCGATGCATGCCGCAAGCGCGTGGGTCGGTTCGGGCGCCGGCACGATGCCCTCGGTGCGAGCGAACCGCACGCCGGCCTCGAAGCACTCCCGCTGCGTCTTGGCGACCGCGTCGATCAGGCCGAGCTCGTAGATGTGCGACATGAGCGGCGACATACCGTGGTAGCGCAGGCCGCCGGCGTGAATCGGGTCCGGGATGAACTCGTGGCCGAGCGTGTGCATCTTCATCAGCGGCGTCATGCCGGCGGTGTCGCCGAAGTCGTACGCGTACACACCCCTGGTCAGCGACGGGCAGCTCGCCGGCTCCACCGCCCGGATCTGCACGTCCAACGCGCCGGAAAGCTTCTCGCGCAGGAACGGGAAGGCCAGGCCGCCGAAGTTGGAGCCGCCGCCGGTGCAGCCGACGATCAGGTCGGGCGTCACGCCCGCCTTCGCGAACTGCAAGATCGCCTCCTCGCCGATGATCGTCTGGTGCAGCAGCACGTGGTTGAGGACGCTTCCTAGCGCGTAGTTGGTGTCGGGGTTCTGCGCGGCCACCTCGACCGCCTCGGTGATCGCGATCCCGAGCGACCCCGGCGAATCGGGGTCCTTGGCCAGCACCGCTCGGCCGGCCGCGGTCAGCTCCGACGGCGACGGGTGGATCACCCCGCCGAACGTCTCGATCATGATCTTCCGGTACGGCTTCTGGTCGTAGGACGCGCGCACCTGCCAGACCTCGCAGTCCAGGCCGAACTGCGAGCAGGCAAACGCGAGCGCGGTGCCCCATTGGCCGGCCCCGGTCTCGGTGGTGAGCCGGCGCACACCCGCCGAGGCGTTGTAGTAGGCCTGCGGCACGGCCGTGTTGGGCTTGTGCGAGCCGGCGGGCGAGACGCCCTCGTACTTGTAGAAGATCTTCGCGGGCGTGCCGAGCGCCTTCTCCAGGCGGAAGGCCCGGTACAGCGGCGACGGACGCCACAGCCGGTAGACGTCCAACACCTCGGGCGGGATGTCGACGTACCGGTCCGTGGCGACCTCCTGCAAGATCAACGCCAGCGGGAACAGCGGCGCCAGGTCGTCGGGGCCGACCGGCCGCAGCGTGCCCGGGTGCAGCACCGCAGGGGGCGGGCTGGGCAGGTCGGCGACGACGTTGTACCAGCGGCGAGGCATCTCGGCCTCGTCGAGCAGGAACTTGGTCGGCTCACTCATGCGGCCGACGCTAGACCCCGACGCGCCGGCGATCCAGGGTCCGGGACGCCGCAGTTGCGCCGCGCGGGCCCCGCTCGAGCGGGACGACCGCGCCGGCGAGCGTCCACCAGCCGACCTGGTTGCCCGCCCGGTGCCCGAAGCCGGCCACATGTCTACAGTGGATGGCTCGGGAGCTCGGGTACGATCGCTGCGATGAGAGTCGGTTTCCTGGGCACCGGGATCATGGGCGAGCCGATGGCGAGGCGCCTCGCCGAAGCCGGACACCAGGTGCGCGCCTGGAACCGGACGCGCGCCAAGGCGGAGCGGCTCGTGGCCGCCGAGGCGACCGACACGCCCGACAAGGCGGTCCGCGGGGCCGACGTCGCCGTGTGCATGCTCAGCTCCGGGCCGGTCTGCGACGAGGTGCTGCTCGACGGCGGCGTGCTCGCGGCGATGCGGCCCGGCAGCACGCTCGTCGTGATGAGCTCGATCCCGGTGCAGACCGCGCAGGCGCAGGCCTCGAGGGCCGCGGCGCGCGGGGTGGACTACCTCGACGCGCCGGTCTCCGGCGGCGAGAAGGGTGCGGTCGAGGGGACGCTCGCCATCATGGTGGGCGGTGACGAGGACGTGTTCGACCGCATGCGGCCGCTGTTCGAGGTGCTCGGCCGGCCGACCAGGGTCGGGCCGGCCGGCACCGGAGAGCTCGCCAAGCTCGCCAACCAGCTCATCGTCGGCGGCACGATCGCGGTCGTGGCCGAGGCGTTGCTGCTGGCCGAGCGGGGCGGCGCCGACCCGGCGCGGGTGCGTGCGGCGCTGCTGGGCGGATTCGCCGGCTCGCCGATCCTGCAGCTGCACGGAGCACGCATGATCTCCGGCGACTTCCGGCCCGGCGGTCCCGCCAAGCACCAGGTCAAGGACACCGGTACGGCGGTCGCCCTCGCCCGCGGCCTGGACCTGGATCTGCCGGTTGCCGGGCTCGTCGACCGACTCTTCGCGGACCTCGTCGCGCACGGCGACGGCGAGCTCGACCACAGCGCCCTCATCCGCGAGCTGCGTCGTCGAAACGGCCTGCCACCATCCTGAAAGGTCCTCCAATGCGCGTGCTGATCACCGGCGGCACCGGCTTCATCGGCAAGAAGCTCGCAGCCGCGCTGCTGGCCGACGACACCGTCGAGCGGATCACGCTGTTCGACCTCGTGGCCGGTGACGACGTGCCGGACGACCCACGGATCGACGTGGTGACCGGCGACATCACGGACCGGGCGACGGTCGACCGGTTGGTGTCCGATGTGGACGCGGTCTGGCACCTCGCGGCGGTCGTCAGCTACGCCGGCGAGCGCGACTTCGACCTCGGCTACCGGGTCAACCTCGACGGCACCCGGACCCTGCTCGAGGCGTTGCGTGCCACCGGGCGTCGGCCAAGACTGGTGGCGGCCAGCAGCTTCGCGGTCTTCGGCGGCGACCTGCCCGCGGTCGTCCCCGACGACTTCCACTGCACCCCGCAAAGCTCGTACGGCACGCAGAAGGCGATCCTCGAGCTGCTGGTCGCCGACTACAGCCGCAAGGGGTTCGTCGACGGGCGCGCGCTGCGGCTGCCGACGATCGTCGTCCGTCCCGGCAAGCCCAACCAGGCCGCGTCGACGTTCGCGAGCTCGATCATCCGGGAGCCGCTGGCGGGTCAGGAGGCGGTCTGCCCGGTGGACCGCGACACGGCGATGTACGTGCTGTCCCCACGCCGGGTCGTCGCCGCGCTGCGACGGGCGATGCTGCTGCCAGAGGATGCGTGGGGCGCGGACCGCACACTGCCGCTGCCCGGCATCTCGGTCACCGTCGGGGAGATGGTCGACGCGCTGACCCGGGCGGCCGGGCCGCAGGTGGCCGCCCGGATCCGCTTCGCGCCCGACCCGGCGATCGCCCGCATCGTCGCGGGCTGGGCCGTCGAGGCGACGGCGACCCGGGCCCGCCGGATGGGATTCGAGGACGACGGCGCGTTCGAGGCGATCATCCGCGCGCACATCGAGGACGAGCTCGGGTGATCACCGACCCGCCCGTCGTCGTCGAGTAGGTGCGGCAGCTGGGCGAGCCGGGCCGGCGGTGGCTGGCCGAGCCGCCCGCGCCGGTTCTCGCCACGGCCCGGCTGCCTGTCACCGCCTGAACAGCGCCGCCGCGGATTCCCAGCACACCGCGCGCAGCCACGGCTCGCCGAAGTCGAGCCTCGCGAGGCCGGCGAGCTGGGCGGCGTACGGGTAGGGGATGTTCGGGAAGTCGGAGCCGAGCAGCACCTTGCCGGCGAGGCCAAGGTCGCGCAGCCGGGGCAGCGCGCGGGAGGGGTACGGCGACTCCCGGTCGAAGAAGTCGGTGAACATCATCGTGGTGTCGAGCATGACGCGCTCGTAGGTCTCCGCGAGGTCGAGGAAGCCCTCGTACTCCGGCGCGCCGAGGTGCGCGACGACCGCGCGTACCCGCGGCTGGCGGGCGAGCACCTCGCCCAGCGGCTCGGGGCCGGTATGTCCGTGGGCGACCGGTCCCGAGCCGGCGTGGACGACGACCGGCAGGTCCACGTCGGCGAGCAGGTCCCACACGCCGTCGAGCAACGGGTCCGCGGGATGGAAGTCGGCGACCTGCAGGTGCAGCTTGAACACCCGCGCCCCGGCGTGCACGGCCGATTCCACGTAGGACAGCGCGCCGGGCTCCGGATAGAAGGTCGCGCACGGGAGGCAGCCCGGGGTGCGGCCGGCGAACCCCAGCGTCCACGTGTTGAGGGCGGCCGCCATGCCGGGCCGGTGCGCGTACGCGAGCGCGGTGAACATCCGTACGCCCATGTCGTGCAGGTGCCGCACCCGGCCTTCGTCCGGCCACTTGTAGCGGACCGGCCACTCGATGCCGACCAGCGGGCCGGGCTCGTCGAAGTAGGCCCAGACCTTGCGCATCATGCGCGCGGGGAGGAAGTGGGTGTGCACGTCGGCGAGGCCGGGCAGGCCGAGGTCGCGCCAGAACCGGGGCACCTCCTCGTCGGTCTCGGGTGGCGTCACACCTCCATACTGCCCGGCCGACCGCGCCGGCAGCCCGCATGTCGATCGACCCGCCGCGTACGGACCTAGATCCGACCGTTTCGAGGTATTGCCGTTGCGCTGCCCGCGGGTGCACGTTGAAAGTCAACCGTCCGAAGGGGAGTGGGCCGATGGCCCTGGTCGCCGTGCAGCTGGACGAGGAAGGCGCCGACGCCGAGCGGCTCGACGCGCTGACCGGCCGGCTGCGGCAGGAACTCCTGCGGCTCGACGTCGACGACGTCCGGCGGGCCGCGGGCGGTCCGGCGCCGGCCGGCGCCCGTGCGGTCGACGTCGCCGCGATCGGCGCGCTGGTCGTCTCGCTCGGGTCGACGGCGGTCGGGCTGAAGGACGTCGTCACCGTGGTGCGCGGCTGGCTGTCCCGCGGCGACGGGGTCAAGCGAACGGTGAAGATCCAGATCGACGGCGACACGCTGGAGCTGTCGGAGGTCTCGGCGGCCGAGCAGGACCGCCTGGTCGCGCTCTTCGTCGACCGTCACGGCTCGGGGTCGACCGGTGCCCGGCCGGCGTAGGGCGCTGATCGTCGCCAACGACGAGTACGAGAACGAGGGCCTGCGGCACCTCACCTCGCCGGGCGCCGACGCGGAGGCGCTGGGCCGGGTGCTCGCCGACGCGCGGATCGGCGACTTCGACGTGCGGGTGATCCGCAACGAGCCGGCCCACGTGATCGGCACGCACATAGAGGACCTGTTCTCCGACGCCCGTCCCGACGACGTCCTGCTGGTGCATTTCTCCTGCCACGGCCTCAAGAGCGAGTCCGGGGAGCTGTTCTTCGCAGCGGCCAACACCCGGCCCAACCGGCTCGGCTCGACCGCCGTGGCGGCCGGGTTCGTCCAGCGGTGCATGCACGCCAGCCGGTCGCGGAGCATCGTGCTGCTGCTGGACTGCTGCTACGGCGGCGCGTTCAGCCAGGGCGTCGCGGTCCGCGCGGCCGGCGACGTCAACGTTCTCGACAGCTTCCCGGCGGGGCGCCTGGGCGGCGGCCGGGGCCGGGCGGTGATCACCGCGTCGAGCTCGATGGAATACGCGTTCGAGGGCGACCGGCTGGCCGACGACCAGGAACGCGCGCCGTCGGTGTTCACGTCCGCGCTCGTGGAGGGCCTGGCTTCGGGCGACGCGGACCGCGACGAGGACGGCTGGGTTTCGCTGAACGAGCTGTACGAGTACGTCTTCGACCAGGTCCGCGAGCGCAACCCCAACCAGACGCCCCGCCGCGACGTCGAGATGTCGGGTGAGCTCTATCTGGCCCGCAGCGGCCGCCGGCGGATCCCGCCCCAGCCGATTCCGGCCGACCTGCGGGCGGCGATGACCGACGCCAACATGTTCAGCCGCCTCGGCGCGGTGACCGAGCTGCGGTCCCGGCTGGCGAGCGACAATCTGCCGGTGGCCGTCGGCGCGTACGAGGCGTTGCATGAGATCGCCGCCACGGACATCCGGTACGTCGCGGAAGCGGCGGCGGCGGCGATGCGCACGGCGGAGATCCAACCCTCGTCGCGGTCGTTGTCCTTCGGCCCGGTCGCGGCTGGCGACGACGCCGGCAGGCTGGTCGTACGGCTCGCGGGTCCGCCGCTGGCCCGCGGGTCGGTCCACGCCTCGGACCCGTGGATCGCGGTGGCCGACACCCCCGACGGTTTCGCGGTGTCCGTGGACACCTCCCGCGCCGGCTCCCGCCGCGGCAGCGTGACGGTCAAGTCCCCGACCGGCGAGCTGAGCATCCCCGTCGACCTGACCGTCGAGCCGGCCGCCATGCCGCTCCCCGAACAGGCCGTTGCGCCCGGAGCCGCGCCGACCTCCGAGCGGCTGTCCGCGGAGCCCGAACCGCTCTCCGCGCCGGGCGCCGCGTCGCTCGCTGCGCCGGCACCGATGCCGGTGACGGCGTCGGCACCGGCGCCATCGGCCGAGCCCGACTCCGCGCCGGGCGCCGAATCCGCCGCAGGGGTGCTGACCGGACCTGCCCCGGAGCCCGTCGCCGAGCCGGCTGCGGCGCCGTTGACCGCGCCGGCATCCGCGCCGTCGGCTGGGCGTCCCGTCGAGTCCGCCTCCGTGCCGCTTGCCGAGCCGGTCCCCGCGCCCGAGTCGGCCGACCCGGACGCGCAACCGGTGGCCGCCGCGCAGCAGGCCGGGCCGGTCGCGGTCGCGCCGGTTGCCGAGCCCGCCGGCGCGCGGGTCGCGACTGTGCCGACGCAGCCACCGGCTCCCGCCGTCGAGGGGGTCGGCGAGCCGGTCCGGCGTACGCCGTGGTGGGCGGTGGGCGTCCTCGGCGTCCTGTCGATCCTGTTGATCGTCGTCAACTGGCCCGGCAGCCCCGAGTCCCGCCCAGCGTGGGAGCAGAGCGACTTCGGCTGGGGGGCGTACCGATCGCCCGCCGACCCGTTCATCGTCGCGGCCTTCGTCATGTTCCTCGCCGTGGCCGCCCTCGCCGTGTCCGGGCGCCGCAGCATCATCGCGTTGGGCGTGGCTGGCGGCGCCGGGCTTTCTCTCGCGCTGAGTGGCGTCGACATCCTCACCGGCGGGATCGCCGCTGACGAGTTCGTCGCCTGGGCCGTGACGACCCTGCTCGCCGTCGCAGCCGTCGTGGTGGCGCTGGTCGCCGCCCGGTTGCATGTCCGGGTCGCCACGCCGGTCAGCCGCGCGGGTGTCGCGTTGATCGCCCTGGGCGGCGCGCTCATGGTGGCGGCGTCGTCGCTGACGTACGACGGGGTCGCCTTCCTCACGGTCAGTCGGGGCGCCGGCGCGCTCGACACCACGGCGCTCGTCATGGTGGCGCTGTCGGCCGTCGGCGTCGGCGACCCGACGGCGCGCCGCCTGTTGGCGGCCGCCGCGGCCACTGCCCTCGCGGTCGCCGGCCTCGGCTACGTCCCGGGCTGGATCACCGACCTGCCTGCCGGCTTCGCGCTCGGCGTATCCGGGTCCGCCGCGGCGCTCGCCGGCCTCGCGGTCGCGCTGGCGGGTCGTCGCCCGCGCGTGCCGGTCGTAGACGACCGCCCCGTTCGCGCCGTGTGGTTCACCGCGCTCATCCTCGGCGGCTGCGCGCTGGCGTTGCTCTTCCTCAACGGGTGGGCGCTCGGACATGACCACTATCTGTGGTACGACTCGAGCCAGGGGTCGTCGCAGCTCAGCCGGCGGCCCTACGACGGAACGCTCTACGCTGCCCTGGCCGCGCTGGTCGCGTCGATCCTTACGGTCGTCGGTGGACGCCTGACGTCATTCGCCCTCGGTGTCGTGGCCGGTGTGGGCGCGCTCTTCGCGACCGCCGGCGTGGTGATCTTCGGCGGCGGCTTCGCGACCTCGACCGTGGTCGCCTGGGCGGGCTCGCTGGCGGCAGCGGCGGTCATGCTGGGCGGTGCCGTGGTGATCGCGGGGCGGCTGAGGGTGCGGCGGCCGGCGGTGCTGCCGGCGGTGCTGGTGGGCTTCGGCTTCCTCGTGCTGGTGGCCGCGCAGTTCACGGACAATGACAGCTCGTCCTCCGCCGCGTACTACGGCACCGCCCTGATCGTGCTGCTGGCGCTCGCGCCGGGAGGCCTCGCCACGCTCGCCGTGATGGCCGCCGGCGGCGGCCCGCACCGTGTCGCCGTGGGCGCCGCCGTGGCGTACGCGCTCCTCATGGCCTTCGCCGCGGTGTACCCGATCGTGGCCGACACCGCGGACCGCTACTTCGCCGTCATGCTGGCCGGACACCTCGTGCTGGTCATGGCCGTCGTGGTCGATCTTCTGATGCGACGCAGACGCGGCACGGCAGACGAGGTCAGCCCGTCAACGTGACGGGGGACTCACCTTGCGCCCGGGGCGTAAACCGGTGTCGTACCTCATGCGATGGTTGAGAGGATCGGGGCCGTGCCGCCGTTCGCGGCAGTAACCCCGATCGTCCCGACGCCTCATCCGCAGGAGCGCCCGCATGACCGACGTAGCCGCCAAGCCCGCTGCCGGCGACGACAAGCTCGACAGCGGTGTTCTGAAGGTGGCCGGCGTCGTCGTCATCGGCGCCATCATGTCGATCCTCGACGTGACCGTCGTCAGCGTCGCGCTGCCGACGTTCCAGCGGGAGTTCGACGCCTCGTACGCCACAGTCGCCTGGACCATGACGGCCTACACCCTCGCCCTCGCGACGGTGATCCCGATCACCGGGTGGGCCGCCGACCGGTTCGGCACCAAACGGCTCTACCTGATGTCGCTGGTGCTGTTCGTCGGCGGTTCGGCGCTGTGCAGCGTCGCCTGGGACATCGGCCCGCTGATTCTCTTCCGGGCGTTGCAGGGCCTGGGCGGCGGCATGCTGATGCCGCTGGGCATGACGATCATGACCCGTGCGGCCGGCCCGCACCGCATCGGCCGCGTCATGGCCGTCCTCGGCGTGCCGATGCTGCTGGGCCCGATCGGCGGCCCCATCCTCGGCGGCTGGCTGATCGAGGCCGCGTCCTGGCATTGGATCTTCCTGATCAACGTGCCGATCGGCGTGATCGCGTTCCTGAGTGCGCTG
>DATDJX010000239.1:0-12187 GCA_036520275.1 Asanoa sp.
AGTTGGCCACCTCGATCACCGGCCTATCAGCGATCGGCGCGGCGGCGATCCTGGCCGAGACCGGGGACCCGAACCGGTTCGCCACCGCCCGGGCATTGGTCAAACACGCGGGGCTGGCACCACGGGAGAAGCTGTCCGGCACGTTCGTCGGCCGCACGAAACTGACCGGGCAAGGACGGCCCGGACTGCGGCTGGCGGCGTGGCGCGCGGTCTGGGGGCGCAGCGTGCGAACCCGGTTTACGCCGCCCGGTTCACCCACCTGACCAACCGGCAGCAGAACAAGCTGACCGTCACCCAAGCCCAGGCCGTGATCGCCGCAGCGATCCTGCGGCACCTGCACGCCGTCATCACCACCGGCCACCGCTGGGACCCGGTGATCGCCAGCCACGGCACCAAACATCCCGCGCTGATGCCTATCGCCGCCCGACAGCAGCAGGCGGGCCGTCGAGCAGGGTCGGGGCGAGCCCCACGCGGCATTGAGACACAACGTGATCCCGTCGCTCATCATGGGCAGCCCAGCCCGTCGTCTCACCAACCCGATTACACGCTGCTGGGACCAACCCCATTACGGCTATGCAGGGACAGGCGACGGACGAGGCACCGACCAAACGCTTGACTCAAAACGTCTTACGCTGATGAGCGGATGTTCGATCATCCCCCGTAGGTGGCTCACCGAACGATGGCCATCCTGTCCATAGTGGACTCGATCAGGCGCGTATGATGGTCTCGGTCGCACCGCACCAGCGCCAGGGCACGTGGTGCCCGTGCAGGTGCACCCCACCGACCCACCGGTTGATGCCGTTGAGCGTCACGTGGTCCGCCGCGTTGGCGAGCACCCGTGCTGCCATGTCTGTCAGGCGCAGGCTCGTTTCGGGGTCAACCGGAACGGTGAAGTCTCCTGGTCCCATCCGTGGCCCTACCAGGCCATACATGCGAAGCGCTCTGCACGTTGCGCTCGATCATTCCGCACATGTTCCGTGATCGAGGTCGTAAACCCCCTTGACGCTTGGGATGAGCGTGCGGGCTGCGACGATGTCACCAGCGTCGACGGAGCCTCCGCCAATGCTTCCCGAACGTGTATCCGAAGACGGCCGCGATCAGCCAGGCGGCAACCGGCTGCGCCGCCTCGTGGTCCGCCGTGCCGATGATCATCGAGCCGGTCAGGTAGGCAGCCAGCCCGGTCGTCACCGCCGCGATGAGGCCGACCAGGACGAGCGCGTTGCGCTGTGGTGCGGGAAGCTCGCGCATCGGCCGCTGGTCGCGGCGCGCCGGCCGCGGGATCTGGTCGGGGTCGCGCGCGGGCAGGTCGACGCGGCGATCCGCCGGGAACCGCTCGTCGAGCCGCACGCGGTCGGCGCCCCGAAAGAGGGTCGGCTCCACCGCGACGGCGAGGCCGTCGTCCCCGATGAAGTAACGTCCGCCGTCCGGGAACGCGAGCATCACGACGCACCGGTCGAACCGTACGGTCGCCGGTTCGCCGCCGGCGGACAGCACGCTCACGCCGTCCTCGCCGACGACCAGCCGCTCCGGACCGGCGATCGCGCAGTACGTCCGTCCTTCGACGGCGTCCGACGACGTGTTCGGCGCTGCGGCGAAGCCGGCCCCGTCCGCAGTCGTCCCGGCCGGTGTCATCAGCAACGCGCCGGCCATGGCCTCCGTCGCGACCTCGTGGACGTCGGCCGCGGTGACCGCCTTGACCTCCTGCGCCAGCTCGTCGGCCGACCGGACCGGTCGTCCCGTGAGCACACCGAACGCCGCGGCGGGAAGCCGCGCGGCGTCGGCTTCGAGGCGGGCCAGCTCGTCCATCGCCTGCGTCTGGACCGCGGCCAGGTCCGCCTCCGGGATGCGACCGGTACGGATCGCGGCGAGCAGATCGAGGAAGCCGCCGAGGACGGCGTCCTGCTTGCCGGGCAGCGCGTCGGCGAGGGCGGTGAGGGTGGCAAAGCCGTCGCCCCGCGGGTCGTAGTCGGTCGCCGTGGTGTACGACAGCCCGCCCTCCTGGCGTAGCGCACAGAACAGCTGCCGCTGCAAATCGCTGGCGAACACCGGTCCGGCCGGACGGTGAGTCACCACGGCGTCCAGCGCGGTCGCGTGGGAGCCGCCCATGAAGTACGCCGGTGTCGCCGGTAGGGCCGACGTCGGGGCTGGCAGCGGGACGCGCCGGCCGGACGGCAGGTCCAGGCGCAATCCAGCCGGTACGTCGTCGCCCGCGACCCACAGCACCGCGTTGTCCCGGGTGAAATGCGCCGCCGCCCACTGCAGCAGCTCTTCCTCGCTGACGGCGTGGACGCCCCATTCGGGATAGGCCGGCAGCCCGTACCCGCGGGCGCCGTACCGCCACAGCGGCAACGCAGCCGCGACGCCGCGGTTGCGGCTGCTCCGCTCGGTCCGGAGGATGTCCTTCTCTACCGACAGGCGGTGCACAGGTGGGTCCTGCAGGAACCGGCAGACGGCCGCCAGGAACCCGGCGACGTCGTCGGCCGTGCCCTGCAAATGGAACGACGTCACGACACTTCCCGTGCTGCCGTTGTAGTGGTAGTCGGCGGTGCCCATCGGATGCAGGACGAGGTGCTCCAGCAGGTGGGTGATGCCGCGCCGGGCCAACCGCTGTCGAGGAGGTCCGCCGTCTGGTCTTCGACCCGCTGACCAAGGCCCAGTCCCGGCAGCTGCGCGAGATCGGCCGACGCATCACGCACGCCATCGACCCGGATGCCCTTGAATAGCCCCCGCCCGATGCGAGTGGCGGCGCGCGGCTGGAGGCGAGCGGCAATCCACATAGCCGACCCCAGATCAGCTGACCATAGCGTCGCCTCGCCAACGACGACCGAACATCCCCCGTCGTCTCATTCGTCGTCTCGTTCGCCGCCGTCTGCCACGGACCGGCGGCGTACGCGATAGGTGGTCCGCCGTGGTCACGGACGATGCCGGCCATAGCTGGACAGCAGTACGCAGGCCTCGAAAGCGTGTGAGGGCTCACGCCCTCCGCGGGTTCGAATCCCGCCGCCACCGCTGCCCGGGTGGCCAGACGTGGGACCGGTGCGCGGAGTCCGGTCCCGCATGCCAGCTCTCTCGGCCATGGACCCCGACATGGGATCGGGGAAGATGTCCTTCTTGGTTCCGCCTCGACTCACCGTGTCGGTTGTGGCGGTCTCACCGTTGTAGACGAAACCATCCATCCTTGTGAGCGGAATGGCAGACGATCAGGCAATCTCCGCCGGCACCTTGCGGCGTGCGGCGTCGCAGGGCTTACCGTCACCAAGGTGATACGGACGCGACCGGCCCGTCACTCGCGCCCGGCGGAGGTCGCCGACCGGCCCACGGCCGTCCGGTCCCACCGACATGCGGCGCCGTCCGGACCCGCGACCCGGCGCCGGCAGGTCGTCGTCGGTGTTCCTGTCGCGGCGGTCCTGATCGCGGCGATCTTGACCCTGGCCGTGGCCATGCAGCCAGGCCAGACCCGTCGTTCGGACACGCCCGCGACCCCGCTCAGAACCGGCACCGCCGAGGAAGGCTTTGGGCCGGATAGACCGACCGGCAACGGCGGCGCCACCAGCACGGCACCCCCTCCGCCGCCGGCGGTCGAGGGGGGCGCAGCCGGCAAACCGCGCTCGCCGGACAAGCCCGACGGTCGACCGAGTCATCCGGTCAAACCAACCCGCAAGCCTGCACCAAGTCCGGTCGCACCGACCCACATCCCGCATCCCGCCGGTTCGCCATCCGTCGGGTAGGCGCCCGCCGAGCGGGTGCAGAGCCGGCGCATCCGGCGGCGACCGGACGCGGCCGAGTGCCGGCTGCGGGCCGACATCGCCTGCTGAGCGGCGCCACCGCCGTTCGGACGAAGATGAGCGCATGAACGACGCCAACCGCGACGACGAGCGCAAGCTCGGCGCGCTCTCCGCACTGGTCGGCGACTGGATCGTCGGCGACCCGGCCGCCCCGGTGGGTCGAACGTCCTTCTCCTGGCTCGAAGGTGAGCGGTTCCTCGTTCAGCGCTGGACCATCGACATCCCGGGGGCGCCCGACGGCATCGCCATCGTCGGCGTCGATCCGGCCAGCCGGGAGCTCGTTCAGCACTACTTCGACTCGCGCGGCGTCGCGCGGGTCTACCGAATGACGCTGGAGGACAACGTGTGGACGCTCTGGCGGTCGGATCCCGACTTCTCGCAGCGGTTCACGGGCACCGTCAGCCCCGACGGCGCCCGCATCACGGGCGCCTGGGAGATCGGCCCGCCCAACGCCGCCCCCGATGACGGGACGTTCGCCCGCGACTTCGACCTCGTCTACACGAAGGTGGGTGCCTAGTCCGGTCAGGCGCCGCTGCCCGGCCTATGTCCGAACGGCTTCATCGGCAGACAACGGCCTTCGAACGTCTGTACGATAGCGGGCATGAGATTTCCCCGACACCCGCCTCACCCCAAGGCGGCGAATTCCGGAAATGTCTACACATGGCTGGGTGCGATCGCGGAGAGTGCTTCCATGGCGGCGCCGCTGCTCTGGACGGTTCGCCGTGACTGGCCCACCGGCGACCACGAATTCGTCGGTGCGCGCGCCAGCCGCGCGGCCGCCCTTCGCATGCTCGAGTCCGACCGCTCGTATTGGCGCCGCGGCCCGATGCGCCCGTCGTTGTCGGTCACGCTGATCAGCCGGCACGATTTCGTCTTGCACGACCAGGCCCGCCAGGGCTGTCGCGCCCCGGATTGCCCGACCGCGGCACCGGCCGACTAACGCCGACCGGCGGTGGCCGGTGGGCGGCAATTCCCGCAGCAGCGACTTCCCCCGCGATCTTGTACTTGTGGCCCGCGCATCACGGACAAACGCCGCGAAAAGGGGGCCACAAGTACAAGATCGCGGCGCAGCTGCCCCCGTCGTGCTGTGCGAGGCACCGTTCTCGAGCCTGCCGGTGTTCAGCCCGGTTCGGCTTCGTGGCCCGCGGGGTGGGTTTGGAGCAGGCCGGCGTAGGCGTCCGCGGCGGTGATCTCGTCGGTCACCACGCGGTGGATGGTGCGGGTGATCGGCATGGCCAGGCCGTGCCGGTCGGCCAGCGCGACCGCGGCATGCACGGTCTTCACCCCTTCCGCCACCTGTCCGATCTCGGCGAGGATCTCGTCGAGCCGGCGCCCGCGGCCGAGCTGCTCGCCGACGTGGCGGTTGCGGCTCTGCGGGCTGATGCACGTTGCCACGAGATCGCCCATGCCGGCGAGGCCGGCCAGGGTCGTGGGCTCGCCGCCCATGGCGACGGCGAGCGTGGTCAGCTCCGCGAGGCCGCGCGAGATCACCGCGGCGCGGGTGTTGTCGCCGACGCCGAGGCCTTGGGCGATGCCGGTGGCGATGGCGACGACGTTCTTCAGCGCGCCGCCCACCTCGCAGCCGATCACGTCGTGGTTGGTGTAGACCCGCAGCAACTGCCGGCGGATGACCTGTTGCATCGCCGTGGCCAGGTTGAGGTCTTCGGTCGCGATGACGCTCGCCGCGGCCAAGCCGGACATGATCTCCTTGGCCAGGTTGGGGCCGGTCAGTGCGGCGGCCGGATGGCCGGGGAGCACATCCTTGATCACCTCGGTCATACGCAGCAACGACCCGGTTTCGAGGCCTTTGCTGAGGCTCACGACCGGAACCCACGGGTGCAGGTGCGGCCGTACGTTTTCCAGCGTCGTCCGGAAGGCGCTGGTCGGCACGCCGACGACCAGCATCTGGGCGTGGCGGGCCGCCTCTTCGAGGTCGGCCGTCGCCCGCAGCCGGTCGGGCAGCGCGAAACCCGCCAGGTAGCGGGAGTTCGTGTGCGCCTCGTTGATCTCGTCGGCGCTCGCCGGGTTGCGGGCCCAGATCAGCGACTCGTGATCACGGCGGGTCAGGATCGACGCCACGGTCGTGCCCCACGATCCGGCGCCCAGGACGGTGATCTGCATGACTCACTCCCTATCAGGCAAACGGCACGTCGCGGTGTCGGCCGGCCGGCGCCGATCGTCCTTTACCCGATGATCGCCTTTGCGCGTACGCGGATCGGTCGGGCGCGGCGCTCCCGAGCCGGCGCCACGGCGTCGTGCGCGGGGGCGACCCGCATGGCGTGCAGAGCGATCGGCGAAGGTCCGCCGCGGTTCGGATCCGGGTGCCGAACGCCCGCCGCTCGGTCCCGCATCAGGCGCCCCGATCACGTTCGCCACGCACACGACGACCGGGACCGGGCCGGCCCGAGCCGCGCCGGGCGCCGCGGCGATCTCGACGAGGCCGTCCTCCGGGATGTCGGCGGACCTCGGTCGGCGCGTCGATCGATGCCTACCCACCCGTGGCCCGCGGAGAAGCTCGGCGAGGAGCTTCGGCGCGGGTCCTTCGCGTCGAGCGGGCGACCGTCGGCCTGCCGGAGGCGTGCGCCGCCGCCGGGTGACCGCCGCGCCGTGTCAGCAGGCGCCGAATCCGTGGTCGAAGAGCAACCGTGCCTGGTCTGCGAAGCCGGCGATGGTCTTCGTGACGTTCTGTCCGTCGTGCAGGAACAGATACGCCCGGTCCGCGTGCGTCACCAGCAGCCCGTCATACCGCTGGCTGCCGGCGGGAGCGGTCAACGCGGTGGCCTGCGGGTAGGCCGCTCGTGCGTGGGCGAGCGGCGTCCCGACGCCGACGCCTTCCGGCGTCGCAAAGGGAGGGTATGCCCACAGCAGCACGAGCCGTTCGCCGGCGAAGACCGGGCTGAGCTCGTCCCGGCCGACGACGCGCGGGCCGCAGGCGTCCTTGGGCGTCGCAACGAGTCGCCTGGACGTGAGGTCGGCCTTCGTGTCCCCGAACGCGATGCCCGGGACGCCGTCGAAGTCGACGACGTCGGCGCTTCGCGCCGTCTCGGCAAGCCGCTGCGGCGACGCGACCGGTCCCGGCGAGCAACCGGCGACCAGGCCGGCGACGAGGCCGGCGACGGCGGTCACCAAGATCAAGGACAGCGATCGTACCTTCATGTCACCTCCCAAGCACTGACCGTAACCGTTCTCGACAGCCCCATCCACAAGATGTGGATAGAACATGTGTGCGACTACTCACTTCTATGGGTGGGGCTGAGGTGGCTCCGCCGAGTTCCCAGGTGCGCCAGAGCCGGTAGCGGTGCCGCCGGAGCAGCCGAAGGATCTGCCGGTGCTGGTCGTCCAGGTGTTCCCGGCCGGCCCGGACCGCGAAGTGGGTCCGGCGCCACTCTCGCCCCGACGGCGGTCCCGGACCCTGTGGGTGCTTCCGCCCGATAGACCGACTCCACGACCTCGTTGGTCCACTTGATCACGTTGAACGGGTCGAGGCAGATCCTGGCTCGGGGGACCTGCTCGCGGGTGACCGGCAGGTAGCCACTGCTCCCGTCGAGGCTGATCGCCTGGATCGCGGCGGCGCGCTGCGGGCCGAGACGGTGCAGAACTCTTCGAAGGCGGTCTTGGCGCGTTGGTTGCCGACCTAGACGACGTTTCCGGTGTCGTGGTCGGCCACGATGGTCAGGAACTTGCGGCCCCGCTGGTAGGAGACCTCGTCGACGCCGTCGCGGCTTCCAGCCACACCCGGCAGGCGCCGAAGTCCAGGTGCCGCCCGCGGCGCCGGGAGGAGTCGTAGCGGGCGCGCGTCGTCGCGTCGCACAGGCAGTAAAGCCGGCGACGTCGGCGGCGTGACCCGATGACGATGCCTTGGTCGGTGAACGCCACCGTGCGCACCGAGCGCCGAGCAGCTGGAGGATCCGGTCGAGCGCCGTGATAAGCGCACGCGCGACGCCACGACCGCCTGGTGGGCGCGTCGTACGTCCCTGGTCCACGAGAGACGCGGCGCGTTCGCGCGACCCGGCGGCGTGAGAGAACGTTCATCGAGGTCAGGTTGGCTGGCGCGGCCAACCAGGCGATGCATGAGTGGACGCGATGTTGTCGGCCAGCCGCCCGAGAAAGACCGCGCGAGGGAACAGTGACGGCTGTACCCTCCCTCGGTGCTGACGCTGCGCGAGGCGATCGACGCCATCGCCGAAGAGAACGAGTTCGCCGGGGTCGTATCTGTAGATCGTGGTGGTCAGATCGACTTCGTCAGGGCGTACGGCTTCGCCCATCGCGCCTACGAGATCCCGAACGCTATCGATACCCGGTTTGCGATTGCCAGCGGCACGAAAGGACTGACCGCTCTCGCGGTGGTCAGCTTGATCGAGCAGGATGCGCTCCGGTTGTCCACGACGGCGCGATCGGTGCTGGGTAAGGATCTCGCCCTCATTGGCGACGACGTCACGATCGATCATTTGCTGGCCCATCGATCGGGTATCGGTGACTACTTCGATGAGGAGGCCGGCCACGAGATCACCGATTACGTGATGACGGTACCCGTCCATGAGCTGGCAACCACGGAGCAGTACCTGGCGGTCCTTGACGGACACCCGGCCAAGTTCGCGGCTGGTGAGCGGTTCTCCTACTGCAACAGCGGGTACGTCGTCCTGGCGTTGATCGCCGAGCGGGTGAGCGGTGTGCCCTTCCACGATCTCGTGCGGCACCGGGTCAGCGCGCCGGCTGGCATGCACGACACCGAGTTCTTCCGATCTGACGAACTGCCGGAACGCACCGCGGTGGGCTATCTACCCATCGAGGGCGTGTCCAGGACCAATGTGTTCCACCTGCCGGTGCGGGGCAGCGGTGACGGCGGGATCTACTCCACGGCGGCGGACGTCAGCCTGTTCTGGCGGTCGTTGTTCGCCGGCGCGATCGTGTCCAGCGAATGGGTGGCTGACATGGTGCGGCCGCGCAGTGACGTGCCCTCAAGGTCCAGGCGCTACGGTCTCGGCTTCTGGCTCCATGGGTCAAGCGACTCGGTGATGTTGGTCGGATCCGATGCCGGTGTCTCGTTCCGCAGCGTGCACGACCCGAGGTCGAGCGTGACGCACACCGTGATCTCGAACGCCTCCGATGGTGCGTGGCCGGTCACACGACGCCTGGACGAGCTACTCGGTATCTGAGCCCGGCGCCTCCTGCACAAACGTCGTGCCTTCGACATCCGGACATCGGCGGTTCATCGCGTCGACGGCTTCTGGATCGCCCAGCCGAGTAGTCGCGTGTGCCGAATCACACCCGGGGCGCCATGGCCGGCCGCGGAGCGGCCGATCGGGATCCCTGAGCCATGTGGCAATCCAGCCGGACAAAAGCGTCGGTCGAGTACCCGGGTCGCGAATAGCCGTAGGTTGATGGCGGGCAGGTCCCGCGGGATGCGCTCCTCGCCGCTCACCCCGAGGACCTTGGGAACACCATCAGGCGAAAGCGGTCGACATGGCCGAGCCGGAACAGCCTGCGCACCAACGTGAGGCCCGCCGATCACCCGTAGTGGATCGCCGGGTTCGTTCCACATCACAGGCGGGGCCGCTTCGACGAGTTCCCGCACCTGCATGGTGTTGGCCAAAGTCGGCGGCGGTTCCAGGGACCGGGAGTTGTCGACTGGACCGAGACCGGTACCGAGATCGTGACAAACGCCGGGTCGGCCCCTCATCGGCCTGCCCGGCCTTCGCGCTGATCAGGAGAGCGGAGGATACGAGATTCGACTCGTCAGGGTGTGAACCCAACACGCTTTCCAAGTCGGCGTTCCCGCGTTCGCGGCCGTTCGCCACGTCTCGGGTCGCTGTCCATCGGGCGAGTTCGGCCGGTCTGGTTGCCTATGCCATCCGGGCGGGTCGCTGGCGTTGATCATCATCGGAATCGTGGGCGGAAACTGGTCAACGCCGAGGCGTCGGTTCGTGATCCACAACCGGGTCGAGAGAATGGTGGGGCGGCCGGGGATTCGTCCTACGTGGAGCGCACCGACGCCTGCGCTCGCCGCGTTCGCATTCTGTGTGGATCCAGCAGGTAGGCGACCGGCCCGTCGCGCAGCGGCACGTGCCACACGGCGGCGCCGAGGTGCGATGTGTCCTCGGTGCGGCCCACCGCCTGCTCGGGACCCTGACCGCGTCGACGTGTCAGGAGAACCCGGCGGGAGCCACGCGTCGGGTGCGGCTGCTTCCGGGCGTTCGGTGGTCTCGTCGGGATGCCGGCCGACGAGCTGGTCGAACAGGACATCGCGGGCACCGACATCTGGTGCGACCTGGCCCAGCTGACCGATCTTCTCGGGAATGCCGCGACACCGTGGGTCGCGCTCGATCAGCTCCAGTCGTTTGTCGCGCGATCCGCTGGCGAACCGGACCCGTTGGTGAACGAGGCCGTCTGGAACCTCATGCCGTGGCACGGCAGCGGAACGGCCGCTTTGCCTGCGTTGCTGTCGATCTCCGAACGCCAGTCGCGGCGCCGGTGCCGGGCAGCGGTTGGCGTCGGCCCGAAGGAGTTGCACCGCGTGCTGCGTTTCCAGGGCTTCATCGCCCCGCGTCCAGGCATGGGTTGCCCAGCAGGGCGCCTCAGACGTCGATCTCGCACGGTGGGCCGTCGAGACCGGGTACCACGATCAGGCACACTCAGCCGCGAGTGCCGCCGGCTCACGGGCGTTACGCCGGGCGAGTTCCTCGCGCAGTCGGGCGGTGCGTGCGGCTGCGGGCACGACCACGCCGCGTCCTACGTCCCGATGCTCCGACCCGGGGATGGCCGTTTCGTACAAGAGCGGCGACCGATTCCGGCCTAGCGTCGCGATCATGCGGCTGAGCGTCTCGATCGCGCATTGCCTGGTCGAGGGCCGAGCTCGCACGTGAGCTGACGCGGATAGCCCAACGAGCCGAGGGCGGCGGGCTCGACACGCTGTGGAGGGTGCGAGTGATACTCATAACCGGCGGCCTGGGTTCTATCGGGTCGCACACCGCACGGGCACTGCTCGACCTGGGCGAATCCGTCGTGCTCACCGCGCACCGGTGCACCCAGCTGCCCGAGTGCCTCGCCGACGAGCCCGGCGGCCGGGTCGTCGTCGAGCCGCTGGACACCGTGGAGGAGGCGACCTTCCTCGAGATCGGGAAGCGGCACGAGATCACCGGCATCGTGCACCTCGCGGCGGCCCGCCACGATCTGCCTGATCCGGTCGAGTACCTCCGCGCCGACACCCTCGGCCTGCTCAACGCACTCAAGGCGGCGACGGTGTGGGGCGTACGGCGGTTCTCCGTCGCCAGCACCATCGGCGTGTACATGGGGGTGGACGAGGTCCCGTGGCGCGAGGACACCCCACTGCCGGTGGTAGCAGCGCACCAGATCCCGGTGTTCAAGAAGACCGCGGAGTTGTTCGCCGAGCTGACCGGCGCCAGTGCCGGGTTCGACACGGTGAGCCTGCGGATCGGCACCATCTGGGGGCCCCTCGGCCTGCCCGACAACCCGTTCTTCGCGCTTCCCCGCCTGCTCAGTGCGGCGGTCTGGGGCGAGGACCCCGATCTCACCCCGCCCCGCCCGTCCGCGTACGCCGAGGACGCCACAGACCTCAGCTACGTGAAGGACTGCGGCCGGGCCATCGCGCTGCTCATGCTCGCGGAGCGGCTGAACCACCGCATCTACAACGTCTCGAGTGGACGGCTGGTGCGGTACGGCGAGGTCGTCGACGCGATCAACGCCGCTGTTCCGGGCGCGAACATCACCCTCCCGGAGGGTCGCAATCCCGACCGGCCCACGGACAACTACCTCGACACCACCCGGCTGCGGGCGGACACCGGCTTCCGGCCGGAGTACGACGTCGAGCGCGCCGTACCGGACTACGTCGACTGGCTGAGAAGATATGACCGCTAGCCCACCGCACCGGACGGACCGCGACCTCGGCGTCGTTCTCGACAGTTCAGCGGCACCCAGGAGGACTCGGAATGACCGTGCTCAACGACGAGGCCCGCGCCCTGTTCGCCGGGCCGAACATCGCCCACATCGCCACGCTCCTGCCTGACGGCGGGCCGCATTCGGTTCCGGTGATGATCGACATCGAGGGCGAATACCTTGCGTTCTTCATCTCGCCCAACTCGCGCAAGGGTCGCAATCTCGTCGCGGACGACCGCATCGCGATCTCCGTGACCGACCGGGAAAGCCTGGTCCGCAGTGTGCTCGTCCGCGGCCGCGTCGTGAAGCGGGTTGGCGGCGATGCGGGCTGGGAGATCGTCGATCGCATCTTCGCCAAGTACACCGGCGGCCCGTACCCGCAGCGAAAGGACCGCGAGGCGTTCCTCGTGGAACCGGCGCACGTGAGCGTCCCGACGTTCGGCTGAGGAGAAGACATGGCCAGGGTCGTCATGCAGGCGGTGGTGTCGGTGGACGGCTACATCGCCTAT
>DATDJX010000240.1:0-10924 GCA_036520275.1 Asanoa sp.
AACGCCGCCGACACGCCGCTGGTCTTCCTGCAGAACACCACCGGCTACATGGTCGGCGCCGAGTACGAGCAGCGCGGCATCATCAAGCACGGCGCACTGATGATCAACGCGGTGTCGAACTCGACGGTCCCGCACCTCACGGTCAACCTGGGCGCCTCGTACGGGGCGGGCAACTACGGCATGTGCGGCCGGGCGTACGACCCGCGCTTCCTGTTCACCTGGCCCAACGCGAAGTCGGCGGTGATGGGGCCGGCCCAGCTCGCCGGGGTGCTGTCGATCGTCGCCCGGCAGGCGGCCGAGGCCAAGGGACAGCGCTACGACGAGGACTCCGACCGGGCGATGCGGGCGATGGTGGAGCGGCAGATCGAGCAGCAGTCGACCGCGTTGTTCCTGTCCGGCCGGCTGTATGACGACGGGATCATCGACCCCCGCGACACCCGTACGGTCCTCGGCCTGTGCCTGTCGGCCATTCACAGTGCACCGATCGAGGGCGCCGCGGGCTTCGGCGTCTTCCGGATGTGAGGGCGCGGATGATTCGCAGGCTGCTGGTCGCGAACCGGGGCGAGATCGCGCGCCGGATCTTCTCGACCTGCCGCCTGATCGGCATCGAGACCGTCGCCGTTCACTCGGACGCCGACGCCGCGTCGCCGCACGTCGCCGAGGCCGACTACGCCGTCCCGCTGCCGGGCAATGCACCGACCGCGACCTACCTGCGGGGCGATCTCATCATCGCGGCCGCGCGCAGGACCGGCGCCGACGCGATCCACCCCGGCTATGGCTTCCTGTCGGAGAACGCCGGCTTCGCGACCGCCGTCGGGGATGCCGGCCTGACCTGGGTCGGTCCGCCGGCCACGGTGATCGGTGTGATGGGCGCGAAGATCGGGGCCAAAGATCTGCTCGCCGACGCGGGCGTGCCGATGCTGCCGAGCTGGACCGACCCCGACCGGGTGTACGAGTTCCCGGTCATGGTCAAGGCGTCCGCCGGTGGCGGCGGGCGCGGCATGCGCGTCGTCCACGACCCGGACACGCTCGCCGAGGCGATCGCGTCGGCCCGCCGCGAGGCCGCGTCGGCGTTCGGCGACGGCACCGTGTTCATGGAGCGGTACGTCGAGCGGGCGCGGCACATCGAGGTGCAGATCGTCGCCGACGCGCAGGGGGCCGTGGTGCCGGTCGGCGAGCGTGAGTGCTCCGTCCAGCGCCGCCACCAGAAGATCATCGAAGAGACCCCGTCGCCGGCGGTCACGCCGCAGACGCGCGAGAGGCTCTGCGCGGCGGCCGTCACCGCCGCCCGGGCCGTCGGCTACGTCGGCGTCGGCACGGTCGAATTCCTCGTCGACGCCGACACCGCCGACTTCTACTTCCTGGAGATGAACACCCGGCTGCAGGTCGAGCATGCTGTCACCGAAATGGTCACCGGCTTCGACCTGGTACGGCTGCAACTGGTCATCGCGGAGGGCGGCCCGCTGCCGTTCGCCGGCCCGCCACCGGTCCGTGGCCACGCCGTCGAGGCGCGGGTGTGCGCCGAGGACCCGGCGGCGGACTGGCTGCCGTCCACCGGCACGCTGCACCGCTTCCACGTTCCGCAGGTCGCGGGCGAGTTCGCGCCGTTGGCCGCTCCCGGTCTGCGGCTCGACTCCGGGGTGCGGGACGGGTCCGTGGTCGGCGTGCACTACGACTCGATGCTCGCCAAGGTGATCGCCTGGGGCCCGACCCGCCCGGAGGCGCTGCGGCTGCTCGCCGGCGCCCTCGCCCGCTCCGAGCTGCATGGCGTCGTCACCAACCGGGACCTGCTCGTCCGGGTGCTGCGGCACCCGTCGTTCCGGCACGGAAGCGTCGACACCGCCTTCCTCGACCGGCACTCCGAGGTGTTCACACCGCTGCTGTCCTCCGTGGACGCCGTCCGCGTCTCGTGCCTCGCCGCCGCCCTGGCCGGCGCGGCCGCGCGGCGGTCCGCCGCCACCGTGTTGCGGTCGCTGCCGTCCGGCTGGCGCAACGTGCCGTCGGGATCGCAGACCACGCTGTACGACGGTCCGGCCGGCTCGATGGAGGTCGGTTACCGGCTCGACCGGGCCGGCGACCTGGCGAACTGGTGGGTGCGAGCCGTCGACCCGGACGAGCTCGAGCACCCCGGCCCCGGTCAGCCGCCGGTCACCGACGACCACCCCCCGGCCGCGGTCGTGTCCGCGACCGGCGACCGGGTCACGCTGGACGTCGACGGCGTCCGGCTGACCTTCCATGTCCGTCCGTTCGGCTCCGTATCCTATGTGGACAGCCTGGAGGGTTCGGTGGCGCTGACCGAGCTGCCGCGGTTCCCGCTGCCCGGGGCCGAGCTCGCCGAGGGCTCGCTCGTCGCGCCGCTGCCCGGGCAGGTCAGCCGGGTGCTGGTCGGCGCCGGCCAACGGGTGCGGGCCGGCGAGCTGCTCATGACCCTCGAGACGATGAAGCTCGAGCACCCGGTATACGCCCCGTCGTCCGGAGTGGTCACGTCGCTGCCGGTCGCCGCGGGCGTTCAGGTGGACACCGGCGCGGTGCTGGCCGTCCTCGCCCGAGTAGAGCCATCGGAGGACCACCGCTCATGAACGTCGACCTGACCCCGGAACAGGCCGGCCTGCGCGACGCCGTGTCCGCGCTGGGCCGCCGCTACGGCCACGACTACTTCGTGGCCAAGGCCAAGGGCGGCGAGCACACGACCGAGCTGTGGACCGAGGCCGGCACGCTCGGCTACCTCGGTGTCAGCGTTCCGGAGGCGTACGGCGGCGGCGGCGGTGGCATCACCGAGCTGGCCATCGTCTGCGAGGAGCTGGCGGCGGCCGGCTGCCCGTTGCTGCTGCTCGTGGTCTCGCCGGCGATCGCGGGGACGATCATCGCCAGGCACGGCACGGACGCCCAGCGCGCCGAGTTCCTGCCCGGGCTGGCCGACGGCTCGCTGAAGATCGTCTTCGCGATCACCGAGCCGGAGGCCGGCTCGAACTTCCACCGGCTCGGCACGGTCGCCCGCCGGGACGGGAGCGACTGGGTCCTGTCCGGCCGCAAGTGCTTCATCTCGGGCGTCGACGAGGCCCGGTACGTGCTGGTGGTCGCCCGTACCGCGGTGGCCGACCGACTGTGGCCGGCGCTGTTCCTGGTGCCGACGGACGCACCCGGCCTCACCTCATCGAAGCTGCACATGGAGATCGTCTCGCCGGAGAACCAGTGGCTGCTCTACCTCGACGAGGTGCGGGTGCCCGCCGGCGCGCTGATCGGGTCGGTCGACGCGGGGCTACCGGCGCTGTTCGCCGGGCTGAACCCGGAGCGGATCACGGTGGCGGCGATGGGCGCCGGCACCGGGCGGTACGCGATCGCGCGGGCCTCGTCCTATGTGTCCGGCCGGGCGGTGTGGGGCCGGCCGATCGGCACCCACCAGGGCGTCTCGCACCCGCTCGCGCACGCTGCGGTGCAGGTGGAGCTGGCTCGGCTGATGGTCTACAAGGCGGCGACCTTGTACGACGCCGGACGCGACCTCGACGCGGGGGTGGCGGCCAACCTGGCCAAGTACTCCACCGCCGAAGCGGCGGCGCTCGCCGTCGACACCGCCATCCAGGCACACGGCGGCAACGGCATGACGACGGAGTACGGCGTGGCGACACTCCTCGGCGCCGTCCGGGCCGGACGGATCGCGCCGGTGAGCCGAGAGATGATCCTCAACTTCGTGTCCCAGCACCTGCTCGGCCAGGACAAGTCCTACTGACCCGCCCTCACCCGAGGCCGCCGAGCCATCGCCGCAGCCTGCGTCGCCGGCGGTTGGCCGGCACGGTCGGTGTGCTGTCGACCGGCGGCGGATGGTAGGAACGCGATACGTACAAGCCCTGCGGCGTCGGGCCGCCCGAGGATGGCGCGCCGGAGACCGGATCGCCGGAGGCCGGGGTGCCGTAGATCGTGCCGCTCGACGGGCCGCCCGAGGACGGCGCGACGGGCGCGCGCCGCCCGCCCTCCGCCTGCGGGTCGATCGGCACCGCGGCGAGCAGGTCACGCAGCTCTTCGGCGCTCGGCCGCGCGCCGGGATCGTTGACCATGCCCCGGCGCAGCACGTCGAGCAGCCCCTGCGGCACACCCGGCAGGTCGGGGACCGGTTGGGAGAACAGGTCCATGAGCGTGATCAGGCTGGGATTGCGCTCGTCGCTCCACCGGGGCGGCTTGCCCCGCATGATCGCGTAGAGCGTCGCGCACAGCGCGTACACGTCAACCGCCGGCGAGGGTGCGCTGTGGCGGAACATCTCGGGGGCGGCGTACGCCGGGGTCAGCACCTCGAGCGTGACGCTGGAGTCGCGGGCCTCCGCCAGCACGGCGAGCCCGAAGTCGGCGAGCGCCGGCTCGCCGAACCGCGAGTAGAGGATGTTGGCCGGCTTGACGTCACGGTGCAGCACGCCGAGCTGGTGCGCGTCGGCCAAAGCGTCGGCGATCTTCACACCGACGTCCCGGGCCTGGACGGCGGAAAGCGGCGACGTCTTCATCCGGTCGGCGTATGAGCCGTCGCACAACTCCATGATCAGGTATGGGTGCTGGTCGGCCGTCACGCCCGCGTCGAAGAGGTCGACGACGTGCGGGTGCGAGGACATCCGACCGGCCGCGCGGGCCTCGCGCAGGAACCGCCGCTGGTCGCGTTCGGTGTCCAGGGTGCGGTTCTCGACCTTGACCGCCACCTCCCGGCCGACCGAGCGCTGCATCGCCCGGTAGACCGTGGCGTACCCACCCCGGGCAAACACGGACAAGTCCGTGAGTCCGGGCACCACCGGCAGCGGGAGCGCGCCGGGCGGGGTGTCGGTCACGAATTAGAAGGTACCGAAGCCGGGCGTCTCCGTTCGATCGGCGGGGCGACACCCGTGGCCGTGGATCGACGCCCTCGCACAGCGCCGACCCCGGCGAACGGCCGGACGCGACGCCGCCGCGCACCGGAGGCGAGGCGAACACCGCAAAAAGCGACGAATCACAATGTAGCGCGCGGCGCCGGCGGTGCCACCCACCATCGATGTCGGTCACGGTCGCGGTGTCGCGGTCTGCTGGCGCGGTTGCCCGAACGCCCGCACATCAAGGCCCCAACCCGCCCGGAGCGCCGTCAGACGGACAGCCTGTCGCGCAGCGCCTCGGCGCGGGGCCGCTCGCAGGCCTGCTCGGTCGACCAGGCGAGGGCCACGGCCCGGCCGGCGGCGGCGGCCGCCTCCTCGTGGCGGCCCGCGACCGCGAGCGCCTCGGCGAGCACCTCCGCCGCGGCGACGCGGCTGCGCACGTCTTCCGCCGGGTTGGCGTCGGCCAGCCGGGCCCAGTCGAGGGCTTCCTCCCACTTGCCGGCGGCGAGTAGCGCCCCGGCGTAGCGGGCGACCGCGTGCTGCCGGGAGAAAAGCAGCGACGGCGAGCCGCTCGCAGCGGCGATCGGCGCCAGCAGGTCGACCGCTGCGGTGATGTCGCCGGCGAGCTGGCGGGCGCCGGCCAGCAGCACGCGCGGCCCAACCTGGGCCGGCGCGAGCGGGTTGTGCGGCTCGACCGCGCTCAGCACCGCCTGGGCGTCGCGTTCGGCGGCGTCGCCGTCGCCGCGGTCGAGGGCCACGAACCCCCGCAGCGTGCCGGCCATGCCGGTGAGCAACGGGTGGCCGATCCGCCGGGCGTACACGAGCGCGTCGGTCAGCAGGTCGGTGGCGTGCTCGGGCTCGCCGAGGCCGCGCGCGACGACGCCCCGCACGACCAGGGAGAAGCCGCGGCCCCAGTCGTCGGCGACGCCGGTGAAGTCGCGGTAGGCCCGGCGCGCCCCGCGGTCGGCCTCGGCGAGCTCGCCCAGCTCGGCGGCCGCGAACGCCTCGACCGCGCGCAGCGTACCCACCGCCCAGGCCTCGCCCACCCGTTCCCCGAACGGCAGGAAGATCCGGGCCAGCCGCCGCGCCTCCGCCAGCCGGCCGGCGAGCAACCGCGCGTAAGCGGTCGTGCCGCGCAGCCATGCCCGGCCGACCGGGTCGTGCAGCACCGCGAACAGCCGCGCCGCCCGGGCGAGCACCGCGTCGGTGCCGGCGAAGTCACCGCGGGTCGTCGTCACCCAGGCCAGGTTCTGCAGCGACCAGGCCTGGCCGTGCTCGTCGCCGGCCGTGAGGTTGACCTGGTAGGCCGCCGCGAACCGGCTGCTGGCCTGCGCGAGCCGGCCGGCGAAGAAGTCGGCCATGCCGAGCCGGCGCATGGCCTCCGCGCGCTGCGCGGGCACCCCGGCGTCGGTGGCCACCTGCAGCGCCTCGCGCCAGTCGGTCAGCGCGCGCTGATGGTCGCCCAGCGCCGAGTAGGCCCGGCCGGCGATCAGCAGTGCACCGGCCCGGACGGCCCCGTCGGCCGAGTTGGCGGCGACCTTCTCCGCGTAGGCGAGGGCGTCGGAGGGCCGGCCGCTCTGCAGCAGCGCCCGGGCGTGTACGAGGCGGTCGGCGGTCGGCAACGCCTCGCCGGACAGCGCCGCGGCCCGCTCGGCGTATTCGACCGCGGTGGCCGGCTCGCCGGCCGTGGACGCGCGGCGCGCCGCGCGGGTCAGCGCCGCCACACCGAGCGGCGCGACCGTGCGCGCCACGGCGTCGGGCCGCAGGCCGACCGTGTCGGCCAAGGCGACCGCGCGCTCGGCGTGATCGGCGACGAACGCGTCGCGCTCCCCGACCGGCCACGTGTCGGGGCCAGCGGTCGGTGGGCGCCCTCCGGGCACCACCAGCAGGCCGGTCGACGGCTGGCCGTCGTCGGCCGGCGCCGCCCACTGGGCCAGGTAGGCATGCCGCTCGGCGAGGTCGGCGCGGCCGATCCCGGAGTATGCGGCCTCGTGCATGAGTGGGGTGCTGAACGCGTAGCCGGTGCGGGTGCGCTGCAGCATGCGGCGGGCGAGCAGTTCCTCGACCGCCCGTTCGAGCTCGACGGCCACCACCGCGGCCGGCCGGCCGTCGCGCCCGCCGCGCCGCTCTCGCAGTGCCTCGAGCGTGCCGCGCGGCACGATGTCGCCGATCACCGCGGCGTCGCGCAGCACCGAACGCGCGTCGGCGGGCAGCGCGTCGATGCGGGCCGCGAGCACAGCGGCGAGATCGCGGGAGAGCAGGCGGGTGCTGAGCGAGCCGGGCGCGAGCCGCCAGGTGCGCGGGCCGCCGTTGGAGACGCCGGCCTTGGTGAGCGCGCCGCGCTCGATCAGCAGCGTGACCAGCTCGGCCAGGTAGAACGGGTTGCCCTGGGCGGTCGCGAGCAGCTCGTCGGCGTCGGTCGAGGGCAGCCGTCCGCCGGCGAGGTAGGAAGCGAGCAGGCGCGCCGCGTCGGCGCCGCGCAGCGGCGGAAGTGTGTGGACCTCGGCGTCGGCCATCCGGGTGAGAGCGCCGGCGGTGCGGACGAGCTCGGGCCGGCCCAACAGCAGCACCAGCACCGCGCCGGTCAGCCGGGACAGCGTCACGCCCAGCGCGCCGATCGTTTCCGGAGTGGCGTCATGCAGATCGTCGACGACGACGAGCAGCGGCGTCTCGCAGGCGAGCGCGCTCAGTAGGTTGGCGACGGCCGCCGGGACGGTGTCCGCATCGGGAGCGGGTCCATCGCCGGTCCACTCGCCCGCGCCGGACGGGCCGGCGGCCACCGGGAGCTCGCCGTAGCCCGTCACGGCCAGCAGCAGGTCGATGGCGATCGGCGCCGGCGGTTCGGGCAGCCGGCTCAGGCGCTGCTGGAGGCGGCGCAGCCGCTCCTCGACCACGGCGCGGGTCGCCGCTGTCCCGTCGCGGGGCATGCCCACGGCCGTGCGGACCAGGTCGGCCAGCGGCGCGAGCCGGCGGCGATCACCGAACGCGGCACATCGCACGGACAGCACGCGCGCGCCGGTGTGGGCGGCGTAGCGACCGGTGCCCGCGTCATAGCCGGCCGCGAACCGCTCGGCCTCGGCCGCGAACCGGGTCTTCCCGATGCCCGCCTCCGCGGTCATGAGCATTACCCGCGGCTCGCCCCGGTCGATAACCTCGGCGAGCCGGCCGGCGATGCGGCCGATCTCCGCCTCCCGGCCGACGAACGGCGCCTCGTCGCCGAGGCCGGAGCGCGTGCCCGGCGCGTCGTGCAGGCCGAGCAGCTCGTACGCCTCGACCAGGTCACGCTTGCCCTTGAGCCGCAGCGGCCGCAGCTGGCGCCAGGACGCGACCCGGCGGGTGGCGTCGGCGGTGGTGGCGCCCGCGTAGACGGCGCCGACCGCCGCGGCGTCCGCGAGCCGCGCCGCGGTGTTGACTGTGTCGCCGATGACCGTGTATTCGATGGCCGCCTGGATGCCCGCCACGACCTCGCCGGTGTTCAGGCCGACGCGCAATCCGAGCGGGGCGCCACCGCCGCGCTCGTCGTCGAGCACCCGCCGCACCGCGCGCTGCATGGACAGGGCGGCGCGGACGGCGCGCTCGCCGTCGTCTTCGTGTGCGACCGGCGCGCCGAAGACGGCCATGATGCCGTCGCCGGTCAGCTTGTCGACGTGGCCGCCGAAGGTCTTGACCGCGCCGGCCAGAGCGGCGGCGACGCGGTCGGTGACCGCGCCGACCCGTTCCGGATCGGCTCCCTCGGACCAGGACGTGAAGTCGGAAAGGTCGCCGAAGAGCACGGTGACGACCCGCCGCTCGGCGGCGGGCAGGGTGGCGGCTGCCGGCAGCGCCGCGCCGCAGTTGTGGCAGAAACGGGCACCGGGTACGGCGACCGTGCCGCACACCGGACACGTCACGGTGAATCCAACCCCGAAGGCACGGACGGTGATTCCCCGTTTTCGGCCTCGAGATACGCGAGTTGTGCCTGGACGGACCAAACGGCTGCCGCCCGAAGCGATCGGTCTACGTCCGCATAGACCACGGCGACGATGTCATCGGCGGTTTTCGCCCCGTTTGCGATCGCCTGCCGCACCTGGTCGAGCCGGGCCAGGCGGTGGTCGAGGTAGAAGGTCGCGGCGACTGCGCAATCGGCCAGCGCGGGCCCGTGCCCGGGAAGCGCCGGAACGCCCGGATATTCGCGGAGCACCCCGAGGCTGTCGAGGTAGTCGCCGAGGTCTCCGTCGGGTGTCGCGATCACGGTCGTGCCGCGGCCGAGGATGGTGTCGCCGGTGAGCACCACCCGCTCGAGACCGCCCTCCACGAGCAGGCACACCGAGTCGACGGTGTGGCCGGGCGTCGGCACCACGGTCACGGTGAGGTCGGCGTCGCGGGCCTGGCCGCCCAGCTCACCCGCCTCCAGCGGCAACGCGTCGCGGCAGAGCGCGTGGTCGGCGGCCGCGATGGGCACGCCACCCACCAGCTCGGTCAACCGCTCGGCGCCCTCGACGTGGTCGCGGTGACCATGGGTGAGCAGGATCTGTGCGAACGGGCCGAGGCCGGCCACCCGCTGGAGGTGGTCTTCGTCGAGCGGCCCCGGGTCGACGACGAGAGCGCTTGCGGCGCCGGGGCCGCGCAGCACCCAGGTGTTGGTGCCGTCGAGCGTCATCGGGCCCGGGTTGGGCGCGCGGACCAACGTCGCCCAGGGTGGGAGACGGTCGGCAAGCGCCGCCGCCGGCGACGTGACATGACCGGTCATGGCGCCTCCTCGCCGCGGGGGAGCTGCGTGCGGACGCCGCCGGCCGCCGCGCCGGCGGGCCGCGAGGAGGCGACCTGACCCGGCGGACCGAGCCTGTCGATGACCGCACTGCGTTCGGTCATGACGCCTCCTCGCCGCGGGAGAGCTGCGTGCGGACGCCGCCGGCCGCCGGGCCGGCGGGCCGCGAGGAGGCGACCTGACCCGGCGTACCCAGCCTGGACGATGACCGCACTGCGTTCGGTCATGCAGGCGATGGTACGGCTGCAGTGTGACGCGGACTTTGCTTGGCGGATCTTCGCTCAGTCGGCTCTCAGCTGATCTCGACGATGACCTCGACCTCCACCGGCGCGTCGCGCGGCAGTTCCGCGACGCCGATGGCGCTGCGGGCATGCCGTCCGGCGTCGCCGAACACCGACAGGAACAGCTCGGAGGCACCGTTGACGACCGTGGGTTGGTCGGTGAAGCCGGGTGCCGAGGCGACGAAGCCGGTCACCTTGACGACCTTGACCACGTTCTCCAGGCCGACGAGGGCGTCGATCGCCGCGAGCGCGTTGATCGCGCATCGCTCGGCGAGATCCTTTGCCTGCTGCGCCGGCACGGCCGCGCCGACCTTGCCGGTCGCGGCCAGCCGGCCGTCGGTCGTCGGCAGCTGGCCGGAGACGTAGACGTGCTTGCCGGACCGCACGGCAGGCTCGTACGCCGCGACCGGCGGCGCCACTGCCGGCAGCACGAGCCCCAGCTCGGCCAGCCGGGCCTTCGGCGAGGTCATGGCTTGGGCCGCTTCATGTAGGCCACGAGCTGCTCGGGATTGGGACCCGGGATCACGATGATCAGCTCCCAACCGTCGTCGCCCCAGCTGTCGAGGATCTGCTTGGTCGCGTGAACCAGCAGCGGGACGGTCGCGTACTCCCACTTCTGCATGCGCTGAGGCTACCGTTGCCGGTCCGCCGCCTCCGGCCTGGTCGGCTACCCTGCACCGCGGACCCTCTCACCTGCTCCGACGGGAGCCACGATGACCCAGCCGCCCTCCGGCGACGGCGGGGACCGGCCACCGGCCGACCCGTCGAGCCATCCCGTGCCGCCCGAGGTGACGGACACCGTTGCGTTCGAGGTGCCGGCTCCGGACCCGTCCCGGGAGCCCGAGCCCCGACCGGCGGACGACAAGCCGGCGCCAACCTGGTTCACGCCGGTCGCGCCGCGGCAGCCCGGCGCGGACAAGCCACCGGCCTGGCCGCCGCCACCTCAGACGCCGGGGCCGCCGCCGGTACGGACCCCCGCACCAGCGCCCGAGGAGCCCGCGCCGCGGGCCGCCGCTCCCGCGGGGCCGCAGGCCGCACCCGCGCCGGCCCGGCCGGCCACCGCTGCCCCGCCG
>DATDJX010000241.1:0-4100 GCA_036520275.1 Asanoa sp.
TCCGCGAGGACGACCTGTTCCCGACCGGCCTCGTCACCACCGACCTCAGCCGCGCGCGGCCAGCGCTGCGCGAATGGCAGGCCTGGGGGCAGCGCGAGGGGCCCGACGCCCCACCACCGAAGTCGACCTGCGGCAGTTAAAGGGGACTGTCCCCCTTACGTCCCACCTTGACGTTCGGGGGTTGACCGCCGGGGGCGATTCGGCTGGGATGCGCGCGTGCCCAAGTACGACGCGTTCGGCCGCGAGATCGGCGACGACCCGCTGAACGCGTTGCGCGCGACGCCGCAGTGGGCGGTCTACTACAGGGGCGGCCGGATCGTCATCGGCGACGGCCACGGCCGCAAGCAGCGCGTGCTCTGACTCACTTCCCGGCGTTGACCAGCAGCCACAGCGCCAGCGACGTGAAGCCGACCATGACGCCGAGCATCCAGTACTGCGAGCGCACGGCGCGCTTCGCCTGCCCGTAGACCGACAGCGCGCGGTCGTGCGCGAGCGTGAGCGCGGCCACGTGGCCGACGACCACAAACGCGACCTCCAGGTACCACGCGCCGTTCTGGCTGAGGACCGAGTAGTCGACGCCGCGGGTGGCGGTCCCGAACAGGTCCGAGCCTTGACCGAAGGGGTCGGAGGCCAGGTAGATGATCCGCTGGCCGTCGTAGACGAAGTACGTCAGGTAGTGCGCGGCCACGTAGACGGCGGCGATCGGCACGAGCGTGTGGATGAAGATGCGTCGGAGGCGCTCGAGCGTCATCCCACCGCCGACGGACCGCGCGCCCTCCATCCCGAGCGTGTAGAAGCCGCCGATCAGCCCGACGCCGAACAGCAGCCCGACCGTCCCCGCCAGCTTCTCGGCGGCGACGGGCCCGAAACCGATCGACGTGAACGCGTCCACGAGGTCGGGGAGGACGCTGGCCCAGAGCGGCCCTTGGCTGAACCCGTCGAAGGTGACCGTGCCGATCATCACCACGACGACCGCGACCGTTCCGGGCACCGGGTCGAGCTTCGGCAGCCCGGCGAGCGGCGGGCGCAGCCCGACCACGCGGTCGCGCGTCTCGAACGGGCTGATCCGCGAGAAGAAGTTGAAGTAGACCGCGAACCCTTCGCCGCGGCGCGTCCACGTCTCGGTCCCGTAGATCGCCTGCGCGGCGAGCGTGATGACCGTGTAGCCGAGCGCGGCGCTGACCAGCGTGTGTGGCACCGCGTCCCACTTCCCGACCAGCTCGATCCACGGGAAGATCAGCAGCACGAGTGCGGCGGGCCAGCGGCCGAGTCGCTCGGGATATGGGCGCGGCGCCGGGGCCCGGCGGCCGAGGATCGCGCCGGTCGCCCGGCCGATCGCCCGCCACGGGCTGATTGCGCGGAAGACGTCGCCGAAGACGATCGAACCGAAGACGAGCCCGACCCAGAAGATGATCAGGATGAACGCGGGCGCGAAGTTGGCCGCGCCGGTGTTCACGCCGACGTAGCCGCCGACGATCGTGAGCACCAGCAGCGCCACCCCCAAGGCGCCGCACACGATCTCCACGGCGCGGCTGCCGAGCGCGCGGCCGAGCCCGCCCGGCAGCGGCCGCCAGCCGGCCTTCTCCAGCCGCGGCTCCGGCCACAGCACCGCGAGCGCGCCGAACGAGACGACCAGCACCGCGGCGGCCGCCCACGCGAACAGCCAGTCCGGAATCGGGAGGTTCTGGCGCTGGCTCAGCCCGCTGTGCGCCAGGGCCGAGGCCGGCGCCGCCAGCGCGGCGAGAGCGACGACGGCGGCGACGCGGAGCGAGCGCATGTGGCTACAGGGCGGTCTTGAGCGCGTTCTCGAAGGCCCTGATACCGAACGATCCCTCGAGGCGGGCGGTGATCTTGCCGTTGGCGTTGACCACGAACAGCCATGGCTCGGTGCGGAGGTGGAACGCCTGCAGCGGCGGCCGCAAACCCGCGTTCGGGTCGTTGTTGGCGTAGACCTCCTGGTGGATGAACTCGATCTTGTCGCGGTACTTGGCCTCGAGCTGCGTCGCGACGTCGGTGACCGGGCCGCAGACGCGTGACTGGCACAGCTGCGGGGTGGCGAACAGCAGCGCCACCGGCTTCTTGCCGAGCACGTCGGCGAACGAGTCCTTGTGCATGTCGCTGGGCGGCACGCGGGTGTCGAGAAGCTTCTCGTCGCCCTTGACGGAGGCGAGCGTGTCGGTGGCCACCTTCGGCGGGCTGTCGCCGACGCCCGGGATCGTGTCCGCCTTCTTGGTCGTGACGTTGATCTGCGCCGGCGCGGCGAGCCACGTGTTGCCGCTCTTGGTGACGGTGAGCACCGACCACGGGCCCCTCTTGTCGAACCGCACCTGCGCCTCGTAGACCGCCGCGAACGGGTCGGTCTCCTCTGCCGCCTGGCGGGAGCGGTAGCGGCCCTCGGTGACGAGCACGTCGGCGGGCGCCGGGAACGGGCCCACGGCCGGCTTGTTCGGGTCGGGCGCCACGTAGACCGCGGTCGGCCCGTAGACGAACTGGCCCTGGTCGTCGATGACGCCGAAGGCGAAGCGCGACTGGCCGACCGTGAACACCGAGCTCGCGAGCCCCGCCTCGACCTTGCCGCCGCCCTTGACCTCCTCGGCGACCTGCTGGAGCGTCTTGCCGTCCGCCGATGGGAAGTCGGCGGCGCTCACGTTCTGGGCGGCCTGCACGCGGTCGCGGAGCCCGCCCTCGGACGACACCTGCTCGACGGGGTTCTGGGACGAGCCCCCGGAGTCACCCCCGCAGCCGGCGACGGACAGCAGGGCGCCGGCCAGCAGCAGTGCGAGAACGAGCCTCCTCATCACGGTGCATGAGGGTAGCCGGGTATGAGCCAGGCCTGCTAGACCGGCTCGTTGTCCAGGCTCCGCCACAGGTAGAGACACGCGCGCGTGCGATGGGGGCGCCATGGCTCGGCCAGCTCCTGCAAGGCGGCGGGCGGCGGCGGGCCGTCGAGCTCGTACGCGCGCATCGCCGCGTTGCGCACCCCGAGGTCACCCGTCGGCAGCACGTCCGGCCGGTGCAGCGTGAACATCAGGAACATGTGCGCGGTCCACTCGCCGATGCCCTTGACGGCGGTCAGCTCGCGGATGACCTCCTCGTCGGGCAACTCGCTCAGGCGGTCGAGCTCGAGCTCGCCGGACAGCACGTGCTCGGCGAGCGAGCGCAGGTAGGCGACCTTCGCGCGCGAGAACCCGCAGGCGACGCGCAGCGCCTCGGGGTCGTCGGCGAGGATCTGCTCGGGTGTGGGGGTGTGGCCGCCGAAACGCTCGAGGAGCCGGCCGTAGATCGAGGCGGCCGCCTTCACCGACAGCTGCTGGCCGGTGATCGAGCGCACGAGAGCGCCGTAGACGTCCGCTGGCCGCCCGCGGCTGTTGCGCTCGATCGGGAGCGGCCCGCCGAAGTCGTCGATCAGCCGCGCCATCACCGGATCGGCGCTGTGCAGGTGGGCGTCCGGGGCCAGCACGGGCCCGGAGCCTACCGTAACCCCTGTCTAACCGTCGGCGGTGATGCGGCCGATGAGCTCGCCGAGCACCCGCTCGGCGTCAGCGTTCTCGACCTGGCACGTGCCGGCAGCCTCGTGGCCGCCGCCGCCGTACTCGAGCATCAGCTCGCCGACGTTCGTGCGGCTGCCGCGGTCGATGATCGACTTGCCGGTCGCGAACACCGTGTTCTGCTGCTTGAGGCCCCACAGCACATGGATCGAGATGTTGCAGAGCGGAAAGAGCGCGTAGATCGTGAAGCGATTCGTGGGGTGGATGACCGCTTCGTCGCGGAGGTCGAGGACCACGAGGTTCCCGTCCACGGTGGCGCAGCGCTTGATCTGCTCGACGGCCGGCTCGGCGTGCTCGAAGTACAGGTCGACGCGCTCGGCGACGTCCGGCGTCTCGAGGATCTCGTCGACGCTCGTCGTCGTGCAGACGTCGATCAGCTGCATCATCAGCTGGTAGTTGGAGATCCGGAAGTCGCGGAAGCGGCCGAGGCCGGTGCGCGGGTCCATCAGGAAGTTGAGCAGCACCCAGCCGGTCGGGTGCAGGATCTCGCCGAGCGTGAACTGGGCGGCGTCGGCCTTGTCGACCGCCTCCATCAGCTCCTCGATGCCTCCG
>DATDJX010000242.1:0-11130 GCA_036520275.1 Asanoa sp.
TCGCCCGGCTGCACGGTCCGGCGCACGCGCTGATCGGGCACTCCCTGGGCGCCACCGCGGTCGCCGTCGCGCTGTGCGACGGGCTCCCCGCGCGCCGGGTGGCGTTCCTCGCGCCGATGGCGAGCCCGGTCTCGTACGCGCGGCAGTTCGCCACGGCGCTCGGCTTCGGCGACCGGACGTACCGGCGGCTGGTCGCGCGCGTCGAGCGGCGGGTCGGCGCGCCGATGAAGCACTTCGACGTGCCCGAGCTCGGCCGCGCCGTCGCGATGCCGCCGGCCCTGGTCGTGCACGACCGGGAGGACCGCTTCACCCCCGTGTCCGACGGCGCCGCCATCGCCGCCGCCTGGCCCGGCGTCCGGCTGAGGGTCACCACGGGCCTGGGCCACCACCGGCTCCTTCGCGACCCCGACGTCGTCGCCGATGTCGTCGCCTTCGTCGCCACCCCCTGACCGACCGACCTCCACCCTCCCCGCGACGTTCTTGCAGCTGTCCCCCCGGCCCACCGCGTTGATCATGAAGTTAGGCCCACTTGGGAGCGCTTCCCCTGACCCTAACTTCATGATCGACGGGGATAGGGGGCGGATCATGAAGTCGCTGACCGTCCGCTACGACGCGGGCTGGCCGATCGGTCGGGCGGCCCGCCGCTGGCTCGCCGCGCGCGCCCAGCTCGTGTCCGCTGGAGTTCATCGCCGCCGGATCGCAGGCGGCCCGTCGCCGCTTTCCCGGCGCTCGACCACGGAGCCGACGGCGGCGACGCGGCCTGGCCGGCCTGCCTGTGGGCTGGTGCCGCCGGCCGAGGGGCCGTCGGTCGACCGGGCACCGACGAAGGCCCGTTCGGCCCAGCTGGCGTCACACGCGGTAAGTGACCGGTGGGTCATGGCGATTTGCCAGCCTCGTCCGCTCTTGGCCGGGCCAACCGGACATGACGGTCCGGGACGGGTACGACGAACGCCGGGCGGGGCCGGCCCGAGGTGACCGAGCTGTGGGTCGATCTTTGTGGCGCACGCCACACCAAGGCCCGGTCAAACCCGGGCGATGTCTGTCTAACCTCTCCGGGTGCTGCGCAGCGACTTCGGAAGACACCGTCGAGCAAGGATCGGACCGGATGCCCGAACGGTGGAGGTGGTACCGGACGGACGGCCAGCGGGCCGCCACCGGCGCGCCACCCCCGAGGCCCGCGACCTGGCTGCGGTCCGTGACCGGCTGCGACCGATGCTCGGCGCGCCGCCCGTCCGCATCGGACTCGCCGCCTGCCTGACGTGTGCGCTCGGGGTCGCGGCCGCGTCCGAGTCGCGGACAGGAAGCCGCTCCCCCGACGCCGCGGCGTCCGTGCTGCGGTCCGCCGACGCCGAGCGTGCCGCCCATGCCGGCGGCCAACCGGCGTCCCGATCCAGCGCCCGCGCGGAGCTGCCCGTCCCCACGGCCCCCGCACCCCCACCGATCCCCACGACGACCACCGCGAAGCCCAAGCCGTCCCCCACCGCCGCGTCCCGCAAGGCCGCCCGCAAACCCAAGGCGACCAAGGTCTCCCCGGTCGCCGGCCTCGACCGGGCCCAGATGGACAACGCCGCAACGATCGTCACGGTGGGGCGGTCACTCGGCATGCCGCGCCGCGGGCTGATCGTAGGCATCGCCACGGCCATGCAGGAGAGCAACCTGTACAACCTGGCCAGCGACGTGCTTCCGGAGTCCTACGACTACCCCCACCAGGGCAGCGGTGCCGACCACGACTCCGTCGGGCTGTTCCAGCAGCGGACCAGCTCCGGCTGGGGCACGGTGCGCGAGCTCATGACGCCGTCGATCTCGGCCCGCAAGTTCTTCCAGGCGCTCGCCCAGATCCCCGGCTGGCAGGACATGAGTGTCGCCGGCGCCGCACAGGCCGTGCAGGTCAGCGCGTTCCCCGACGCGTACGCGACGCACGAGTGGCGGGCGGCGACGGTGGCCGACGCGCTGTCCTGAAGCCCGGCTGCCGGGGGGTGGCGTCAGCGCGACGACGGCGACGGGAGCAGGTTGCGCAACCGCGGCCACCGCGACGTCGGCTTGTCACCCTCCGGCCGCTCCGCCGGGTCGCCCGCGCCGGCCTCGGATGCCGTCGCGCCGGACTGCGCACGGTCTCCCGGTGCCGGTTCGGTCTGGGCGACGCTCGCCCGCGCGGGGTCGGTCTGCGCCCTCGTCACGCGGGCAGCCGGAGCAGCGTTCGCCGACGCACCGCTCGCCGACGGCGCCCGATCGGCCGGCGCCACGCCGGTCGGTGCGGGGCTCGACGGCTCGGGGCTCGACGGCCCGGGACTGGGCGGCCCGGGACTGGGCGGCCCGGGGTTGGGCGGCCCGGGGTTGGGCGGCGCACCGCTCACCGGCGGCGCCGCATCGGCCAATCCCGCGCCGGTCGACACAGGAGTCGACGGCCCCGCGTTCGGCCGCGAGGCGTCGCCCCTCGGCCCGACGGGCTCCGCGGCGCCGTCGTTCGTCCGGGCGTTGCGGCCGGCGTCGGCCCCGGCGCCGGGCGACGGCCGGGGGCCTTCGTTCGAGCCCGGACCGGGCCTGGCGCGCACGGCACCGGGCGCACGGTTGGGCGCGGCCTGCGGCGTGGTCCGCGGGCCGCCGTTGCGCGGCGGCGCGGCCTCGACACGGACCCGCTTCCAGGTCTCCTCGGCCAGCTGCTCGCGGCGGCGGCGGGCCTGAAGCGCCGCCTCGAAGTCGCGCCGCGCCCGCGTGGCCTCCTCGTACGCCTCCTCCCGGATCCGCTCCGCCTCGGCGTGCGCGGCCTCCCGCTCGGCCCTGGCCTCGGCGAGGATCTCGGCCGCCTCCTCCTCGGCCAGCGCCACCATCTGCTGAATGCGCAAGGTGTTGCGATAGACCGCCGGCCGCGCCTTGAGCAACGCGTGCAGCCGGTCGGCGTCGCGGCGCACGAGTGCCAGCTCCGCGCGGGCCTCGGCGGCCGACGCGGCCTGCGCGCTCGCGAAAGCCAGCTGCTCGCCCAGGTCCGCGAGGCAGCGATCGACCTCGTCGCGGTCGTAGCCGGATTCGACGATCGAGAAGTCCATGTGCGCGCCCCCAGTTGCAGGTCGGTTCCCTGTCGTCATCCTTCCCAAGCGGAGGACCGTTTGAGCCGGATTTGCGGAATTACATCCACATTGGCCCGTCGGCCGGGACGCGATGTGGCCGGTCGGGCGGTCCGCCGGCCGGGAGCCCGGCGAGGTCGGGTACGACGGCCGCGCTGGCGGCAGCGGACCACGTCGCTGGTGTTCCCTTTCGGCCACGAGCACGCACGGCTCGGTCGCCCACGACGGCCGGCATGGTCGGCTCGCCGCCATCCGGACGTGCCGAGGCGGACGGCGGGGCAGCCCGCTGGGGGGACCTCCAGGGCGATGCGGACGCCCACCCGGAGGTCGGCAGGGACGCAGACCCGGATGGGACGGCGAGGCGAGGCCGGCGGCCTACAGCGGGCACGCGATATCCACCCCGCGCTCGGGCACCCGACCGCCGGGCGGCCCTACGGTGACGATAGCGGCGCGACGGCGAGCCGGGTTCGGTTCGCCGAATGCGGGACGTCAGTCCGCGGGCGAGCCCAGCAGCGTGTCGAGTCCGCTGATCTGCAGCACCCGGGCCACCGTGCCGCGCGCACCGACCAGACGCAGCCACCCGCCGCCGTCGGCACACCGGTGGTGTCCGCGGACGAATGCCGACATACCGGTTGAGTCACAGAACGTGACGGCGGCCAGATCGACGAGGATGCGGAACCGGCCGTCTCCGACCACCTCGTCGATCCGGTCACTCAGCCGCGGAGCCGTGCTCAGATCGAGTTCGCCCTCGAGGATCAGTACCGACACCTCGGGACCGTCCTCACGAACGACGGTGAGTCTCACCGATGTGTCGTCGACCGTTGCCATGTGGCAAGCATAGTGCGCGCCGGCCGGATCTGCCCAAACAGCCTGCATCGATCGCCACCAAGGGGGTACGGAAGACAGAGCCCCCTCCGACGGAAGGACGAACGACATGCCGACCGCACGCGACATCATGACCCCCGACTGCACCTGTGTCGGCGAGAACGAGAACCTGGTCGAGGCAGCCCGGAAGATGGCCCAGCTCGACGTCGGCTCGCTGCCGATCTGCGGCTCGGACGACCGGCTCAAGGGCATGCTGACCGACCGCGACATCGTCGTGAAGGTCGTCAGCCAGGGCCGCGACCCGGGCAGCATCACGGCGGGCGAGCTCGCCCAGGGCGAGGCCGTGACCATCGGAGCCGACGACGACGCCGCCGAGATCCTCAGCACGATGGGCAAGCACCAGGTGCGCCGGCTGCCGGTCATCGACGGCCACCGGCTCGTCGGCATCGTGGCGATCGCCGACGTGGCTCGCGCGCTACCGGACCGGCCGGTCGGTGACGTCATCGACGCCATCACCCGCAACTGACCGACAGCGAGCACCGATCAAGGGATCCGCAGCCGGCGCGGCGATGCGTCCGGCGGCGGTCCCTTGATCGTCGCGAGTGGAGGATCCCGACGGCTCGAGGTTGTCAGGCGGCGGTGGCGGCGAGCGCCGCGCCGATGATGCCGGCGTTGTTGAGCAGCATGGCCGGGACCACCGGCGTCTTCACCGTCAGCAGCGGCAGGAAGTGCTCCGCCTTCTTACTCACCCCGCCGCCGACGACGAACAGGTCCGGGCGCATCAGCAGCTCGAGGTGGGCCAGGTAGTCGTCGACCCGCTTGGCCCAGTGGTGCCAGGTCAGGTCCTCCTCGGTGCGGGCGCGATCGGAGGCGCGCAGCTCCGCGTCCTTGCCGTGCAGCTCCAGGTGACCGAACTCGGTGTTGGGCAGCAGCCTGCCGTCGAGGAACACGGCGCTGCCGATGCCGGTGCCGAACGTCAGCATGACGGTGGTGCCGGACCGGCCCTTCCCGACGCCGTACGTCATCTCGGCCACGCCGGCCGCGTCGGCATCGTTGAGGACGGTGACGGGGCAGCCGAGTTCCCGCTGGAACAGAGTCGCCGCAGGAGTGTCCAGCCAGGACGGATCCATGTTAGCCGCGGTGAGGATCGTGCCGTTGACGACGACGCCCGGGAACGTGATGCCGACGCGTTCGGGCCGGTTGAACGTGCTCACCACCTCGACCACCGCCTTGACGACCCGGTCGACGTCGGCGGGCTGCGGCGTCTCGACGCGGCAGCGCTCCTGCGCGAAGTCGCCCGCCGCCAGGTCGACCGGGGCGCCCTTGATCCCGGATCCGCCGATGTCCACACCGAGGATGGCCATGGGAGAAACCTACGCCAGGCAGGTCGGTCGGGCAGCGCAACCGGATAGGCGGCGCGGGCGGCGATTCAGCCGGGAAGGCTCTTGCCGGCGAAGAACGCCCACATGGCGGTGCTCGCGCGCGGCCCGCGCGGGTCGGCGTACGCCGCTCCCGCGCGGCCGCCCGACCAGGCATGGCCGAGGCCGGAGACCTGCCAGAACTCGAGCATCTTGGGCCCGCTCGCCGCGTACCACCGGGTGGTTCGGTACGGGCGGCCAGCCGATCCGCCGGTGGTCGTGCGCCGGCGCACGATCCGGTCCGGACGCGTGTCGTGGGCCGCGTGGAAGGCGAGCCACTGGTCGGCCACCCGTTCGCCGGCCCGCATCCGCACCGCGCGATCGCCGTCGCCGTGGAACAGGATCGCGGGCGGCATGCCCTGGCCGTCGGCGCCGCGCACCGGCATGGCGGACGGGGCGCGGCCGGCCATTGCTGCCAGCACGTCGTTGCCGGACGTCGCCGAGCCGTACGGCGGCGCCGAGTGCACGCCGACGGCCGCGTACAGGTCGGGATAGGTGACGGGCGAGCACGAGAGCCATCGCGCCGCCGGCGGACATGCCGGCGAGGTACACCCTCGTGGGGTCGACGCACCACCGCTGCGCCTCGGCGCTGACGGCCCGGGCGATGCCGGCGAGGATCTCCGGCTCGCCGGCGCCGCGGCCCCGGTGCGCGGCCTCATACCAGCGCCAGCACCGCTGCCGGTGGTCGGTGGCGGGTTGCTCCGGGCACGCCAGCAGGAACGAGTGCCGGCGGGCCAGCTCGTCGAAGCGCGTGCCGGCGGCGAACTCCACCGCGGTCTGCCGGCAGCCGTGCAGCAGGACGACGAGCGGCATGGGCGTCGCCGGGTCGGCGTCCGGCGGCACGAAGACGTGGTACGGGCGGGCGCCAGCCGGCGCGGCATACGCCTCGACGATCCACCGCCCCGGGGGTGCGCCGGTCTCCGCGGGCGACGCGTCTGCGGGTGTTGCGGCTCCGGGCCCGGCGCCGCCGCCGGCGGCGGGACCGGAACGGGTGGCGGGACGGGCAAAGCCGCCGGGAGCCTGCCTTTGCTCGCGCGCCGCAGGCGCAGCGCACGCAGCACAGCGTCGATCTGGCGGCGGACGCGGCGCCGGGGAACCCTCACGTGTTCCCCGAGCGGCTCACGGGGCCCGCAATTTCCCGGCCTCGCGAAGGGTAACCTGCGGGATCAGCGACCGGGGCCGTGGCCTCCGAAGCCCGGACCGCCGGGGCCGCCGTACGGGAGCACGCCCGCCTCGGCCGCCTTGAGGATCGCGTCCTCCTGCGCCTGGGTCAGCGTGCCCGCCTTGACCGCCTCGTCGAGGCGCGACTTGAGCGCGTTCTGCCGCTCGGTCTTGGCCTGCGCCTGCAGCGACGCCTCCGCCTTCTGCAGGGCGTCCGCGACCTTCGCCTGGTCGATGCCGAGCTCCTTGGCGAGCGCGGCCGCGAGCGCCGCCTGCCGGTCGGCCCGTTGCTTCTGCTTGTCCTGGGCCGAGGACGACGCGGACGGCGCCGGCGCGGCGCTCGACGACGCTGACGGCGAGGGGCTCGGGTCGGCTGCCGCGGCGATGGCCGGCACGCTCAGGCCGAGCGCGAGCAGGCCGGCGGCGCCGCCGCCGACGATCGCCAGCTTCTTCGTTGGCTTCTGCATGATGGTCCTCTCGATGGGTGCACAACGTTCCGCAGTCTGGCGGGCCCACCTGGCAGGACCTTTGGTCCGAGCTGTCACCCGGCTGAAAGCCGGGTGCCAACCAGAAGGGATCCGCTGGGTGGAAACACCGGCGTCGGGGCACGGCACGGCCGCCCTACGCTTCCGCGGTGGCCGTGCAGAAGGCGGTGGAGCTGATCGGGTCGGGCGCGACCGTGGACGAGGCGGTCGGCGAGGCGCTCGACCGCGCCGGGCTGACCCTGCAGGGCATCACCTCGTTCGAGGTCACCCGCATCGCCGGCGACGTCGACGGCGCGCGGTTGACCTACCAGGTCCAGCTGCGGGTCTGGTTCACCCTGTTGGAACCGGTGCACGGGTGAGCGATGACCGTCCCGGGCATCACCCGCATCCCGCTGCCGGTCGGCATCCACGGCATCGAGACCGTCAACGCGTACGCCCTCGCCGACGGCGACCGCGTCACGCTGGTCGACTGCGGGGTCTGGAAGGCCGACCCGTACGACGGCGGGCTCGCCACCCTCGAGAACGGCCTGCGGGCCATCGGGTACGAGCTGGAAGACGTTTCCCGGATCATCGTCACCCACGCCCACATCGACCATTACGGCCTCGCCGGCCGGCTCATGGAGCGGACCGGCGCGCAGCTGTGGATGCACGCGCTGACCGACCTCGACTGCGAGAAGTACCGCCACCCGGACACCGCGGTCGCCCGGCGCCGCGACACGTACGCCGACCACGGCCTGCCCGAGGAGGAGTGGTCCGAAGTCGCGTACGGGCTGCAGGACTGGCTGCCGTACCTGCACTCGGTCGTCGAGGCCTCGACCCGGCTGCGCGGCGGGGAGAAGATACCGATCGGCGGCCGCGACTGGGAAGTCATGCATACGCCCGGCCATTCGGTCGGCCACCTGTGCCTGTGGTCACCCGAGGCAGGCGTGCTGTTCTCCGGTGACCATCTGCTGCCCGGCGTCACGCCGCCGGTGACGTTCGAGCGCGGCTTCGACCCCGACCCGCTGCGCAGCTACCTCGACTCGCTGCGGGCGGTCGCCGAGCGCGACCCGGCGCAGGTCATGCCCGGCCACGGCAACCCGTTCCCCGACGCCGCCCGGCGCATCGAGGTGATCCTGCGCAACAAGCTGCGGCGGCTGGAGAAGGTGAAGGCGGCGATCCTCGACCGGCCGCGCACGATCATCGACATCGCCGACGTCGTCTTCACCCGCACCCTGCTCACCCACCAGCGCAGCTTCGCCCTCGCCGAAACGCTCGCCCACGTCGCCTACCTTCGCCACGATGGCCTGGTGGAGCGCAGGGTGCGCGAAGATGGCGTCTACGAGTGGTACGCGACCCGAGAAGGCCGATTCCGAGAGGCGCAGACATGACCGACGACAGGCGCCGCGCCGCGAAGAAGGCGGCGGCGAAGAAGGCCGAGCCCGCGAAGAACGCGGCGGCGAAGAAGACCGAGCCCGCGAAGAAGGCGGCGGCGAAGAAGACCGAGCCCGGCAAGAAGGCGGCGGCGGCGAAGGCGACGGTGAAGAAGGCGGAGCCGGCCAAGACCGCGACGGCGCAGAAGGCCGCGACGAAGGCGACGGCGAAGAAGGCGGCTCCCGCCCCGAAGGCGACGCCGACCAAGAAGGCCACGCCCGCGCCGAAGGCCGGCGGTTCGATGCCGGGCCTGCCCGCGGGTTTCGTGCCCGACCCGCTCGGCGTGTCCGAAGCCGCGTCGAAGGCGACCGCCGCCGCCGTCGAGGCGACGACCGCCGCGCTGCAGGCGTTCGCTCCGCCCGCCGCGAAGGCGGCCACCCCGCCCGCCGCCCGGACGACACCGGCGGCCGCCACGGCGGCCACCACCCCGGCCACCGCCACGACGACCCCGGCCGCGGTGTCGGCCGGTGAGACCGCGCCCGGCGCCGTGTCCGAGCCGGCGTCCACCGACGCGGTGGCCGGGGCCGAGCCGGGGAACGGCACCGACGTCCGGCGCGCGGCGGAGCCGCCGAGCGGACCCGCGGCGGAGCCGCCGAGCGGACCCGCGGCCGAGCCGCCGACCCTCCCCGAGCCAAAGAAGGCCGGTTCGGGCAGCGCGGCAAGGACCGGCCCGGCCGGCGGCCTGCTACAGAACCTCTTCCCCGGCCTCGCCTGGACCCAGCAGGCCATGGAGGCGACCGGGCGCGCCCAGGCCGCGCTCGCCGCCGAGACCATGCGCCGGCTCAACGCGCCGATCGTCGACGCGCTGGAACGGCACCGCGAGTTCGCCGACTCGCTGGCCGCCAACGCCGCCGCTCTCGGCGCGATGGCCGAGCAGATGCAACGCCTCGGCCGCAAACACGGCGAACTCACGCGGCAGATCCAGGCGGCGATGGAACCGTACCTGAAGTACGTCGACTGGCTCGGCGACGCCGGCAAGAAGAAGGGCTGACCTGCGCACCGCCGGCTTTCCGGTGTGCGGAAGGACGCCTACTGACGCCATCGGGCCGGGGATACGTTCCCGGCATGGCGACGAGCACGAAGAAGTCCGGCGCGCCCCGGGGGCGTACGGCCCGCAGTGACACCGCCAGCCCCGACCGCGAGCTCTACCTGCGCATGTTCCGCGTGATGGCGCTGCAACGGGCCGTCGAAGACCGGATGATCAGCATGTACCGGCAGGGCGAGATGCTCGGGTCCGTCTACACCGGACACTGGCACGAGGCGATCGCGGTGGGCACGGCGGCCGCCCTGCGCGACGACGACTTCCTCTGCCCGATCCACCGCGACCTCGGCGCACACCTGTGGCGGGGCATGGAGCCGTGGCAGGTGATGGCGAGCTTCCTCGGCAAGGCCACCTCGCCGACCGGCGGCCGCGACGGCACCCTGCACTACGGCCGGCTGGACCTGCACGTCTACAACCTGCCCAGCCACATCCCCGACAACTACCCGGTCGCGACCGGTGGCGCCTTCGCGTTCAAGTACCGCGGCGAGGACCGGGCCGCGCTCGCCTACTGCGGCGACGGCTCCACCTCCCGCGGCGACTTCCACGAGGCGGTGAACATCGCGGCGGTGATGGACCTGCCGTGCATCTTCGTCGTCGAGAACAACCAGTTCGCCTACTCGACGCCGCTGCGGCTGCAGTCGCGCACCGACTTCGCCACCAAGGCCGTCGGGTACGGCATACCGGGCGAGAAGGTCGACGGCACCGACGTGGTCGCGGTCTACGAGGCCACGAAACGGGCGGTGGACCGGGCCCGCGCCGGCGAGGGGCCCTCCTTGATCGAGTGCGTGACCATGCGGATGCACGGGCACGCCGAGCACGACCCGGCCGACTACGTGCCGCGGGAGTTGTTCGAGGAGTGGGGCAAGAAGGACCCGGTCGAGCTGTTCGCCGCCCGGTTGCAGGAGCTCGGGCTCGCCGACGCCGACGAGGTCCAGGCCATGCGCGACGAGGCCCGGCAGATCGGCATCGAGGCGCGCAAGAAGGCGCTCTCCGACCCGATGCCCACACCCGACAACGAGGAGGAGCGCGTCTATGCCCGCTAGCGCACCCGCATCCGACGTGACCTACCTCGACGCGGTCAGCCAGGCACTGATGGCCGAGATGGAAGCCGACGAGTCGGTCTTCCTGATCGGCGAGGACGTCGGCCAGTTCGGCGGCGCGTTCAAAGTGACCAAGGGCTTCCTGGAGAAGTTCGGGGAACGCCGCATCGTCGACACGCCGATCGCCGAGTCCGGCTTCACCGGCCTGGCCGCCGGTGCCGCGCTCAACGGCCTGCGCCCGGTCGTCGAGTTCCAGTTCGCCGACTTCATCTCCACGGCCTGGGACCAGATCACCAACGTGATCGCCCGGCACTACTACCGCACCGGCAACGCCATGCCGATCACGTTCCGGGCCCCGTTCGGCGCGCGGCTGCGGGCCGGACCGACCCACTCGCAGAGCATCGAGTCGTACTTCGCACACACGCCCGGCCTAAAGATCGTCGCACCGGCCACTGTGGACGACGCGGCCGGACTGCTGCGCAGCGCGATCCGGGACAACAACCCCGTGCTGTACCTGGAGAGCAAGTACCTCTACCGGCGGATCAAGGTGCCCGGTCCGATCTCGCTCGACCCGGTGCCCATCGGTCAGGCCACTGTGGTCCGCGCGGGCGATCGGGTCACGCTCGTCACCTACTCGGCCAGCGTCCACCTTGGGCTCGAGGCCGCCGCCGCGCTGGCTCGCGA
>DATDJX010000243.1:0-2361 GCA_036520275.1 Asanoa sp.
ATGCCCAGCGACTGGCTCGACTGGCTCCACCGCCGGACGAAGATGAGCAGCGCCTCCGCGACGCCCAGCGCGAGCGTGAGCAGGCCCAGTCGAACGAGGTCGGCGGGGTCGCGGTGGGCGATGGGGCCGTCGACGACGCGCTGCACGACCAGCGGCACCGCGATCGAGACCGCGGTGCCGGCGAACGTCGCCACCAGCAGCCCGATGAACAGCCCTCGGTAGGGGTGCAGATAACGGCGCAGCCGCCACAGGTTGCGCGCCTTGTGCTGTGGGTGACGAACGGCGCGCATCCCGCGACGGTAACCGCCGATCCGCTCGGATCACACCGGGTTTCCGGCGCCGTCGTTCCCGACCGCGCGACACGACGTCGTCAGCGGGCGCCTCCTCGCGGCCCGACCAGCCGCGACGCCGAACCCGCAGGGTCGGCGACCGGTGCGAGCCGCCGCTCATGACCGAGAAGCAACTTCTTCACCTGCAGGCCGTGCCGGTATCCGCCGAGCGTTCCGTCGGTGCGCAGGACCCGGTGGCACGGCACGAAGAGCGCGGCCGCGTTGCGTGCGCAGGCCTGCGCCGCCGCCCGTACGGCCGCGGGCCGCCCGGCGAGCGCGGCGTACTCCGGGTAGGTCACCGGCTCGCCGGCCTTCACGTCGCGCAGCACCCGCCAGGCGTGGTCGAGGAACGCGCCGCCGGTGCGCTGCTCGACCGGCACCTCGTCGATCGCCGCCACCTCACCATCCACATAGGATCGGACGGCGTCGGTGATGCCGCCGAGATCCGGGCGTGGTCGCGCCTCTCCCCGCAGCGACGGGTGGACCAGCGCCAGCAGCGCGCCGACGTCGGTGGTGAAGCCGGCGGCCCGCACGGCGCCGTCGTCGCTCGCGACGATCGTGAACGGGCCGGCCGGGGTCGGCAGGGTCGTCATGTTCATGCCTGTTTCCAGAGCCTGATCAGTGCGTACGACCGCCACGGGCGCCACCGTTCGGCGTGTGCCTCGAGCGCCTTCGGGTCGTCGGGGAGGCCGACAGCCGCCGCGCCGCGTCGCACCCCCACGTCGGTGGGAAGGAACGCGTCGGGGTCGCCGGCGGCGCGCATCGTGACGTATCCCGCGGTCCAGGCGCCGACGCCGGGCAGCGCGGTCAGCTGCCGCCACAGCTCCTCCCGGTCGGCCCCGGGGTCGAGGTCGAGGCGGCCGTCGACCACGGCGCGCGCCAGGCCACGCAGCGTCCCCCGCCGGGCGGCCGGCATGCCGAACGCCTGGTCGGGCAGCGCGAGCAGCTCGCCCGCGGTGGGGAACCCGCGGTCATTGACCAGCCGGGCGAGCGCCTTGCGGGCCGCCGGAACGGAGATCTGCTGGCCGACGACCGCCCGTACGGCGATCTCGAAGCCGTCGACCGCCCGGGGCACCCGCACGCCCGGCTCCTTGCGGATCAGCGGGGCCAACGCCGGGTCCTCGGCCAGCGCCGCGTCGACCGCCTCCGGATCGGCGTCGAGGTCGAGGACCCGCCGGCTGCGCGCGACGGCCGGTGCGAGGTCGCGCACATCGGCGAGCCGCAGGGACGCCGTGACGCACGCCGGGCCGGGCGTGAGGGCGACCGTGCCGGTGCCGCTGGGCAGGCGCAGCCGGCGTCGGTACGTGGTGTCGTCGACCTCCTCGACGCCCGGGACGGCGCGGAAGCCGAGGAACTCGAGGAGGCTGCTCGCGTGCAGCGGCGGCCGGTAGGCGAGGCGGAGGCCGATGACGCCCGCCTCCCGCGCCGTCCTGCGGCGCGAGTCGCGCAGCGTCGACGGCGGGCAGCCGTACACCTCCCGGATCGTGTCGTTGAACTGCTGTACGCTGCCGAATCCGGCCGCGAACGCGATCTCCGCCAGGCCCATCTCCGTGGTCTCGACGAGGATCCGCGCGGTCTGCGCCCGCTGGGCGCGCGCCAGGGCGAGCGGCCCGGCGCCGACCTCCGTGCTGAGCATCCGGTGAAGGTGGCGCTCTGTGTAGCCGAGCCGGCTCGCGAGGCCCGGCACGCCCTCGCGGTCCACCACGCCGTCGCGGATCAGCCGCATCGCCCGGCCCACCGTGTCCGCCCGGGCGTCCCATTCCGGCGAACCGGGCGCGGCGTCCGGGCGGCATCGTCGACAGGCCCGGAAGCCGGCGCGCTGCGCCGCGGCGGCGGACGGATAGAAGCGGACGTTCTCCCGTTTGGGTGTGATCGCCGGGCAGGACGGCCGGCAGTAGATGCCCGTCGACGTGACGGCGGTGTAGAACCAGCCGTCGAACCGCTGGTCACGGCTGTCCACGGCGCGGTAGCAGCGGTCGAAGTCGAGCTCCACGCATGCGATCCTGCCCCTGTCGCGGCCGGTTGACTCGCG
>DATDJX010000244.1:0-3723 GCA_036520275.1 Asanoa sp.
CCGTCGCCTCGGTGTCCGGCGACCGTCCACCCCGGGCACGGCCAGGTCGGCACCGAGAGCCATCTCCCACGGCCCGTCGATCGTGCGCGCGAGCGCCCGCAGGACGCGTCGGCAACGTGGGGCGGTGCCGGGCGTGAGGTGGTCGCGCAGCGCGAGCGCCTGCAGCGCGGCCACGGTCATGCCCTGGCCGTAGATCGGGTTGAGGCTGCAGATGGCGTCGCCCATGACCAGGAAGCCCTGCGGGAACTGCCGCATCCGCTCGTACCGGCGCCGGACGTTCGCCTGGAATCGGTACGCCGCCGGACCGTCGATCGGCTCGGCGGCGCCGACCGCGTCGTGGATGTCGGAAAAGCGCAGGGACCGGGCGAAGACGTCGAACCCCTCCCGGTCTTTCGGAGGGTGATCGCCGAGCAACCCGAACAGGGTGAGCATCCATACATCGCCCTCGAGCCTGGCCAGCGCGCCGCCACGCGGCCGGTCGGGTGCGGGACCGTGGATGCAGGCGAAGTCACCATCGAGGCCGGCGGGTGGGAGCCGGTAGCAGCGCGTCACGTAGCCGACGTCGACCCGGACCTGGTCGACCTCGGGTTCGCCGAAGCCCAGCGCCTGCAGCCACGCCGAGGCCCGTGAGCCGCGTCCCGTGGCGTCCACCACCAGGCCGGCGTCGATCACCTCTTCGGCGCTCGCGTCGGCCCGCCGCAGCAGCCGGACGCCGGTGACCCGTCGGCCGTCGGGCGAGCACCGTAGGCCCACCGCGTCGCTCGGCGGTGCAAACCGGACTCCCGGCAGGGCCCGGACCCGCGCCCGAACCCTGTCCTCGAGGAGCGGTCGGCTGGCGCTCAAGACGACGAGCCCGGCGTCGGTCCGGGCGAGACGGTGCCCGCCGAACAGCAGCCGAGCGTCGCCCAGAATGTCACCGGTCGGTGCGCCGTACGCCTCCAGCTCGGCGATGAAGCCTGGGAATAACTCCTCCAATACCTGTTGGCCGCGGGCGAGCAGCCCGTGGATGTGCCGACCTTGCGGCGCGCCCCGCCGCGGCGTGCCGCCCGGCACGAGCTCGTCGCGATCTACCACCGTGACCCGGTCATACGCATCGGCCAGCACGCGCGCGGCGAGCAGCCCCGCGATGCTGCCGCCGAGCACGACGACGTGATCTTCGCTCCCGTCTTTCATATTCGCTACCTCCTGGTCGCGGGCAGCGTCGAACGGCGGGGTGCTCGGTATCCAGACCGGATCGTGCTCAGCGCTGTTCAGCGCTGCTCAGGTGCGCTGCCGTAGACCTCGTGGTCCCACAGCCAGGCGACGATGCGCCCCACGGCCTGGGAGAGGTGGCGCCGGTAGGTGCTAAACGGCAACCCGAGCACCTCGGCGGCGGCCTCCTGGGTGGGCGCCGGCCGCAGGTAGGTGCGCTCCACCGCCCGCAGCAGCTTGTCGTCACGCGGGTGCTGGCGCAGCGCGTCCACCGCGACCCGTAACAAACCCTCGAGCGCTTCGGCGTCCGACTCATCGGCGCCGGAGTAGTCGTGGGCGAGGCGGGTGCGGAGCAGCGGGTTGCGGGCAAGCAGCTCGGGCCGGTGCAGGTCGCGGAGCGCCTGCCGGACGGCGTCGGTGAAGTCCGCCTGCGACAGCACCAGTACGTCGTCGGGGACCGCCGGCCGCACCGTGACGTCCCCCGCGAGCGCCCGCTCGGTCCATAGCTCCATCAGCGCGTCGACCGGTACCGGGCGGAAGTCGTGGGCGTAGAGCCCGTACCGCCGGCCGCCGACCAGGAAGTCGGCGCCCGCCGCCCGCGGCTGGTCGACGAGCGCGAAGTACGCGTCCCATGGCTCCGGCTCATGGAGCGTGAGGAAGTCCCACGCAAGCCGAGGGTTCCCCAGATACCGCTGCACGGTCACCATCGAGAGGGCGTTCAGCGTGGAGGACGGTCCCTGGTAGGCCTCACGATCCACCACGAAGCGCGTCTGAGTGATCAGCTCGCCCGCTCGTGGCAGGGCGCACCGGTGGGCGTAGTCCCACGCCGCCTCGGCCCCAGGATCGGCGCGGCGGTCGTGCTCGGAGACGACCGTCAGGTCCAGCAGCGCCACGAAGCCCCGCACGTCGTCGTCTTCGCCGCGGACGACCACAAAGCCCCGTGGCTCCAGGTCGAGCCAGCGCTCGGCGATGGCCGCGGATGCCTGGCCCTCGGCGGCCGCCACAAGCTCGAGAATGCTCCCGCGGTCGCCGGGGCCGGCCGGTTCGGGATAGTGCAGCCCCCACACGTCCCAGTCGACCGGCGAGAGGACGCTGCGCAGATTGCGAAACAGGAACTTCAGGTCGAAGACGGAGCGCTGCTGTTCGCGCCCCCGCGACGATTTCACGGCGGCGTAGACGTGGCCGCGGACCCGGCGGAAGAGGTGCTTGTAGCCGTCGGCGTCGCGCCAGCGCAAGTCGGCGTCGAGCACATCCCGAGCAAGGTCGTGAGGCAGCAGGCCATCCGGTCCGGCCTCGACGAAGGACAGGTCGCGCAGCCACGCGAACAGCTCGTGGGCATCCTCGAGCGCGAGCGCGTCCCGCAGGAGCGCCTCGGTGGTCACCCGAGCCAACGCGCACACCTCCAGGGCACCGCGCCGCCGACCGACGGGCACGACATCGACGAACCGCCGCACAAGCGTGCCGACGAGATTGGGTGCCGGGTCCAGGGTCGCCTCCCCGCCGCGAACGACCACGTCGGCGAGCAGGGAAAGACCCAGCGGGTGACCATGGGAGACCTCGATGAGACGGTCGTGGAGCGCCTCATCCACGCCGCACGCTCGCAAATAGCTGCGGCTCTCCTCCGGACCGAGATTGCGCAGCGACACGACCCGCAGCAGCCCGCGCCACGCGGCGTCGGCGCGCCATGCCGGGCCTGGCAACTGGCGGCCTGCGACAACCGTGAGCGCGGTTGCGGGCAGGCGAGGCAGCAGCCACGTGCGCACCCATTCGTCGAGGCCGCCCAGCCGCTCATAGGCATCGAACAGCAGGACGAGCCGGCCCTCCGGTGCTGCGACCGCCTCGTCACCCTGGGCCGCACCGAGTGCCTCTCGCACCACATCGAACGCCACGCGCGGCGACGACGGCAGCTCGCGCCCGTCGAGCCGGACAACCCGCCAGCCGCCGGCCTCCTCGGCCTGCTCGGCGATCGCCTCGAGCAGGCTGGTCTTGCCGATCCCGCCTGGACCCGTGAACCACAACACCGAAAACGGCGGCTCTCTGGCATCCAGAGCCGCCCGGACAAGCTCAAGCTCGCCGTCCCGACCGACAAAGCACCGACGCCTGCGCGAGGCGAGCACCTCGCCGAGCGTGCCAACCGGAAGCCGACTTCCGGCCATGATGTGCCCAGGATACTCGCGCGGACCGGGGGCCTCTTCGCTCCGCCGACTCGGCCTGGCCCAGTGCGGGCGAGCTGGCGCCCGGACCTGCTGACGGCGGCGCCGGAACAGTCTCGACCGGGCCAAGCGGCCGACCGCCGCGTGTCGTTGGAAGCGAGCGTCTACCGGGACGCCGGCGAGACGCCTGCTCAGGACGACGAGGAGGAGCGCAGGGTGGGACTCCTGCTTCTCGGCAAAGGAGCTGTCTCAGCCCACCGGTTCGACTGGCCGCGCGTCGCTGGGTTGGACGATCAGGAGCAGTGCGGCGCGAGCTGCGCAACCGCGCTGTCGTATCGAGGCGTGGCTGTCGGGAAAACGCGGACGGACGCGTCGTGCC
>DATDJX010000245.1:0-7176 GCA_036520275.1 Asanoa sp.
GCTCATCACCGCCCACCAGGAGCTGGAAAACGTGACCGTCGAGCGCGACGTGGCCCGGTTCAAGAAGGGCGTCGACCAGCGCTGGGCGGAGCTGGCGTACGACGGCCTGTGGTTCTCGCCGCTCAAGCACGCGCTCGACGCCTTCATCGCCGACACCCAGAAGCACGTGTCCGGCGACGTGCGGCTGGTGCTGCACGGCGGCCGCGCGACGGTGACCGGCCGGCGCTCGGCGGCGAGCCTGTACGACTTCGGCATGGCCACCTACGACACCGGCGACACGTTCGACCAGTCGCTGGCGAAGGGGTTCGTGCGGCTGTGGGGCCTGCCGTCGCGGATGGCCGCGGCGCGCGACGCCCGCCTCGGCTAGACCACAATGGCGTCCGTGACCGAATCGCGCACGTCGTTGTGGGGTGGCCGGTTCGCGGGCGGTCCCGCGGAGGCCCTGGCCCGGTTGTCGGTGAGCGTCCAGTTCGACTGGCGGCTGGCGCCGTACGACCTGGCGGCGTCGCGGGCGCACGCCCGGGTGCTGGCCCACGCCGGCCTGCTCGACGCCGACGAGCTCGGCCGGATGCTCGCGGCGCTCGACGACCTCGAGGCGGCGTGCGCGTCCGGGGCGTTCCGGCCCACGGTCGATGACGAAGACGTGCACACGGCGCTCGAACGCGGCCTGCTCGAGCGGCTCGGCACGCTCGGCGGCAAGCTGCGCGCCGGCCGGTCCCGCAACGACCAGGTCGCCACCGACCTGCGGCTCTACCTGCGTGACCACGCCCGCGGCGTGGCGTCGCGGCTGGTCGAGCTGGCCGACGCGCTGGTCGAGCAGGCGGCCCGCCACGTCGAGACGCCCGCACCGGGCATGACCCATTTGCAGCACGCCCAGCCGGTCTCCTTCGGGCACTGGCTGCTGGCCCACGTGCACGCGCTGCTGCGCGACCTCGAGCGGCTGCGGGACTGGGACGCCCGTACGGCCATCTCGCCGTTGGGCGCCGGCGCGCTCGCCGGGTCGTCGCTGCCGCTCGACCCGGTGGTGGTCGCGCACGAGCTGGGCTTCACGACGGCGGCGACCAACTCGATGGACGCGGTGGCCGACCGCGACTTCGCGGCGGAGTTCCTGTTCATCACCGCCATGGCCGGGGTGCACCTGTCCCGGTTGGGGGAGGAGGTGGTGCTCTGGACGTCGCAGGAGTTCGGCTGGGTCGAGCTCGACGATGCGTTCGCGACCGGCTCGTCGATCATGCCGCAGAAGAAGAACGCCGACGTAGCCGAGCTGGCCCGCGGCAAGTCGGGCCGGCTGATCGGTGGTCTGGTCACGGTGCTGACCATGCTCAAGGGGCTGCCGCTGACGTACGACCGCGACATGCAGGAGGACAAGGAGCCGGTCTTCGACGCGGTCGACACGGTCGAGCTTCTGCTGCCGGCGCTGGCCGGCATGATCTCGACGATGACCGTACGGGTCGACCGCCTCGCCGCCGCCGCGCCGGTGGGCTACACGCTGGCCACCGAGGTGGCCGACTGGCTCGTCCGCCGGGGGGTTCCGTTCCGGGAGGCCCACGAGGCGACCGGCAAGCTGGTGGCGCTGTGCGTGGCGCGGGACTGCGCGCTCGACGAGGTCTCCGACGCGGACCTGCGGGCGGTGTCACCGGTCCTCGACCCCGGCGTGCGCGACGTGCTGTCGGTGCGGTCGGCGCTGGCCGCCCGGACGACGCCCGGCTCGACCGGCCCCGGCCCGGTGGCCGACCAGCTCGCCGCGGTCTGCGACCGGCTCGACAGCTGGCGCGAGTGGGCCACCACCCGGGTCGTGCCCCGCTGACCGGCTGCGGTCCGCCACGGCGGCCCGGGGCACCGTTCGGCGGCGGCCTCCCGCCGGACGATCTGGCAGACTCGTCCGGTGACCGACCTGCGCGCGCTCCTGTCCGGGCCCGTCGACGCGGCCGCGCGGGCGCTGCTGGGCTGCGAACTGTCCGCGCGCGGCGTCACTCTGCGGCTGACCGAGGTCGAGGCGTACGCGGGCACCGGCGGCGATCCGGCGTCCCACGCCCACCGCGGGCGCACCGACCGCAACGCGATCATGTTCGGCCCGGCCGGCTTCGCGTACCTGTACTTCACCTACGGCATGCACTGGTGCATGAACGTCGTCACGGGCGTCGAAGGCGTCGCGTCGGCGGTGCTGCTTCGGGCCGGCGAGGTGGTCGCCGGTATCGACGTAGCCCGCGCCCGCCGGCCGGCCGTGTCCCGCGACGCCGAGCTGGCCCGCGGCCCGGCCCGGCTGTGCGCGGCGCTCGGTCTCGACGGCGGCGCGTACGGCGCCGACCTGCTGGCCGCCGACGGCCCGGGTCCGCTGTTACGGCCGCCGGCGAAGCCCGTCGACGCCGACGCCATCGCCACCGGACCGCGGGTCGGCGTCACCGGCGCCCACGAGATCCCGTGGCGGTTCTGGATCGCCGGCGACCCGACCGTCAGCACCTACCGCCGCCACGTTCCGAAGAGCCGCCGAATCCTCGGGGGACGGTAGCCCGGTTCCGGCCGGGGTCGGCCCACGTGCGCGGACGGGGAGCCGGGGCCGGAGCCGACGCCAGCTCGTCTACCGGCACGACCGAGGCAACCGTGACCACGGTCGTACCGGGGCGGGGGGCCTCCTGGCTGACGCCGGCTCCACACCGAGGGATACCAGGTTCGACAGGGTCATAAACGCGGAAGCCGCGATGACAAGAACACGGTCGACTTCGGTGGGCGCGCGGCGCCGCGGGCGCAGCGCCTAGCGCGCCTCGTACGTCATGCAGTCGGCGACGTCCTCGCCCGGCCCCACGCGGATCGACGGCGCGGCGCACTCCAGCTCCTCGTTGTGGATGCAGTCCGTCCGGCCGCACGCGCCCACCTGCGCGATGACGTCGTCGAGGCCGCCCTTGTCGGATGTGTCGACGAACGTCGCGCAGTTGGCGGAGTCGTACCCGATGGTGATCGCGAACGCGTGGCATCCGTCGTGGTTGTAGCCGCAGTCGACAACGGTGCACTCGCTCACCCGCGGCATCTCCACCATGTCGGTCATCTCGATCGCCCCCTCGCCGCCGGATCGTACGGAGCGGGGCCGACACGCACCCGCGAATTGGGCAAATACCGCACGAAGGTAAGGCTATCCAAGCTCGGCGAACGTGGCGGTGGACGGGGCGCGGGCCGCCCGTACCGTCCCGCCGACCGACTCGGTCTCGCGGAGCACCCGCAGCGCGTTGCCCCACGTCAGCTTCGCCAGGTCCACATCGGACCAGCCCCGCTCCGCCAAGGCGGCCAACAGCGCCGGGTAGCCCGACACGTCCGGCATGCCGTCCGGCGCGGTCGGCATGCCGTCGTAGTCGCCGCCGATCCCGACCGCGTCGACGCCCGCGACCGTCCGGACGTGCTCGACGTGGTCGGCCACCACCCCCACACCGCACGGCGGCGACGGGTTGGCCGCGATCCAGGCGTCGCGGCCCGCGTACCAGGCCGGGTCGTCACGCACGTACGACGCGCTCAACCGGGCCTCCTCGGCCGTCAACGCGTCCATCCACACTCGACAGCCCTCGTCCAGGTAGCCCGTAACCAGCGTGACCATCACGACGCCGCCGGAGTTCCGGACCCGCTCCAGCATCGTATCCGGCACGTTGCGCGGGTGGTCACACAGGGCGCGGGCGGACGAATGCGAGAAGAACGCCGGGGCGACCGAGACGTCCAGCGCCGCGTCCATCGTAGCCGGCGCGACGTGGGACAGATCCACGAGCATGCCGAGCCGATTGAGCTCCCGGACCACCTCCCGGCCGAACGGTGACAGCCCGCCCACCCGGGGCGCGTCGGTCGCGCTGTCCGCCCAGTCGGTGTTGTTGAGATGCGTGAGCGTCAGGTACCGCGCGCCGAGCGCGTACAGCATCCGCAGGACGGCCAGCGAGTTGCCGATCTGGTGACCGCCCTCGACGCCGGCCAAGGACGCCACCCGCCCGGCCGCCCGCGCGGCCTCCAGCTCGTCCGCCGACGAGGCCAGCGCCAGTGCGTCCGGATGCCGGGCGACCATCCGCCGCACGAGGTCCAGCTGCTCCAGCGCCGCCGTGACGGGGTCGACGTCCGGGGTGTCGTCCGGCGACCAGATCGACCAGAACTGTGCGCCGACGCCGCCGGCCCGCAACCGCGGCAGGTCGGTGTGCAGGCCGGTGGCGGTCTGGTCGCGGCGCAGGTCGAGGCGGTCGAGGTCGCCGCCGACCCGCCGGCGCAGCTCCCAGGGCAGGTCGTTGTGCCCGTCGAAGACCGGCGCCTCGGCCAGCACGGACCGGATCCGGTCGCGGAGCGTCACAGCCACCGTTCAGAAGCTACCGGTACGGTGTTGCGAGCGCCTCGGGCCCGCCGGGGCGCACCGACGAGGACGAACGCGATGCCGAACCCCCCGGGCTCCAGGAACGCCAAGCGACAGGCGGCCAAGGAGCACCGCCGCGCCGCCGCGGCGGCCGCCGCCAGGAAGCGCAAGCGCCAGCAGGCGATGCTGGGCGCGCTGGCCGGCGTCGCGGTCCTCGGCGTGGCCCTTGCCGTGTTCTTCCTGGTCCGCGGTGGTGGCAGCGACTCGACGACCGGCGTCGCGCCGTCGGCGAGCGCGACGGCCTCGGCGGCGCCGTCGGCGGCCGCGTTCCCGCCGGTGCCCGCCGGTGCCGACGCCGCGCTCAAGACCAGGCCCACCGTGACCGCCGGCACCGGCGCCGTCACCGCGCTCAAGGTGACTCCGCTCATCGAGGGCACCGGCCCCGGCGCCCAGACGGGGCAGACGGTCACGATGAACTACGTCGGCGTCACGTACAAGGACGGCAAGGAGTTCGACGCGTCCTGGGACAAGCAGCAGACTTTCCCGGTCACGCTCGGTCAGGGCGGCGTCATCAAGGGCTGGGACCAGGGCCTCGTCGGGGCCAAGCTGGGCAGCCGCCTCCAGCTCGACATCCCCGCTTCCCTCGCGTACGGCGATCCGGCGCCATCCGGTTACCCGTCCGGCGCATTGCGCTTCGTGGTGGACGTGCTGGCCATCAAGTAGCCGCCCACGAACCGAACCGGTCTCAACCAGCGGACCCGCGGCGCCTCATCGACGCAGACCTTCAACCAGGCCGGGTGGCAGAGCGCCAGGGGTATCGGCTGACCCAGCTGCGCCGGGCCTTCGACGACGCGCACCGCGACCGGCAAGACCGGCGAGCGCCTGCTGCCTCCCTCGAAAGCCGGCCGGACGCGTGGGTGCTGCGCGCCGGCTTCGCGATCCACCAGGCCCGTCGGATGGTCGCACCCGGGCACGTCGCCGTCGACGGCCGCAAGGTCTACTCGCGCTGACGGGCAACCGGGTGGGGGCTCGTCCGCGGCATGCGGAACAATGCACGGCGTGACCGATCTCATCGACGACCTGTTGTGGCGGGGCCTGATCCAGGACTCCACCGACCTCGACGAGCTGCGCATGCACCTCGACTCCGGGCCGGTGACGTTCTACGTGGGCTTCGACCCGACGGCGCCGAGCCTGCACCTCGGCCACCTCGTCCAGGTGCTGACGGCACGCCGCCTGCAGCTGGCCGGCCATCGGCCGTTGCTGCTGGTCGGCGGCGCGACCGGCATGATCGGCGACCCGCGGGAGACCAGCGAGCGCGCGCTCAACCCGCCCGAGGTCGTGGCGAGCTGGGTGGAGAAGATCCGGGCGCAGGTCGCACCGTTCGTGACCTACGACGGAGACAACGCCGCCACCCTGGTCAACAACCTCGACTGGACCGGCTCGATGTCGGCCATCGACTTCCTGCGCGACGTGGGCAAGCATTTCCCGGTCAACCGGATGCTCGGCCGCGAGGTGGTCAGGGCGCGCCTGGAGACCGGCATCAGCTTCACCGAGTTCAGCTACCAGCTGCTGCAGGCCAACGACTACTTCGAGCTGCACCGGCGCTACGGCTGCACGCTGCAGTTCGGCGGCTCCGACCAGTGGGGCAACATCACCGCCGGCGTCGACTACGTGCGGCGCCGCGGCATGGGGCCGGTGCACGCCTTCGTCACGCCGCTGGTCACCAAGGCCGACGGCACGAAGTTCGGCAAGACCGAGGACGGGTCGGTCTGGCTCGACCCCGACCAGACCAGCCCGTACGCGTTCTTCCAGTTCTGGCTCAACACCGACGACCGCGACGTGATGCGCTACCTGCGGTACTTCAGCTTCCGCTCGCACGAGGAGCTGATGGAGCTGGAGCGTGCGACCCTGGAGCGGCCGGCCGCCCGGCTGGCGCAGCGGGCACTCGCCGAGGAGCTCACCACGCTGCTGCACGGTGCGGAGGAGACCCGGCGCGTGGTGGCCGCGAGCCAGGCGCTGTTCGGACGGGGCTCGCTCGACGGGCTCGACCCGGCGACGCTGCGGGCGGCGCTGGCCGAGGCCGGCCTGGTCGAGGTCCGGGGCGAGCTGCCCGGGGTAGCGACGCTGATGCGCGACGCGGGCCTGGTGTCCAGCCTCAACGAGGCGCGGCGGGCGATCAGCGAGGGCGGCGCGTACGTCAACAACGAGCGTGTCTCGGACGTCGACGCCGCGGTCTCGCCCGACGCCCTGTTGCACGGCCGCTACCTCGTGCTGCGCCGCGGCAAGCGCACCTTCGCCGGCGTCGAGCTGGTGCGATAGGGCCTATTCGATCATGTGACGAACGACGCGCCCGCCGGGTTTGACGATCGATCCGGCGGACGCGTACGTTTCTGTCTGCTCGGCGGGAGCTGCCCCGCGAACGAGTCCGGACGGGGACCCGCTCGATTTGGTGGCTCGGCACTGTCGAGGTACGATGGCAGTTCGGTAGGGCACCGGGCGAGCGTGCGGCGCAAGCCGCAGCGGCCGGCCTGCCAAATCCTTCGATCGACGCGAGATGGCTTCCGCCGCCGCGCGGCGCGAAGAGGACAAGGTGGCACAGACCGGGAGCATCTGGTTGATGCCGCCGAGGTAACAGGTAACGCAGCAAGAGTGCCCGGCGCGGAAGCATTCCGGACACGGTACGGCAACCCCGGATGGCGGTGCTCCACTAGGCGAGCCGTCAGCGGTGTGTGTTTGTTCTTTGAGAACTCAACAGGGTGCTTGATAAGCCAGTGCCGAAACTGTTTGTTTTGGCAGCAAGTGTTTTTTGTTGCTGGGGTTTTCTTTTCGATGTTTTTGTTGGAGAGTTTGATCCTGGCTCAGGA
>DATDJX010000246.1:0-27266 GCA_036520275.1 Asanoa sp.
CGCTTCGAACCTGCCATGCTGAAGATGTCTGCCTTTCTCGCTCGCACCCAGATACCGCGGACACGCACCAGCTGGGGCAGGCGGACACGACAGTGACGGGGCCTCTCGCACAGGCTCCTATCAGGTCACAAAGCCCGAACCAGTGACGTGCAGGAAGCGGGCACCCGGGCCAGCCGACGAATCGGGACGAGGACACCACGGTCCGTCTGCCGGAGAGTCAGACCAACCCGGGTGACCCGCTCCCCACATCATCCTCACTGTCCGCCGACGACCCGGGCAAACCGGGCAGCCCGCCGCCCGCCGCGCCAGCGTCCAGCCGCTGCGTCAAGGTCCGCGTGACGTGGCACGGCGTGCGGCGGCCCGCTCCCATGAATGGCGGGCCGACGGCGGACGGGATGGCCTAGCGGCAGTACGCGAAGCGCGTGCAGCAGCATACGTCCAGTGATCCCCGCTTGGAGCGGACCTCACTGGCAGAGCGTGGTTGCTACCGCCCGAGGTGTCGGCCGGAACGGAGCACGGCCAGACGACGGCGGCGGCGATCTCCTCGGGCCGGCCCATGCGTCCGATCCGTTCCTGCGCGATCGCCCTCTCTCGCCCTTCCGGGATGCCGCCAGTGAAGCGGTCCATCATGGTCAGGCCGACCACGCCGTGTTTGGCCGCGGCGTAGGCAGCACCCCGTCCGAATACCTTGATCCCCGCAGGGGACGTGTTGACGATCGCGCCGCCAGCGTGCTGAAGCAGCAGCGGGATCTCGTACTTCATGGACAGGAACACGCCGCGCAGGTTGATGGCGATGATCCGATCCCATTCCTCCTCGGATGTCGGCAGTCGGCTTGGGCTGCGGCTCGGCGCCGGCGTTGTTGAAGGCGTAGTCCAGGCGCCCGAACGCTTCGACTGTCTGGGTCAGCGCGGCCTGGACGTCGGCGCCGCGGGTCACGTCACAGTTGACGGCGAGGGCCTGGCCACCGAGGTCCTGGATCATCCGAGCCGTGCCCTGGCTGCCCTGCTGGTCGATGTCGGCGACGACGACCTGGGCGCCGTGGCGAGCGAATGCCATCCTGCAGGACCCACATTGGTTGACGGCGGCGGTGCGGCAGCCGAAGATCGCCGTTTTGCCGGTGACCTGGGAGACTGTCAATCCGAGTCCACACCTGTGTGGTGATGAAGGCACCCATCGACACCCGTTATTCACCCAGGGCTTGCTGCATGGCTGTAAGCCAGCTCACCTGGACATTCTTGGATACGTCGTTTGGCCCGCGAACGGACGGGTACTCCATCATCGGACGTAACACCCTGCGGGGTGCACGTATCAGCCGCTCAGATTCTGCGGCCCGCCACCTGTTCATAGACGCTGACGCGGTCGGCATCGGTCCGCCCTGACCGAACTGTGCAGGTTCCTCGGCGCCATGCGCCACTATCATCTGGAGACACTCGTGAGCACTTCCACTGCCGGATCCACCCGACGCGATCAGGCCACGCTGGACAACCGGCCGGCTCGCCGTAGCGCCGCGACCAAGGCCGCATTCAAGACCACGGAATTCATCGCATATGTCGTCGCCGTCGTCGGCGTTCTGATCGCCTCCGTCGTGGTCGACGGCAACGGCAACGGCGACAACGGTGCGGCCGGAGACTACTTCCGCGCCGACCGCGCCTGGCTCTACATCGTCCTGCTGACGATCGGGTACATGATCAGCCGCGGACTGGCCAAGGCCGGCAGCCGCGACTCCTACGACGCCTGATCACTCGCGTCACCCTGTCGCCAAAGCTTGTACTGTGCCGCGGCGACAGGGTGACGACCAGGCGGATCCAGCTGCAGCAGGCAACGACCCACCTGCTTCAAGTAGCCGCCGACCACCTCTGCCTTACTGGCGTCGACGGTAAAACTCCCAACCCATTGGAGGGCATCGATGTTACTGATCTTCGGCCTGCACACGAAGGCCCGACGATTAGGGTTGGTATCGATGGCCTGCCGGGTGTGCGGGCAGGTCGGCAATCTGCTGCTTATCCGCGAAGCCACCAAGTTCAGCCTGTTCTTCATTCCCTTGCTGCCGGTCAGAACGACATACGTGGTCCACTGCACCAACCCCGCCTGCGATGCCCGCGTCGCCGTGGGAGCCGACGAGGCGCGACGGCTGCTCGCAGTGGGCGTCGGGTAGCCGCGCTGCTCAAACGCGGGTCCGCTCTGCGTGCCGGGTACCGGTCCGTCCCACGGAATCCGTTCATCGCTGTCCGGCAGCCGCCAGGTACGCCCACGTCGTTGTCTCCAGGCGGTCGACCCGAGGACGTCGTGCACCGCCTTCTTCACGTCACGGACTCCTGGCCACGCTGGCGACGGTGGCCGGTGGGTCCGACGGGCGCAACGTTAGAAGCAACTCAACCCGGGGTATGAGACGTCAACTGATCGCCCAGGACCCTGGCGACACTCCCTTCGCAATCGTGTGGCTGGAGCCTGGATGCATCTGACCGAAGCCCCCTCCATCGCGTCGACGGGTCGCGGTGAGTCCATCGTCCCGCGGCCGCGTGGTAGCGCCTACGCCGAGCTCTCCCGCCAGATCAAGGGAGCGGGCCTGTTGGACCGGCGTCCTGGCTACTACGCCGGGAAGATCGCTCTGACCATCGCCATGTGCGCCGCCGGTGTGGTCGCGTTCGTGCTCGTCGGCAACTCCTGGTGGCAGCTTGCCGTGGCGGCCTACTTCGCGTTCGTATTTACCCAGCTGGGTTTCGTCGGTCACGATGCCGGGCACCGACAGATCTTCCGCTCCGGCCGGGCGAACTACGTCGCCGGCGTCGTCCTGGCCAACATCGGCGTCGGGTTCAGCTATGGCTGGTGGGTCGACAAGCACAACCGCCACCACGCCCACCCGAACGATGAGGACAAGGACCCGGACATCGGCGCGGGCGCCCTGGTGTTCACCACCGGGCAGGCCCAGGCCAGCGGGCGCATTCCCCGGCTGTTCTACCGGTTCCAAGCCTGGGGTTTCTTCCCTCTACTGCTGCTGGAGGCGCTCAACCTCCGCGTCGCCAGCCTGCGCTACCTCATCGCCGACCGCACCCGGCCCCGTACCCGCGAAATGCTGCTGATGGCCCTGCACATCCTCGGCTACCTGGCATTCGTCTTCTTGCTCCTGCCGCCGGTAAAGGCGTTGGTGTTCGTCGCGGTCCACCAGGCCCTGTTCGGCCTGTACCTCGGATGCTCCTTCGCACCCAACCACAAGGGCATGCCCGCGCTCAGCGAAGCCGAGAACGCCGACTACCTGCTCCGGCAGGTGCTCGCCTCCCGCAACGTGCGCGGTCATTGGCTCACGGACTTCGCGCTGGGAGGCCTGAACTACCAGATCGAGCACCACCTGTTCCCTTCCATGCCGCGCGGCAACCTGCGCCACGCGCAGCGCATCGTCAAACGGTTCTGCGCCGCCCACCGGGTGTCCTATCTGGAAACCGGTCTGATCGCCTCGTACGCACAGGCGCTGCGTCACCTCGACACCGTCGGCCGGTCGCCCCGCGCCACCACCCCGAGCTGAAGTGCCTCAATCTTCACCGCGGTCAAGGCCGACGCAGCGCAGGCCGCATTCGACCAGCTGGTCGACCACTGGGGGCAGCGCCACCCAGCGATCACCCGGCTGTGGGACAACGCCTGGGACGCGTTCATCCCGTTCCTGGAGTACGGAGCCTGTCGCAGAATGCGTGTCGCATAGGGCCGTTTTCGCAGGTCGGCATGGTTAGCTTGGCGAGCCCGGCGCTGTCATACGCCTTCAGCGGTGGCGTTTGAACACGGCGTTTCGCGGTGACATCTACGGGCACCCGCTCCGTTTAATCGATCGTGGGAGGCAGGGTGACCCGAGTAACGCCGAGCCGGTCCCCTGCGGCGGATGGCTACAGCTTGCTGGTTGCCGACGCCTTCCATGTGGGCGAGATCAGCGACCTACGCCGGCGGGCGGCACGGGCCGTGCGGCGGTGTGGCCTGAATCAGGTGGCAGCGGACGGCTTCATCGTCGCGGTCAATGAAGTTCTGACCAACGCGGTGCGGCACGGCGGTGGCTCCGGGGTTCTGCGGCTGTGGGCCGGCGGCGCCATCCTGTGCGAGGTACACGACCGGGGTCGAGGCTTTGCGTCAGCGCCCTACGTGGATCGGGTAGAACGGCCGACGATGACTGCGTCCGGCGGCATGGGCCTGTGGATCGCCCAGCAGACGACGGATGGTCTGACCATCGACAGTGACTTGACCGGGACGACGGTCCGGCTGGTCGCCCTGTATCCGACCGCCGGCCAGCGATGACCACTGTGTGCCTTCTTCTTGTCCTGCGCTTTAACGCCCGGTCCTGGTGGGGACGCCGGTGGGTTCGAGGTTCTACATCGCCTCTATTGCGTCGTCCGCGACGTGATCTGAAGCGAACGAGGTCACCGGCAGGGGGTCAGCCGTGAGAACCGCGAGCGTGTCGGTAAGATCCAACACCCGGCGGACGATGCCCTGTGGCTTACTCACGAACATGACGCGCCCGCGTCGGAGACCATCGTCTCGTGCCTCCAGCAGAGCGCTGATTCCGGTGCAGTCCAACAGCCGCAGACCTCGAAGATCCACTTCGACCGTGCCGTGGGCCTGCGCCAACGCGTCGCGGAGAACCTGGTAGAGGTGGTCCGATACCGACATGTCGACCTCGCCCGTGAGGTAGAGGCGTATGCCGGCAGGCCGGGTTTCTATCGACAACAAGTAGGTCACGGCCACCCGCCTCGGTTCCGAGATAGAACTGCGACAGTCGATCAGGGCGGGGACCAGGCCAGATGAGTTTGCTGCATGGCAACGTTACGTCGGTTAGCGTCATCCGTCACCCCTCTCACGATCTCGCCCGGAAGCCGCGGTTGCCGCCCACAACCACGCACCGCTCCTGGCCGAGATCCGGTCACTCGCCCGGCTGGCCCGCCTCGACCTCGGCGACCAACAATCCCCAGAGAAAGCCATCGACACGCCACCGTCAACGTACGGGCTGACCCCGCGCGAGACGGCCGTCCTGCGGCTCGTCGCCCAGGACCTCACCAACACCCAGATCGGCAACCGGCTGTTCATCAGCAACAAGACCGCCAGCGTCCACGTCACCCATATCCTGAACAAGCTGGGGGTAAAGAACCGCGCGCAGGCGGCCGCCCTAGCACAGCGCGCCGGACTCCTCGGCCCAGATCCCTCCTGAACAAATGAGCCTGATTCGCGCGCGTGTTCGGAACACCCAGATCAGTCCACCTGCCGCCGAACGGATCCTTCACTGCATATCTCGCCCAGGCCGCCCGCACCTGCTCGCCGGGCTCCCGGCAAAACCGCGACGAGAGCGTGCCGACAACGTAGCCGTACGGCTAGCACCCGGCCTGTACCAGGACAGGAAGCATGATCGTCTGGTACATAACGTCGCCAATGTGCAAACCCCGCGTTATGACGGGCTGGCACCGAAGCGCTCGCTGCAGCCATGAGGGGGCCGCTGCGGCGGCCTAAGTTCGGGGACTCCTGAGTCAGACCTAGCATCGGGATGCCGGTCCCAAGGAATGGCGGTGGATTTGAAGACCGCAACGTCAAGCGACCCTTGCCAAGCGGCCGGTCATCCCTCGTCGCTGGATGGCTCGAGCCGGCCCCGCAGCCGGAGCTCGACCAAATCCCGAACGCGCCGTCCTCCGCGATTGCGGCCGCGCCGTCGACAGGCTCGTCGGCGGTGCCATGCAGCTCGACGTAGCGGGTGAACTCGCCGCGCTCAATCTCGATCGCACGCGAGTGATGGGGCGCTCGGGGGTCACACCTGTGAGGGTACGCGCGGCTGGTGACGATGCCGCCGACTGTGCGCCGCGCGTACATCGACGAAGTTTGGCGGCTGTACCGCTGCTGGCATCGTCACGATAACACTCGGACCGGTTGCGGTGTTGATGGTCTACCGAGCGCCGTCGGGTCAAGAGGCTTCGACGCGAGCCGCCGATGGGCAGCAAGAAGGCAGCAAAATCCTCGGCCGCACCCAATAGAACCCGTCAATCTGCGGTGGATCGCGCCTGCCCAGTAGCACTGCTGGACATCCACCGACACAAATCAGTAGGCCCGGTCCGGCTCCCCCCGACGGGGGTCGTCGTATTTTCCGGAGAGCGCTCCGCCCCGGGCGCGCCGAACTCTGATTCCCATACGGCAATGGCCTTCCGGGCCTCCTGGGCCGACGGATGGGTGGCACAAGCGGGCAATTCGGTTGACGGCTGCAACGGTTCGGGCGAGAGTGCCGGTATGTGCTGATCCCACGCTCTCCTGCCCGTCGACTACCCTCCGCGCCCGTGCCCGGGTGCGGCTCGACCCCGTTGGGATCACCCATGATCTATCTGCATCCCCTTGGCTACCTGCTGGGCCTGGAGGGCCTGGCCCTGCTGCGCGCGTTCGCCGGCGAGTATGACCACGGCTTCACGCAGGCCCGGCTCGCCGAGACTCGTGCCCTGCTCGACGCGGCGGACCGGCTCGGTGACGGCGCCGCGGTCGCGCCGATCACGATATCCGACGGGTACGACGGCTGGTCGGCGTCGTACGACCAACCCGGCAACGGCCTGATCCACCTCGAGCAGCCACTCGTCCGCAAGCTCATCGACAAGCTGCCGGTCGGCGTCGCGCTCGACGCCGCCTGCGGCACCGGCCGGCACACCGAGTACCTGGCCTCGCTCGGGCACCGCGTGATCGGGGTCGATGGCTCCCCCGGCATGCTCGCGAAGGCCCGGGCCAAGCTGCCGGACGCCGAGTTCCACCAGGCCGACCTGCACCAGCTGCCGGTACCGGACGACCACGTCGACCTGGTGGTCTGCGCACTCGCGCTCAGCCACGTCCGCGACCTGGGACCGGTCTTCGCCGAGTTCGCCCGGGTGCTGCGCCCGGGCGGCAGCCTGGTTACGTCGGACTTCCGCGGCCTGGTCGGCCTGACCGCATTCCCGATCGTCCAGACCGGACCGGACGGCGCCGTCGGATACATGGATAGCTGGCATCACCGTACCAGCGACTATCTGAACGCCGGGTTGGCCGCCGGGCTGCACGTCAGGCACTGCGAGGAGCCGCGATACGACGACCCGTTCGTCGACCCCGATGGCATCCCGCCGGGCGAGACCCGGCCGGCGCCGGAGCTGGTACCGGGCACTCCGCCGGACATCTGGTCGCTGCACGGCTGGGCGGCCGAGGCGACGAACGCCGCCTACCGGGACCAGCCGGTCGCGATCATCTGGCACTTCCAGCTGCTCTCCGATGATCCGGCGGCGATCGCCAGCCCCTTGGACGGACATCCGCACGACTAAATGAGCAAGACGGCGTGGCGGCCCGAACGTGGTTGGCGTCCAGTGTGGAGGCCAACCTCGCCGCCTTCCTTTTCGATCGCTGCACGTACACATCCATGAACATGGGGCAACGCGGGCGCTGACCGGTTGAATCCGCCCGCACCGATCGACGGCGATCAGCGCATCGTTCCTATTCGTGGCCGGGAGCATGTCGGATGGGTCGGTGTAGGGAAGTCGACAGCGACCACTCCGGGCCTGGTCGCTGCGGCGAATGCCAGGTGCAGACGCGATCCGGCGTCCGCATCGATCGGAGGTATCGATCATGGGAAGCAGCTATCACCGACGCCGTCTCGCCGTGGTCGCCGCACTCGGTGCCGTGCTAGCGGTCACCGCGTGCGGTCTCGGGCCGGGCTCGGCCGGCGCGTCGAGCCACCGCGAGGCCCCGCGGATCATGCTCGATCCGGCGGCGGACAACACCGACCTGTACGCATTCGCAAGCCCGGATCGGCCCGGCTATGTCACGTTCATCGCGAACTGGGCGCCGTTCTCCGAGCCGGACGGCGGGCCCAACTTCTACCCGTTCGCCACCGACGCGGCGTACTACCTCAAGGTCGACAACGACGGCGACGCCATGGCGGACGCGGTGTTCCGCTGGACGTCCAAGAATATCGACCGGCGGGGGAACTCGACGTTCCTGTACAACAACGGGCCGGTGACCTCGCTCGACGACCCGAATCTGCTGTTCCGCCAGGTGTACACGCTCGAGTCGTCGTTCAACGGAGCGCCGTTCCGGACCCGCGCCACCGACCTGCCGGTGGCGCCGTCGCGCGTGGGCAACGCGTCCATGCCGGACTACCAGAGCCTGCGCAACCAGGCCACGAAGACGCTCAACGGCGGCTGGCGCACGTTCGTCGGCCAGGCCGATGACCCGTTCTTCCTGGACCTGCGGGTGTTCGACCTGCTCTACGGGGGCGATCTCAGCGAGACCGGGCGGGACACGCTGACCCGGTACAACGTCAACACGATCGCGCTGGAAGTGCCGTTCACGGACGTGGCGTTGCGAGGTGATCCCACCCGCAACCCGGTCATCGGCCTATGGACGACCACCGAACGCAACCGGGTGCAGATTACCGGCCAGAGCGATCCGGCGCCCCGCAACGGCGTGCAGGTCTCCCGGCTGGGCAACCCACTCGTCAACGAGGTCGTCGTCTCGGCCGCGCTGAAGGACACGTTCAACGCCCTCAGCCCGGACCGCGACGCCGGCATCCCCCAACTGGTGAACCGGGTCACGGACCCGGAGGTGCCGAAGCTCATCCAGGCGATCTACGGCATCCAGGCTCCGGCCGCCCCGCGGAACGACCTCGTGGAGATCTTCCTGACCGGCATCACCACCAAGGCCGGCGGCCCGATCAAGGCGGACCTCAACTCGCAGCTCAACAACGCCGACGTACGGCCGGAGAGGTTCCGGCCGGCGGAGATGCTCCGGCTGAACCTGTCCGTGCCGGCCACCGCGCAGCCGAACCGGCTGGGCGTGCTCGGCGGAGACCTGCAGGGCTACCCGAACGGGCGTCGGCTCAGCGACGACGTCGTCGACATCGCCATCCAGGCGGTGGAAGGGGCGGCGCTGACCGGCAAGCTGGTGGACGCCCTCGCCGCCGGGGACCGGGTCGACGCGAACGACAACTCATTCGGTAGCGACTTCCCGTACGTCGCACTGCCCAACGTCGGCCCGGCCCAGAGGGCTCCCGGTGCGTCCGCGACAGCACCGGCGTCTCCGGTCAGCCCGTCGGCGGACTCGCCAACGGACCCGTCGGCGGACCCGTCCGCGTCGCCGGCCGGGTTCGGCGCATCCGGCGACGGCATGTTGGCCGGTTCCATGGCCGCGGTGGCCGGCGCCGGAGCCCTCGGGCTGCTCGGCTCGCTGGCCTTCGGGGGCCGGTGGTGGCGACGACGCGCACGTCTTTCCACTGTGGTTCCCGACGAGTTGTCCGGCGACGGCGGGCTGACCTGACAGCCGGGCCGGCAAGGGGTGGCGTGGCGGGGACCCGCCACCCCGATCCCGGCAGGGAGGAGATTGGGATGTTGCGCAGGATTGCTCTCGTCGCGACGGCGGCCCTGGCCATGCTCGTCGCCGGTGTCGTGGTCGGCCGAATTTCCGGCGGACCGACCCGCCACCCCGGTAGCCTCGCCGGAGCCTCCGGACGCGTGGACCCGCTCGCCGGAATGATCGAACGCGCCCAGTAGCGCCTCCATGCGGTTCCCGGCGACTGGACCACGTGGACGGCTCTCGGACTGGCGTACCTCGAGCGGGCCCGGATCACCGCCGACCCGGCGTTGTACCCGAAGGCCGAAGGGGCGCTGCGCGAGTCGATGCGACTGCGCCCATCCGGAAACGACGCCGCCTTGACCGGGCTGGGCGCGCTGGCCAATGCCCGGCACGACTTCGCCGTGTCCCGCGGTTACGCCCTCGCCGCGTTGAAGATCAACCCGTACTCGGCCGAGGCGGTCGGGGTGCTGGTGGACGCGCAAACCCAGCTCGGCGAGGCGAAAGCGGCGACCGCCGCCGTGCAGCGGATGTTGGACCTGCGCCCCGGGCTGCCGGCGTACGCCCGGGCCGCGTACGACCTGGAGCAGCACGGCCAGGTGGGCCGCGCCGAGGAGCTGTGGCGGCGGGCGCTGGACGGGGCGATCGCCCCGGCCGACATCGCGTACGTCCGGTCCGGGCTCGGCGATCTGGCCTGGCATTCCGGGGCTCTGCCAGGCGCCGCCGAGCACTACGACGCCGGACTCGCCGCGTCGCCCGGTTTCCTCCCACTGGAGGTGGGCCGGGCCCGGGTGTCGGCCGCGACCGGTGAGGGCCTCGACCGCTGGGCTGAGGTGGTCCGCCGGCTGCCGAGCCCGAGCCTGCTCATCGAGTATGCCTGGTGGCTGCGCGCCGCCGGCCGACCCGCCGAGGCGACGGCCGTCCTGGACCAGGCGGGGGCGGCGTTGGATCTGTTCGCGGCCAACGGTGGCGTCGACGACCTCACCGCCGCCGAGCTGGAAATCGCCCGCGGTGATCCGGCGTCCGCGGTGCGGTTCGCCGAACGCGAGTGGAGCCGGCGCCGGTTCGCCGACGTGGCGGAAACGCTGGGGTGGGCGTTGCACCTGGCCGGACGGGACCGTGCGGCGCTTACGTACGCGCGGCAGGCCGACGCGCTGGGTGCCCGCGCCGCGGCCCGCGCGTACCACGTGGGGATGATCGAGCTGGCGTTGGGCGACCGGGACGGCGCCCGGCGGGACCTCGCCCGCGCCGTCGCCTACAACGCGCACTTCTCACCGATCGACGCACCGCTGGCCGTACGGGCTCTCCACGGACTGGGCGGTGCGCCATGACCCCCGGGTGGCCGATCCGCGCGCTGCGTCGGCTCGCGGTTGGCGTCGTGCTCGGCGCCGTTGCGCTGGGCGTGCTGGTGGTCTCGCCCCGGCGGGCCGATGCGCACCCATTGGGAAACTTCTCCGTCAACCAGCTGGGTGCGCTGACCTTCCGGCCGGATCGGGTGGAGCTGCGGGCCATCGTGGACTTCGCAGAGCTGCCGACGCTGCAGAACCGGCCCGCGGTGAACGCGGACGGAACTGCATCCTATGCGGACAAGACGTGCGGGCTGGTGGCGCGTGGCTACCTGGTGTCTATCGGCGGCGAGCACGTGACCTGGACGGTGCTGCGGTCGTCGCTGAGCTACCACCCGGGCGCGGCCGGCCTGTCCACCAGCCGGCTCACCTGTGAGCTGTCGGCACCGGCGCGGTTGAACCGGCCCGCGCCGGTCACCGTGGAGAACACCTGCCTGGCCGACCGGGTGGGCTGGCGCGAGCTGACCGCGTCCGGTCAGGGCGTGCGGCTACGCGGCAACGCGCCCCCCACGGCCAGCGCCAGCGACGAGCTGCGGGCCTACCCCGCCGACCTGCTTGCCGCCCCGCTGGACGTGCGGTCGGCGCGATTCGACTCCGTTCCCGGCGTCGACAACCGGCGCGGAGATGCCGCCGTCGGCATGGCGGCCGGCTCGGCCCCGTGGCTGGGCACGGCCGAAGCACGGTTGCGGACGCTGGTCGGTGGCGATCTCAGCCCGTGGATCGGTGCGCTCGCCGTGGTGCTCGCCACCCTGCTCGGCGCGGCACACGCGGCGTTGCCCGGCCACGGTAAGACCGTCATGGCGATGTACCTCGCCGGCCGCGCCGGCCGTCCCCGAGACGCGGTTACCGTCGGTGCGGCCGTCACGCTCACCCACACCCTCGGGGTGGCGGCGATCGGGCTGGTGCTGTCTGGTGCGGTGTCGATCGCCGGTGAACGGGTGCTGGGTTGGCTCGAGTTGGCCAGCGGGTTGCTGGTCGCGGTGGTCGGAGCCGGCATGCTCCGGTCCGCGCTACGACAACACGGTCACCGGCACCCGCACCCGCACCGCGACGACCATCACCACGATCACGTCGGGGGTGGACGCTGTCGCGCATGGGCATTCCCATCGCTCGTCAACGCGGACGACGAGGCGGCTGGGTCTCGCCGCGATGGGCATCGCCGGCGGGCTGGTGCCGAGCCCGTCCGCACTGGTCGTCCTGCTCGGCGCGATCGCATTGGGACGGGCGGGGTTCGGGCTGCTGCTCGTGGTGGCCTACGGCGTGGGGATGGCGGCCACCCTGACCGTCGCGGGACTGCTGCTGCTGTGGCTGCGGGACCGCGTCGATGCGCGGTCACGACGGGCACCTGGTTGGTCCGCGCTCGCCGGCCGGCTGGCCGTGGCCCTGCCGACCGCGACCGCGGGCGCGGTGCTTCTGGCCGGGACGGGCATCGCCGGCCGCGCGATAGCGGGTGTGCTCGGCTGAGCGCTACCATGCGGGGCAGTCCGCGACCCGCTCGACGTGGCACAGCGGGACGCGTGAACGGAGGCTGATCCGGGTGATCGCCAAGGGCTCGGACGGCGGGGACCAGGTGGCGTCCCCGGCGCGACCGCTTCCCGCCGCGGCCGCCACAATGGACACGACCGCGTTGCTGCCGGCCGTGGCGAGCGGCGACGAGCGCGCCTTCGAGCGGCTCTACGACGTACTCGCACCCCGGGTCTACGGCCTCGTCCGTCAGGTGGTGCGGGATCCGGCCCAGGCGGAGGAGGTCGTGCAGAGGAGGCCTTCGTCGAGGTGTGGCGCACCGCCGCCCGCTTCGACCCGGCACGGGGATCGGTGACCGCCTGGGTCGGCACGATCGCGCACCGCCGGGCCGTCGACCGGGTACGCAGCGAGCAGGCAGCTACCGACCGGATCCGGCGCGTCGCCGCCCAGGCCGGGGAGCCACCGTACGACGAGGTGTTCGACGAAACCGTGGCCGGCCTGGAACACCAGCAGGTGCGCCGTTGCGTACGCACCCTCACCGCGCTGCAGAGGCAAGCGATCACGTTGGCCTACTACCGCGGCTACACCTACCGCGAGGCCGCCGAGCTGCTCGGCGTCGGCCTACCCACCATCAAGACCAGGATGCGCGATGGACTGATCCGACTCCGGGACTGTCTGGGGGTGAGCATCGGATGAGCCAACCGACCGACATCCACACCCTCGCCGGGGCCTATACCCTCGACGCGGTCGACGACCTCGAACGGGCCGCCTTCACCAGGCACCTGACCGGCTGTCCCGCCTGCGCCCAGGAGGTCGCCGAACTGGCGGAGACCGTGGCTCATCTGGCGGAGGAGACGGCTGTGCCCTCACCGCCCGGACTGCGGGCGCGCGTGCTCCGCGAGGCCGCCCGCACGCCCCAGGTCGGCCCGCCGCCCGCCGTCCAGGCCGGTCAGGCAGCCATCGTCCAGTCCGACCGGGCGCCCGCCGCCCGCACGCGTCGGCCCACCCGTTGGCGGCCGTGGGTCGCCGGCATCGTCGCGGCCAGCGTCATCGCCGCCGGCGCGGCCGCCACCACCTACGCTGTTCAGGATCATCGCGTACGTCAGGCGGAGCGGATCCAGGCCGTCCTGACGGCCCCGGACGCCGTCACGCTCACCGCCCCGGCACGCGGCGGCGGCCAGGTCTCGATGGTGCTCTCCCCGGCTCGGGACGCGGCCGTCGTCGTCCTCTCCGGACTGACCACACCCGACCGCGCCCACGCGTACCAGTTGTGGCTCATCCGCGGCGGCCGGCCCGCGTCCGCCGGCGTACTGACCGCAGGGCATGCCGGCGGCGCCCGGTACATCGACCGAGTCAGAGGCGCGGATCTGCTCGGGCTCACCCTGGAGCCCGCCGGGGGTCTACCCGACCGTCGGAGCCCATCCTCGCCACGATGCCACTACGCTGACCGGCCCGGCTCTGACGTGCGTGTCGGCGCCCCTGTCGCGAATCCCGCGAGCCGGTCCGACCCGGGCGCGCCCGTCAGGACACGCACAGCGTGAAGAAGACCTCCACGTTGGTGACGCCGTGACACGCCGGACCGTTGAACTGCGCCTGTTCCGGGAGCTCCATGTTGGGTCCCACGATGTAGGTGCTCACGTCGACCGCGCCGTCACCATCCAGATCGAGCCCGAGCAAACCCGAAAAGCCCTCGCCCGTGTCGGGGTCAACCACGCCGCGTTCGATTCTCTGCTGTAGACCCTTCGACGTCCAGACGATCGCTCCGGTGTTCACGTCGATGACGAGCTGGACTCCCGCCGCCTGATTCTTGCTCGCATTCACGCATTCATGTGCCCACGCCGCCCCGCGGCCGCGAGCAGCACGGTCGTCGCAGCGGCCGAGCCCACCAGCAAACGGCGAACTATCTTCATCATGGGTGACCTCCCGATCCCGATTGTGGATCTCGCGCCGGTGCCGAAATCTATCAGCTGACGGCGAGTCCTGGGTGCCGATACCGCCAGAGCGTCCAGGCACCTGTCGGAAGATCGACACCGCTGACCAGATTGGACGGACCCGGTCCGGACACCGTCGGAGGCCCTGCACATACTCCGCGCGACCCCGCTCGTCGGTTCATCCCGCGAGAGCAGGCCGACCGGAGGCTGCGAGAGCCGGCGGTCGGGAGCGCCAAGCGGTGGCGTGCGATACACCGCCGAGCAGGAGTCATGCAGATCGACCATCCATCAGTTGCCTCCGGCCGGCTCCCCAAGGGCGTGGTCGTTCGTCAGCGCGGTCCTTCGCTCGAGGTCGACGTTGATCAGGTCGGGGAAGCCGAGCGCCGCCCAGAACTCGCCCGGATCGGGAAGCCGCACCCGGCTCGCCAGCCAGACGGTCGGTGCGAGGCCGTGGGTGCCGACGACCAACGTCCGATCGCCGGCGTCGGCGAGGTGGCGACGGATCGCGTCGTCGAACCGCCGCGCGACCTCCTCGTGCGACTCCCAGTCGGGATGCCGCCTGCCGTCGACGTACGCCCGGGCCTCCGCCCGATACTCGGCGCTCCACGCCCGCGGGCGGCGCACCTCGCCGAACCCGGCCTCGGTCGTGATCTCCTCGCCCAGTTGCTGGACGGTCTGCAGCGCCTTGGGCTCGGGACTCGACACGACGTAGGCGGCTGCCGGGATCCTCGGCCGGAGCGCCCGGGCGGCGGCCTTGCCGTCGTCGCTCAGCTGCCACAGGACGGACGGCGTGCCGGGATCTACGGCCGGCATCGCGTGGCGGACCAACACGAGGGTTGGCGGCATGGCACCACGTTAGACGACTGCCCCATTGGCGCGCGGATGGCGGCGTCCGCTCCTCGCCGTCGTACGGCGTTCGGGCCGCAGCCGCTTCGGGCACGTTTTCGGCCGGTGGGCGTGCTGTCGCGAAACGCTCGCCGTCCCGCTTGACCGGGTCTGTGGGTCTTCGGATACCAGATCATCGGGCTCGCATCGGGTTTTCCACAGTCGGGTCCGTTGTCCACAGCCGACGCGTTGCGGCATTCTCCGTTCCCGGGTGAAGGCCGCACGGTGGTCGGGTCAACGTCCGATCCGCCGCTGGAGGCACCCGATGCCCGCCGCCGCCACCTCCGTCCGCTCCGGCGCACGCCTGCCGCTCGTCGTCACGGGTGACCCGGAGCTCCTCGACGACCTGCTAAGACTGGCCGCCGCGGCCGGCACCGAGGTCGATGTGGCGATGGACCCACCGGCTGCGCGGGCCCGCTGGAGCCTTGCCCCGTTGGTCGTGGTCGGCACCGACCAGGCACCGGCCTTCGAGCACGTCCGCCTCCCGCCTCGGCGACGCATCGTCGTGGTGGGTCGGGCCGACGGGCCGGCTCCCGGCTGGGAGTTGGCCGAGCAGATCGGCGCCGAACACGTGGCCCTGCTGCCGGCCGCCGAGCCGTGGCTCGTCGACCGTTTCGGCGGCGACCTGACCGGCGACGGGCGCTCCGGCGGGCGGGTGATCGCCGTCCTCGGCGGCCGCGGCGGTGCGGGAGCCAGTGTCCTCGCCGCCGGCCTCGCGGTCACCGCCGCCCGCCAGAAACGGCGCACGCTGCTCGTCGACGCCGACCCGCTCGGCGGCGGCCTGGATCTCATCCTCGGCTGGGAGGAGCTCGACGGCATGCGCTGGTCCGCGCTCGCCGAGTCGCAGGGCCGCCTCGACGCCGGTGCGCTCGCCCGGGTGCTGCCCAGCCGCGACAGCCTCGTCATGCTCTCGTTCGACCGCGGTGACGCGGTGCCGCTGCCGCTCCCGGCGGAGGCGATGGCGGCTGCGCTCGACGCCGGCCGGCGGGCACACGACCTCGTCGTGGTCGACCTGCCGCGCCGGCTCGACGCCGCCGCCGTCGCCGCGCTGCAGGCGGCCGACCGGACGTTCCTGGTCGTTCCGGCCGAGCTGCGTGCCACGGCCGCGGCCATCCAGGTCGCCAAGGTCGCGCGCCTGCACTGCACCGATCTGGCGGTCGTCGTCCGCGGCCCGGCGCCGAGCAAGCTCAGGGCCGCGGAGGTGGCCCGGTCGGTCGGGTTGACGCTCGCCGGCGAGCTGAAGCCGGAAGACGATCTGTGCAAGCGGCTCGAACGCGGCGAGGCACCGGCCGGCGCCCGCGGCCCGCTACACGCGCTCTGCAGCCGGCTGATCGGCGACGTAATCGACACGCCCGCGGAGGCACCGGCATGAGCCTCGACCTTGCCGTACGGGTGCGTCAGCGCTTCGTCGCCGAACGCCGCGACGTCACGCCGGCCGCCGTCGTAACCGCCGTGCGCCAGCAGGCGGGTGCCGCGGTCCTCGGCGACACCGCCCTGTTGCATGTCGCGAGCCGTGTCCACGACGACCTCGTCGGGGCCGGGCCGCTGGCGGCGTTGCTCGCCGACCGAGCGGTGACGGATGTGCTCGTCAACGGCACGGAGGTTTGGGCCGACCGGGGCGACGGCCTGGTCCGCGAGAAGGTAGCCCTCGGCTCCCCCGACGACGTGCGGCGGCTCGCCCAGCGCTTGATGGCGGCCGCTGGGCGTCGGCTCGACGACGGCAGTCCCTACGGCGATGCCCGGCTGCCCGACGGCACCCGGCTGCACGCGGTGCTACCGCCCATCGCGACGACCGGTCCCTACCTGTCGTTGCGCACGTTCCGCCAGCGGCCCTACACCCTCGCGGAGCTCGTCTCGCGTGGCACGGTGCCACTGCCGGTCGCCCCGCTTCTCGCGGCCATGGTGGCGGCTCGGCTGGCCTACCTCGTGATCGGCGGCACGGGTTCCGGCAAGACGACGATTCTCAACACGTTGCTGGAGCTCGTCCCGCCGTCCGAGCGCATCGTGATCGTCGAAGACGCCGCCGAGCTGCGCCCGGCACACCCGCACGTCGTCGCCCTGCAGGCTCGTACGTCCAATGTGGAGGGCACCGGCTGCGTCGAGCTACCCGATCTCGTGCGGCAGGCGCTGCGCATGCGGCCCGACCGCCTCGTGGTCGGGGAGTGCCGGGGTGCCGAGGTCGTGGATTTGTTGCGGGCGCTCAACACCGGTCACGACGGCGGCGCCGGCACGATGCACGCCAACACCCCCGCCGACGTCCCCGCGCGGCTCGAGGCGCTCGGCCTGCTGGGCGGCCTCCCGCGTGCGGCGCTGCACGCCCAGGCCGCGGCGGCAGTGCAGGTCGTCTTGCACATGCGCCGCACCGCGCCGGGCCGCCTCCTCGACTCGGTCGGCATCGTGGCACCGTCCGGCCCCGACGGCCTGGTGACCGTCGTGCCCGCCTGGACCCGCGCGACCGGCCCCGGCCCGGGCGCCGACGCGCTGGCGCACCTGCTCGCCGACCGCGACACCGCGCCCCCGCCCATCCTCCTGCCCGGTGCGACGTCATGGTGACGCGTCGGGCCCGCGGCCACTCCACCCGCTTGTTCGCGTCCGGCCACATACCCGCGACGCCCATTCTTCATCCCCGGCAGACGACCCGTCCGCCGCTGCCCAACACGGCCACCGTCGCCGGGTGGGCCGTCTCGGGGGAGACGGTATGGCGACCGTGAAGCTGCGGCGAACGACGGCGCGTGCGCGGCTGCGGGCTATCGAGCAGGACAACGCCGAGCCCGTCCGGCGTCGTGCGGGCCCTGGCGAGCACGTCGATCGCCTGGTCCGAGCCGCCTGGGAGCTGCCGCCGCGCAAGGCGACGTTCGCCGCGGTGGCGGTCGTCGCGTGTGTCGCGACCCTTGCCGGTGGGCCGGTTGCCGGCTTCGTGGCGGGCGCCTACACGGCAATCGGCATCCGCGCGGTCTTCCGTCATCGTCATGCCGTGGCCGCGCGGCGCGGCCGCGCCGAGCTGCTCGACCGCATCGCCGGCCTGGCCGCCGACCTGCGGGCCGGCCGATCGGCACGCGCGGCGCTCGAAGCCGCCGATTTGCGGGCGCATCGCACCGCACGACAGGCGACGCTCGTCGTCGCGGCGGCCGGACTCGCCGAGCGCACCGGCGCACCGCTCGCCGACCTCGTCGAGCGCATCGAGGCCGACGCGCGCGTCACCGACCGAGCGCTCGCGACCGCCGACGCTCAGGCCGCCGGCGCGCGGGCGACGGCGATGCTGCTCGCTGCGCTGCCGGTCGGCGGGATCGCGCTCGGCTACGGCATCGGCGTTCAACCGCTCGACGTGCTGCTCGATAGCCCGGTCGGGGCGGCGTGCTGCGCCGGGACCGTGGTTCTGCATGTGCTCGGGCTCGCCTGGACCGCCCGGCTCGCCCCGAGGCTCCGATGAAGACGGCTCGGCGCCGACTGGCGCGACTGACGCCGGCACCGGCGCGACCCGGACGCGACCTCACCAAGCTGGGCGCGATCGCGGCGGGACTGGCCGTGCTCATCGTCGTGGGTGGGTGGGCCGGCGTCGTGCTCGCGCTGCCGGCGGCGGCCGTCGCCCACCGCCTCCTGCGCCGGATCGAGCCGCCCGCCGCGCGCGACCAGCGCGAACGCGAGACCGCCGACCTGCCGGTCGCGGCCGACCTGCTCGCCGCCACGCTCAAGGCCGGCGCGCCCGTCGACCGCGCCGCGGCGGCGGTCGCTGAAGCGCTCGGCGGTCCCTTGGGCGAACGACTGAGCGCGGTGGCTCGATCGCTCCGACTCGGTGCCGAGGCCGACGAGGCATGGGACCACCTGCGTCGCACGCCCGGTGGCGAACGCCTCGCCACGGCTGCCGTGCGCTCGTCGGCCAGCGGCGCCGCTCTTGCCGGCGCGTTGGCGCGGCTCGCCGACGACCTCCGAGCCGACCGGGCGGTCGCCGTCGAGTCGGCTGCCCGCCGCGCGGGGGTGCTCATCGTGCTCCCGCTCGGCTTGTGCTTCCTGCCGGCCTTCATTCTCGCCGGCCTGCTGCCGGTGATCGTCGCCGTGCTCGGCGACGTGTTGTGACCGCCAACCGAAAGGGGTCCACCATGCACAAGCTCATCGCCCGGCTCCGCGACGACGCCGGCATGAACACCGCTGAGTACGCGGTCGGCACGCTCGCGGCCGTCGCGTTCGCCGGGGTCCTGCTCAAGGTGCTTACCTCCGGCAGCGTGCAGGCCGCGCTCGCCGGGGTCATCGGACGGGCGCTCCACTGATGGCCCGGCGGGATCGGGGCTCGGCGACGGCCGAGCTGGCGGCGGCGTTGCCCGCGCTGATGCTGCTGACGTTCGCGGGCATGACCGCCGTGGGCGCCATGACGACGAAGGCGCAATGCGTCGACGCCGCGCGCGATGCCGCGCTCGCCGCCGCCCGCGGCGAGCCCGGCGGGTCGAGCTCCGTCCCGCCCGGCGCGACCGTGTCCGTCGCCGTTGCCGGCACGACGGTGACGGCGACCGTACGCGCACCGGTCAAGGCCGTCGGTCGCCGTCTACCCAGCCTGGCCGTCGCGGCGAAAGCGGTCGCCGTCCTCGAACCGCAGTTCGCGCCGGTAGACCCGGGCGCGAATACCGTCGCCGTTCTCGAACCGCAGGTCGCGCCGGGAGACCCGGGCGCGAAAGCCGTCGCCGCCCTCGAACCGCAGGTCGCGCCGTGAGACCGGATCGCGGGAGCGCGTCGCTCTGGGTGCTCGCCGTCGGGCTGGCGCTCGTCGCGGCCGGCGCGGCGGGAGCCGTCGTCGGTGTCGCGCGGCTCGCGAAGCACGAGGCCCGCACCGCGGCCGACCTCGGCGCGCTCGCCGGCGCGGCCCGCCTACTCGAGGGCGACGCGGCCGCCTGCGGTCGGGCGACCGAGATCGTGGCAGCCAACGGCGGCAGACTCACGGGCTGCGTGGTGGACGGGTTGACGCTTGTCGTCACGGCGCGGGTCACGGCGAATGGGCTGACCGCCGTCGCGACGGCGCGCGCCGGCCCGATCGGCGCCTCAACCGTCCACGGTGATGGGCCCCAGCTCGGCGAGGGGATCGCGATAGGCGCGCCCGATCATCGTGACCCAGTCGTAGACGGCATTCTCGTTGGGCGCCAACGGTCCGGGCACGAAATGTGGCGACGAGACGCCACGCTGCACCGATTCGCACGCGCGCCAGTCCTGCCGGTTGGTGATGTCCCAGAACTCGACCGCGTACGACGGGTCGGCGACCTCGGCCGGGAACAGCCACTCACAGTCGACGCGCGTACGAGCCGGCGCGAGAGGTTCGAGCCGGTGCGTCAACACGTAGTCGGGGTGCAGCGAGATGAGCAGCGACGGGAAGAGCCCGACGTAGCGCACGATGCGTGGGTCGACGTCCCCACCCAGCGGCACGCCGTCCGAACGCCCGTCCAGCGACATGGTCGCCGCGTGCTCGCGCAGCTCCATCGATCCGCCCACCCACGCGCCCGGCTCGCGCCAGTTCTCGCCCGAGTTCGGTGGGGTGATGGCGCACAGCTCCGGATGGATGAGCGCGCAGTGATAACACTCGTGGTAGTTCTCCGCGATGATCTTCCAGTTGGCCGCGACCTCATATCTGTGTCGGGCCTTCGCCACGAGCCGCTCCGGCCGGTACGGCGCCACGCGGCCTTCCAGGGCGCCGATGTGCGAGGCGAACGGCCGTGCCCCGCCCGATGCGTTGACGAACACCCAGCCGTGCCAGTCGATCGCGGGCAGCTCGACCAGCCCGAGGCGGCTGCAGTCGAACGCGTCGCCCATCCGTGGCGCGGTCCGCAGGCGGCCGTCGAGCGTGTACGACCAACCGTGGTACGGGCAGACCACGGCCGGACGGTCGATCGCCTCGCCCTCGCCGAGCAGCTCGTGCCCGCGATGCCGGCATACGTTCGCAAAGGCCCGCACACCGCCGTCAAAGGTCAGCAGGACGCCGATGCCGCCGACCGTCACCGCGCGCTGGTTGCCATCCGAGGCAAGGGCGGCGCGACGGCCAAGCGGTGTCCACGAACCCGCGAAGAGGTGGCGCTGCTCCCAGTCGAGGACCTCGGATTTGGTGTAGGCGTCGGCCGGCAGCATCCTCGAATCGCCGAACGGGCGCAGCGCCGCCGCGAGTCCGGTCGGATCCACGGGAGCGGGTCGCATCGCACCATCCTGACTGATCAGACAGTCAGGTCGGAAGACCGGGTCGGGCCGACACGGTGTCGAGGACCGTGACCGCGGCACGCTTGTCGAGCGGCTGGCTGCCGTTGCCGCACCCGGCGGTGAGGCCGAGCCGGGTCGACGACGTACGTGTCACCCTGTCGGATGTGGACCGGACCCTCGTGGGCGACGAGGTGCGAGGTCGAGGCGACCGTGCCCAGCCGCCCGGCCGGTTGCCGACTCGACGACGCCGACCGCGCGCCGCCGAGGGCCGCGGAGGTCGACCTCCTGCCGGATGACAGCGCGCTACAGCCGGAGCCCACGCCGCGACGACCGTCGCACACCTGTGCGGATACACCAGCCCCCGGCCGGTCGCCGCTGCGCCACCGGTAAGGCGATGATTAGATTCACGAAGCGTCGGAGGAGGATTGATGGAGCTGTCGCTGGCTACCCGCACGTTCGGCGAGCACACCGTGCTGGAGGTCGGCGGCGAGGTCGACGTCTACACCGCCCCCCGTCTGCGTGAGCGCCTGATCGAGTTGGTCGATGCGGGCGCCACGAGCGTCGTCGTCGACCTCGGCCGGGTCGACTTTCTCGACTCGACGGGCCTCGGCGTGCTGGTCGGGGCGCTCAAACGGCTCCGCGCCGCCGGCGGCGGGCTGGCGCTGGTCTGCGACAAGGAACCCCTGCTCAAGATCTTCCGAATCACCGCCCTCGACCAGGTGTTCCCGCTGTTCCCGACCGTCGAGGCGGCCACCGCGGGCCCTGTCGCCTGATGTCGACGGTCCGGCTCTCGTTCTCGCCGGCACCGGTGCACGTGCGCACCGCCCGGCTCGTCGGCGTGGCCGTGGCCCGGCGGGCCGGCGTCGCGGAGGAACTGCTCGACGAGGTCCGGCTGGCCATAGGCGAGGCGTGCACCCGGGCGGTCGCGCTCCACCGGCAGTACGACCTGCCCGACCTTGTGCGGGTCGAGATGTCCGACGAGGGCAGCTATACGGTGCGGGTGATCGACCGCGCGCCCATCGAGGCCGGCCTCGGGATCGCCGCTCTGCCGCCCGACGAGCTCGCCGACGAGAGCCTGACCGACGAGGCGCTCACGGTCGGTGTCGGGTTTGCCCTGCTCGCTGGGTTCGTCGAAGACCTTCAGGTGCGGCCCGTCGACGAGGGGATCGGCACCGAGGTGCGGATGGTCTGGCCGATCGGACGCTGAGTGCGCGATGTGATCCGCAGAGCGTCCGTAATGCGGTAAGTGTGACGGTGTGAGCGGGGACACCGCTCCGATGTGACCGGCCTTACGGCCTACGGCTAGAGTACCCGGGTTATCAGAAGGTTCCCTGGCCCCACCGTTGCCGGGCCGGGCGATTCGTTGCTCCGCGGAAACGCCCTGCCGGATTAGTCCGCCGGCGGGCGCGAGCGTTGGTACAGGAGGACATGGATGTCCGGGACCGGGACCTTGGCCGCTGACAGCGGCGGGCTGTCCCTTACCAGTACGAACCTTTCGTACGTAATCGTCGCTTTGGTCATCGCCCTGGTGGCGCTTGGCTTCGCGTTCGCCCTGCGTCGGGCGGTCCTGGCGGCCGGTAAGGGCACCACCACCATGCAGGAGATCGCGGGCGCCGTGCAGGAGGGCGCCTCCGCGTACCTGCGCCGCCAGTTCAGAACTCTGGCCATCTTCGTCGTGCTCGCCGTCATCCTGCTGTACCTGTTGCCGGTGCACGACGCGGGCGGCAACGAGACCATGGTCAAGATCGGCCGGTCGGCGTTCTTCGTCGTCGGCGCCTTCTTCAGCGCGTTCATCGGCGGTGCCGGCATGGCGCTGGCGACCCGCGCGAACGTGCGGGTCGCCGCGGCCGCGCGGGAGAAGCAGGGCGGCCGCGAGCACGCGATGCAGATCGCGTTCCGGACCGGCGGGGTGGTCGGCTTCCTCACCGTCGGGCTGGGCCTGGTCGGCGCCACGGTCGTCGTGTGGATCTTCAAAGGCAACGCCCCCACCGTGCTGGAGGGCTTCGGCTTCGGCGCCGCGCTGCTCGCGATGTTCATGCGGGTCGGCGGCGGCATCTTCACCAAGGCCGCCGACGTCGGCGCCGACCTGGTCGGCAAGGTCGAGCAGGGCATCCCCGAGGATGACCCGCGCAACGCCGCAACCATCGCGGACAACGTGGGCGACAACGTGGGCGACTGCGCCGGCATGGCGGCCGACCTGTTCGAGTCGTACGCCGTCTCGCTGGTCGCGGCCCTGATCCTGGGTCGCGCGGCGTTCGGCGAGGACGGCCTGGTGTTCCCGCTGATGGTCGCCGCGGTCGGCGTGATCATCGCGATCATCGGCGTGTTCATCACCCGCCTGCGCCCGAGCGACCGCAGCGGCCTCACCGCCATCAACCGGGCCTTCTATACGAGCGCGCTGATCTCCGCGGTCGGCGTGGCGATCGTCGCCTGGCTCTACCTACCGAGCAAGTTCAGCGACTTCCAGGGCATCTCCGAGGACGTGGCCGGGAGCAGCCGGGACCCGCGGCTGGTGGCGACCCTCGCCGTCGCGATCGGCATCGTGCTCGCGGCCGCCATCCAGGCGCTGACCGGCTACTTCACCGAGACCAACAGGCGTCCGGTGCAGGACATCGGCAAGACCTCGCTGACCGGTCCGGCGACCGTCATCCTGGCCGGCGTCAGCGTCGGCCTCGAGTCTGCCGTGTACTCGGCGCTGCTGATCGGTGCCGGCGTCTACGGCGCATTCCTGCTGGGCGGCGGTTCGATCACCCTGTCGCTGTTCGCCGTCGCGCTCGCCGGCACCGGGCTGCTCACCACGGTCGGCGTCATCGTGGCGATGGACACGTTCGGCCCGATCTCCGACAACGCGCAAGGCATCGCGGAGATGTCCGGCGACATCGACGAGGACGGCGCCCGTACGCTCACCGAGCTCGACGCGGTCGGCAACACGACCAAGGCGATCACCAAGGGCATCGCGATCGCGACGGCCGTGCTGGCCGCGACCGCGCTGTTCGGCTCCTACACCAACACGCTGTCGTCGTCGCTGTCCGAGGCGGGCATCCGCGACGTCGGCGCCGAGGTGCTCGGCCTGCTCAACATCGCCAACCCGCGCAACCTGGTCGGCCTGCTGATCGGCGCCGCGGTGGTCTTCCTGTTCTCCGGTCTGGCCATCAACGCGGTGTCCCGCTCGGCCGGCGCGGTCGTCATGGAGGTCCGCCGCCAATTCCGCGACTTCCCCGGGATCATGGACGGCACGCAGCGTCCGGAGTACGGCAAGGTCGTCGACATCTGCACCCGCGACGCGCAGCGCGAGCTGGTCACGCCCGGCCTGCTGGCCATCATGGCGCCGATCGCGGTCGGCTTCGGGCTCGGCCCGGGCGCGCTGGCGTCCTACCTTGCGGGCGCGATCGGCGTCGGCGCCCTGATGGCGGTGTTCCTGGCCAACTCCGGTGGCGCCTGGGACAACGCGAAGAAGCTGGTCGAGGACGGCAACTACGGCGGCAAGGGCTCCGACGCCCACGCGGCCACGGTGATCGGCGACACGGTCGGCGACCCGTTCAAGGACACCGCCGGCCCGGCGATCAACCCGCTGCTCAAGGTGATGAACCTGGTCTCGCTGCTGATCGCGCCGGCCGTCGTGTCGTGGAGCATCGGCGTCGACAAGAACACCGGCCTGCGCGTGACGCTCGCCTTGGTGGCGGCGCTGATCGTGGTCGGCGCGGTGCTCTGGAGCAAGCGCAAGCGGATCTCGGTCGGCGAGGAGGCCGGCTCGGGAAAAGCCGGTGACGGCACCCAGACGCCGGAAAGGATCGGCGCCTGAGCCGACACGCCGAGAAGGGCCCCTTGCCGCCGACGGCAAGGGGCCCTTTGCTCGACCACCAAGGACAGCTACTCCAAGGTGGCGCGCCGGTACGCGCAGGAGATCGGCACCGAGCTTGCGGGAAAGCCGGTCGACCGGGCGTTGTACGGGCTGTTCGCCGAGCTCGTCGGCGCAGGGGCGGAAGTCGGCGACGTCGGCTGCGGACCCGGCCACATCTCGCGTCTCCTCGCCGACCTGGGCCTGCGGCCGACCGGCGTGGACGCATCGCCCGGGATGATCGAGGTGGCGCGCGAGAGCCATCCCGGCGTGCCGTTCACGGTGGGCACGTTCGCCGCTCAGCCGGTCGCCGACGGCGGATGGGCCGGCGCGGTCGCACCGTACTCGATCATCCACCTCGACCCGGACGGACGCCGCACGGGATTCGCGTCGCTGCGCCGGGCGATCGTCTCCGGCGGCTGGCTGCTGGTCGCGTTCCACACCAGCGAGGACGGGTACGCGCCCGGCTCCGCGATGCGTCTCGGCGAGTGGTGGGGCGAGCAGGTCGACATCACGTTCCACTTCCTCGACCCGACCCTGGTGGCCGCGGAGCTGTCCGACTCCGGATTCGTGGTCATGATGCGCGCCGACCGCGAGCCGTGGCCGGACGTCGAGGAGCCCAGCCGGCGCAGCTATCTGCTCGCCCGCCGCGGCTGACCGGCGCCCGGAAGGCCGTACGCTGCACGGCATGCGTTCCCCCAGCGCATCCTTCGTGCTCGCCGGACGCGACGGCGGCCGGCCGGCGCGGGTGTGGCCGGCGCGGGTGTGCGACGCGTCGGGCCCGTGGCGGGCATGGATCGGCGGCCTGACGACCCGCGCCCAACAGCAGATGACGGCGCGGACCACGCCGGCGCAGGCCAAGGCGTTCGACGGGGTTCCGGAGTGTCGCTGACCCCGCGCCAGCTCTCGCTGTTCGGCGTCGAGGCGACGGATCCGGCGCCGGCTGACCTCGCCGGCCTGCTGGCCGGCCCCGGCCAGGTGGTGCGGATGGGCGGCACCGCGCGGGTCTCGGTGGTCGTCGACGCGGCGTGGCGGGTGCACGTGCTGGTGGCGGAGCTCGGTTGGCGCGGGCTCGCCGCGACCTGGTCGCCGACCGAGGTGGAGGGGCACCTGGGCGTCCGTACCTCGTACTCCACCGCGTTGGCCGCGCTTGGCACGTCGTGGTTGCGCGGCGCCGTGAAGCGACCGCCGGCGGGGTTCTTCCTCGACGGCCCGCGTCTGCGGTTGTGGGCGGCCGCGGCGGGCTCGTTCGACGAGTCGGGCTACGTGCTGCGGCTCGGCCCGTCCGACGAGGCCTGCTGGGAGTCGGTCGGCGGCGCGCTCGCGGCCGTCGGCCTGCCGGCTACGCTGCTCGGCCCGCGCGCGGGCGGCCCGGCCTACCGGGTGACCGGCCGCCGCCGCCTCGCGCGGCTCGCCGAGCTGGTCGGCGACGGTCCGTCACGAGCCCCGGCGCAGGCGTGGCCTGCGCGCTAGGCCGGATTTGCGGAATGGAACCGCACCCGGCGGGCGTTGTGCCGTTCGGCTGCCGCCCACGCTCGTGAGCAGTCACGATGGGTTCGCGCGGCACCTGTTGTCGAGGGGCGCCCGATGCGGCGCCCGCCGTCACGTTCGATACGGGGTGTACCGTGTCGCCGTCCGGCGTGTCGACGCCACCTGGAACCCACCGCTTGGCGGCGCGTTACGTTGGACATCCGCCGAGAAGTCGAAGGAGAGCAGTGCCGAGCAACGCCAGGAGCAGGCGTCTGGTCATCGTCGAGTCACCGTCGAAGGCCAAGACGATCTCGGGCTATCTCGGCCCCGGCTATCTGGTCGAGGCCAGCCTGGGCCACGTGCGTGACCTGCCGCGCAACGCCGCCGACGTGCCGGCCAAGTATAAGAAGGAGCCGTGGGCGCGGCTCGGCGTCGACGTCGACAACGGCTTCCACGCGCTCTACGTCGTGTCCTCCGACCGCAAGGCCCAGATCGCGAAGCTGACCAAGCTGGCCAAGGAGGTCGACGAGGTATTCCTCGCGACGGACGAGGACCGCGAGGGCGAGGCGATCGCCTGGCACCTGGTCGAGACGATCAAGCCGAAGGTCCCCGTGCGGCGCATGGTGTTCCACGAGATCACCCGGCCGGCCATCCAGGCCGCCGTCGCCAACCCGCGGGACATCGACCGCGACCTGGTCGACGCGCAGGAGGCGCGGCGCATCCTCGACCGCTTGTACGGCTACGAGGTGTCGCCGGTCCTGTGGAAGAAGGTCATGCCACGGCTGTCGGCCGGCCGGGTGCAGTCGGTCGCGACGCGGATCGTGGTGGAGCGAGAGCGGCAGCGCATGGCGTTC
>DATDJX010000247.1:0-2885 GCA_036520275.1 Asanoa sp.
GCGAGCCGCACGGCGACCAGGCCGCCCTTACCGGATCGGCGGCGCGCCGACGTCGTCGGGGCTTCGCTCAACGCTCCTCGGTGCTCCGCACGTCCGGAGCGACCCGGGTCGACGTCGACCGATGGAACCAACGTGGCAACGAAGCGACCGCCGGGCGCCCTGACGCTCAGCGAGGACGACCGGCGGGTGCTGGCCGCGTGGGCCGCCGACTGCGCCGAGCGGACGTTGCCGTTGTTCGAGGCGCGGGCCCCGAGTGACGCCCGGCCCCATGACGCCATCGCCGGCGCGCGAGCGTTCGCCCGGGGCGAGAAGCGAATCGGGGAACTTCGCACGCTCGCGGCCCGAGCGCACGTGGCGGCCCGGGAGACCGCCGACCCGGCGGCTGCGGCTGCGGCCCGGGCCGCCGGCCACGCGGCCGCCGTCGCCCATATGGGCGCCCACGCGCGCGGCGTGCCCGCGTACGCCGCGAAAGCCGCCGCTCTCGCCGCCGCCGACGAACCGACCGCCGCGACCGACGAGATCCGGTGGGCGGTCGATCACGCCTCGCCAACCGTTCGAAACGCGCTGCGGCGGCTGCCACCACCGCCCGGCGCCGGAGGCATCCTCGGCACGCTCGTCAACGACCTGCACCGGGCACTGATGCACGGCCGATGAGCCTCGCCGTACCTATGGACCTGCGGTGGGGCGAGTGCCTGGTCGACGAGGGCCAGAGCCTGGGGCGCCGGTGGGTCGTAGCCGCCCGACCTGGCGACCCACCGGTCCCGCCCGCGGTGCGGGCGGGACCGATCAGCCGACGTCAGCTCTTGAACGTGGCCTCGCGGCGACGCCGAAGCCAGAGCAGGCCCACACCGCCGCCAAGCAGCGACGTGCCGAGAGCGATGAGTCCACCAACGTCGCTGCCGGTGAGAGCCAGGCTGCCGCCGCCACCGCCGCCGCCACCGCCACCGCCGCCACCGCCGCCGCCACCACCGCACGGCTCGACCCAGAACACCTTGTGCTTCTCGGTCCACTCGGGGTGGTTCTTCCGATCGACCGTCAGCTTGATGTGGTAGCCCTGCTGCGGATGAAGCTCGGCAGCGCTCAGATCGAGGTCGTCCGCGGAGAACTGGAAGAACTCGTCGGGGTCCCGCTTCACCGAACCACCCGTCGCTGCGTCGTCGCTGACGAGCTGGTCGTCGCGGCGCGCCACCTCGAAGAACTTCCCGGACGGCGGCTGGGCCGACAGGATGATGTCGGCACGCTCGCCCTTGTCGAAGTCGAAGAACTCCACCCGGAACTCGCACGTCACGTGCGGTTCGTTGTTGTTGGCGTCCTTGTACTCAAGGCCATCGATCTTGACGGTGCCGTTGGCACCCCCTGGGTCTGCCGCGGCCCAGGCCGGCGCGGCGAAGGCCAGGCAGGCTGTGCCTGCAGCGACCGAAATCAGTGCGGACTTCAGGGTCCAGCGCATTGTGCCTCCGGCGAATACGAGACCTCGGGCCCCGTCGAGATGGACATGTCCTACTCGCCCAGCGATCGACGCGGTGAAGCCGTTACGCCTACTGCCGTTCCGTTACCGTTTTGTTACCTACCGTGTGTAAAAAAGCCGACAGTGCTGCCAACGGTTCCCGCTGCGTAATGAGAAACGCACGCCGACGGTCTGACATCGGGACGCGTCTGTCCTCGCTTATCGGCCGCCGAGGCCTCGTGGTAAACCAACCGGCCGAGGGCCGAACATGAAGCCGAACACGCGAAAGCCGGATTCGATCGGGCGACGGTCAAAAAACACCATTCCCGGCGCGGGACGGCGACCAGGCGAATCATTGCCGAGCGGACGGAGCGCGACACCGCTTGCCACTGTGGGCGCCGGTTCTCCGTGGGTGTCTGCGGTGGTCGGAGAGTCCGGATCGGATTTCATACTCGAGCCCCGCCGCTGCCCGACCGGCGACCTGGTTGCGCACCCGTACTCGCGCTAACGGTGGTCGAGATGGTGGAGGGCGCTCATCGCGTCTGCCAGCATCACCATCTTCTCGGCGTGCTCCAGGATCCGCGGGCAAAGCCGGTCCCAGCTGCCCACGTCGGAGTCGTAGACCAAGGTCCTGGTCTCCTGCCCCAGGACCAGCGCCTGTTGCGCCTGCTGGTCGAGACCCATCGCCGATCCCGGGTCGAGCGCGGCGGCCTTCAGCGCGTCATACGCGGCGTGGATGACGGCGATGCAGCGCGATTCGATGGCGCTTCGCCGCTCGCGTTGATCCGAATCCGGGACGATCTCCACGGTTTCGCCCACGTTGAACAATGCCTGCGCCGTTGTCAGCGCGGTCGCGCGAACCTTGAGCTGGGAGGTGACCGCGGTGAACCCGTCGATCGACAGGCACGTGCGCAGAACGGCCGCCGAACCTGCCTCGACCGCTCGCTTGATCAGTTCATGTCCGCCGTCGGTCGGCGCCGCCGCGGGCGCTTCGACCCCGACCGGCGACCGGGCCAGCCCGGCCGCGGACGCGGCCAGTGCCCCAGCCGCCGTGGCCGCGACGCCGATGCGGAGCGCGGCAGCCACCTCGCGAGCGTTCCGCCGGAGCTCGTCCGGATCTGCCGTCCCGGCCTCCGCCGTCGTGACGAGCTGGCGCAGCAGGTAGGTATAGAGGTAGACGCCTTCGCGGGCCTTCAGCCCCGCCATCCCGGCGGGTGCCGCGCACACCCGGTCGATGCCCGCGCGTAACGCCTCCGCCATCCGCCGGATCGACGGTGGCTCCCGATGGTCGAGACGAACGAGCAGCCCGGCGAGGTCCTGATCGAGGGCGCGCGACAGATCAAGACGCTCCGCCTCGTTCGCCGTGCTGAGTGCGTCCTCGGCGTTCCGGATCGAGGTCCACACGCCGTCGTGGTGAAGCAGGCTCCTCAGGCCGTCC
>DATDJX010000248.1:0-11446 GCA_036520275.1 Asanoa sp.
ATCGGGCCCGGCAGCACGGTCGGCCACATCGGGCCCGGCAGCACGGTCGGCCGCATCGGGCCCGGCAGCACGGTCGGCCGCATCGGGCCCGGCAGCACGGTCGGCCGCATCGGGCGCGGCAGCACGGTCGGCCGCGTTCCAGAGGCCGCGGCCGGCGCGTTTCGCCGCCGCGAAGCCGCTCGCGGCCGGGGCGGGAGCGGTGTCGGCCGGCTCGGCGCCCTCGGGCCAGTCGAACTCGGCGAGCGGGTCGATCAACGCCCGAGCGCCGCCAACGGGAGGCATGCGGGAACGCCGGCCGGAGCCGGAGCCGGCACCCGCCCGGGGTGGAGCCGCGTCCCAACCTCGCCCCGCGCGGGCGCCTCGCCGTCGCCCGGGCATGGGCGACGGACCCGTCAGAAGTCGACCGGCGGCAGCTCCAGCCCGCCGGCCGCGTCGCCGGCGCCGACCCCGACGCCCAGCTTCTCGAGGATCTTCTTCTCGATCTCGGCGGCCACGTCGGGATTTTCCTTGAGGAACTCCCGTGCCTTTTCCTTGCCCTGGCCGAGCTGGTCGCCGTCGTAGGTGTACCAGGCACCCGACTTGCGGATGATGTTTTGCTCCACGCCGACGTCGATCAGCGAGCCCTCGCGCGAGATGCCCTTGCCGTACATGATGTCGAACTCGGCCTGCTTGAACGGCGCGGCCACCTTGTTCTTCACGACCTTGACGCGGGTCCGGTTGCCGACCACGTCGGTGCCGTCCTTGAGGCTCTCGATGCGCCGCACGTCGAGGCGGACCGAGGCGTAGAACTTCAGCGCGCGGCCACCGGTCGTGGTCTCGGGTGAGCCGAACATGACGCCGATCTTCTCCCGGAGCTGGTTGATGAAGATGGCGGTCGTGTTGGAGTTGTTGAGGATACCGGTGATCTTGCGGAGCGCCTGGCTCATGAGCCGTGCCTGCAGGCCCACGTGGCTGTCGCCCATCTCACCCTCGATCTCGGCGCGCGGCACGAGCGCCGCCACCGAGTCGATGACGATGACGTCGAGGGCGCCGGAGCGGATCAGCATGTCGGCGATCTCGAGCGCCTGCTCACCCGTGTCGGGCTGGGACACCAGCAGCGCGTCGGTGTCGACACCGAGCGCCTTGGCGTATTCGGGGTCGAGCGCGTGCTCGGCGTCGATGAACGCCGCGATGCCGCCGGCCCGCTGGGCGTTGGCCACCGCGTGCAGCGCCACCGTCGTCTTGCCCGAGGACTCCGGGCCGTAGATCTCGACGACCCGCCCGCGTGGCAGACCGCCCACGCCGAGCGCCACGTCGAGGGCGATGGACCCGGTCGGGATCACCGCCATCTGGATGACCGGCCGCTCGCCCAGCCGCATCACCGAGCCCCTGCCGAACTGCTTATCGATCTGCGCGAGAGCAAGGTCGAGCGCCTTGTCCCGATCGGGCCCCACCGCCATTGTCGCCACCCCTGCCTTCGCCGGCGCCTTCGAGCTTTTCGTCGTCACGCGGACACGCTAGGCGCCGGGTCCGACAGAAAACAGCCGACGGGCCGCGGCCTGTGGACAGCGCCGTCTGTGGACAATAGCCGAACACCTGTACGACGCCACCCCGACACGCCGACACGGTCTCCGGGTCGATGAGGTTGGCGGCGACATATGGGGCTTACGACACCCGTCCAACCCGCCGGGTCGTGATCAGCGCAGCCGGGCCGGCACCCGGTCGGGGTAGGCGGCGACCACCGCCCGCCAGACCACGACCGTCTCCTCGCCGGCCGAGAGCGCCTGCTCGATCGTCCGCCCGCCGAGCTGCGGCAACACCTGATCGGCGGCGATGCTGGCCGCGTACGCGGGACCGAACGCCTGCTCCAACCGCGCCCAGAAATCCGTCAACCGCAAGATCAAACTCCCAGGGAAGTACGACGCGCCGGCCGCAACGCTAGCGCGACCAACGGCACCACCGCCGTCGCCGCGAGCAGGTTGAGCGTCGGGTAGCCGGACAGCTCGACCACGAAACCGCTCACCGCGCCCACCGACGCCCCGGCCACCCCCATGCACAGGTCGGACAGGCCCTGCGCGGCCGCACGCACGTCGACCGGCACCGACTCGGACAGCAGCGTCGAGCCGGCGACCATCGTGCACGACCAGCCGAGGCCGAGCACGAACAGCCCGATGGTGAGCCGCGGCGTGTCGTCACCCGCCGTGCCGGCCACGGCGCACGCCACCAGCAGCAGGCCGCCGCCGGTGAGGATCACCGCTCGCCGCCCGACCCGGTCGGTCAGCCAACCCACCGCCGGCGACAGCGCGTACATGCCGACGATGTGCGCGCTCAGCACGATGCCGACGATGCGCAGCACGTCGGCGTCGGGGTGACCCATGCCGATGTGCACCGGGGTCATCGCCATCACGCCGACCATCACCAGGGGGCCGACGGCCACCGCCGCGACGCCGAGCCGGGCCGCCGGTCGCTCCGCTATCGCCCGCCAGCCGTCCCCCAGGGTCCGCCGCGGTCCCTCCGGCGACGAACCGGCGGCGAGCCGGCGCGCCGTCAACAACGGGTCGGGCCGCAGGAGCACGAACAGCACGACCGCCGCCAGCACGAAGGCGACCGCCCCGAACGCGAACGGCCCGGACAGAGCCGGTAGCCCGAGCCGCTGGCCGAGCCCGTCGGCGACGCCGGCGAGCCCGGGCGCCGCGACCGCGCCGATCGTCGTGGCCCACACGATCACCGACAGGTCGCGCCCGCGCCGCACGGGCTCGGCGAGGTCGACGGCCGAGTACCGCGCCTGCAGGTTGGCGGTCGTGCCGCCGCCGAACACGAGCATGCCGAGGAAGAGGAGTGGCACGGAGCGGATCGCTGTGGCGGTCACCACCAGCGCGCCGCCGACCGCCCCGAGGAGGTAGGCGAACACGAGGCCCGGCCGTCGCCCGTACCCGCTCATGATCCTCGTCGCCGGCACCGCGAGCAGCGCGCCGCCCACCACGGCCGCGCTCTGCGCGAGGCCGGACACGGCCGTGCCGCCCAGGCGTGCGGCCAGCAGGGCGCCCACGGAGATGCCGATCGCCACGCCCATGCCGCCAAGGATCTGGGTGCTGAAGAGCAGCCGGAGCGTACGGGCTTGGAGGTTGCCCGCGGAGACCGCGACGTCAGAGTCCGAGACCACGGCCGATGATCTCCTTCATGATCTCGGTCGTGCCACCGTATATCGTCGAGACCCGGCTGTTGAGCCACGCCTTGGCGACCGGGTACTCGAGCATGTAGCCGTACCCGCCGTGCAGCTGTACCGCCCGGTCGGCCACCCGGTTCTGCAGCTCGGTCGTCCACCACTTGGCCTTGGCGGCATCGACGACCGAGAGCCGGCCGGCGTCGAACTCGCGCAGGCAGTGGTTGAGGAACGTGCGGGCGATCGTCACCTCGGTGTCCAGCTCGGCGAGCAGGAAGCGGTTGGCCTGGAACGACCCGACCGGACGGCCGAACGCGGAGCGCTCGCGGGCGTACGCCAGCGCCGTGTCGAGGATGTGCTCGGCGGCCGCGACCGCCGCCACGGCGATGCCGAGGCGTTCCCGGGGAAGGTTAGCCATGAGGTGATAGAAGCCGTGGTTCACGGTGCCGATCAGGTTTGCCGCAGGAACCCCGCAGTCGTCGAAGAACAGCTCGGCGGTGTCGTTGGCGCGCAGGCCGACCTTCGAGAGGCGACGGCCGCGGGTGAAGCCGGGCGCGCCGGTTTCCACCGCGATCAGGCTGACCCCGTGTGCGCCCTCGTCGGGCGCGGTCTTCGCGACGACGATGACAAGGTCGGCCATCTCGCCGTTGGTGATGAACGTCTTCTGTCCATTGAGGACCCACTGGTCACCGTCGCGAACGGCCGAGGTCCGTATGCCCGCGAGGTCGGAACCGGCGCCTGGTTCGCTCATCGCGATCGCCGTCACGAGGTCGCCGGAGCAGAACCCGGGCAGCCAGCGCCGCTTCTGCTCCTCGGTCGCGAGGTCGGTCAGGTACGGCGCGATCACGTCGTTGTGCAGCCCGAAACCGAGCCCGGAGCAGCCGGTTCCCACGATCTCCTCGTCGAGCACCGCGTTGAACCGGAAGTCGCGCTGCCCGCCGCCTCCGTACGCCTCATCGACGTCCATGCCGAGCAGCCCGGCGGCCCCGGCCTTGCGCCAGATCTCGCGGTCGACGATGCCGTCGGCCTCCCACTTCTCGTGGTGGGGCACGGCTTCGCGCTCGAGGAAAGCCCGGCACAACGCCCGGAAGTCGTCGTGCACGGGCTCGTAGAGATGCTGCTCCATGCCCGCCAGTGTGACATCGGTCCCTACTTCAGGGCGCCGGCGACCACCTTGAGGTCGGCGACGAGCCCGTCGAAGGCGGCGTCGCGGTCGTCGGCGCGCAACACCGCGGACGGGTGGATGGTCGCGACCAGCTGGGCGGGCGGCACCTCCTCGCCGCCGTGCAGCGGCGCCACCGCGAAGTCCTCCGGCTTCTGCGCCGAGTCGGGCCAGGGCAGCAGCTGCCCGCGTGACCGCGTGACCCGGAACGACGGGCCCAGCAGTGCCTTCGCCGCGGTAGCCCCGAGTACCACGACCACCTCGGGCCGCAGCAGCGCGAACTCGGAGACCAGCCATGGCCGGCAGGCCTCGATGTGGATGCGGTCCGGCGTCTGGTGGATCCGGCGCTTGCCCCGCAGCTCGAACCGGAAATGCTTGACCGCGTTGGTGAGGTAGAGGTCGGACGGCTGGATGCCGGCCGCGTCGACCGCGCGGCGCAGCAGATGGCCAGCCGGGCCGACGAACGGCAGTCCCTGCTGGTCCTCGACGTCGCCGGGCTGCTCGCCCACCATCACCACCCGCGCATGGGGCGCGCCGCGCCCGAAGACCACCTGCGTGGCCTTCGCGTAGAGCTCGCAGCCGCGGCAGCCGGGCGCCGCCGTTTTCAGGTCGTCGAGGCTGTCGGCCGAGTCGGGGATGAACAGCCGCGCGCCGGGCGCCGACTCCGTGGTCGCCATCCGCCCTTTCTACCCCCTCGGCCGGGCGCTATGCGCCGAAGGACCCCGGCGGCGCGCCGGCTGCGGCGTGGGCGACCGCCGCCGCCACCGCGGGGACCTCGTCGTGGGCGAGTGGGCTGACGGTGATCCGTACGCCCGGCCCGGAGGCCAGCCGCAGCAGCGAACCGGGCGCCACCACGTACCCGGCGTCGCGCAGCCCCGCGACGACCCGGGTCTCGTCGCGCACCGGCACCCAGACGTTGATGCCGGTGTCGCCGGTCGAGGCGACGCCCCGGCTGGCAAGCGCGTCGCGCAGGGCAATGCGGCGCCGCTCGTAGCTGTCGCGCGCCGCCGCCACACCGGCCGCGACCGCGGGGTCGCGCCACAGCGAGACCACCAGCCGCTGCAGCAACGTCGAGACCCAACCCGCGCCGACCCGGAGCCGGCCGGCGACGCGCGCGACGGTCGCTTCGTCACCCGCGACGACGGCGAAGCGCAGGTCGGGACCGTACGGCTTGCTGGCGGAGCGCACGAACGCCCAGCTCCGCACCGCGCCGGCGAGGGCAGCAAGCGGCACCGCCGACAGCTCGGCCGAGTGGTCGTCCTCGACGAGCAGCACGTCGGGGTACGCGGCGAGGACAGCGCGCAGGTCCGCGGCCCGGGCCACCGTGACCGCGGCCCCCGTCGGGTTCTGCGCCCGTGTGGTGACGACGAGCGCGCGGGCGCCCGCGGCGAGCGCGGCCTCGACGGCGACCGGCCGCGGTCCTTCCGCGTCGAGCGCGAGCGGCACCGGCTCGAGGCCCAGCGCTGCGACGAGATCGAGCAGGTTGGCCCATCCCGGGTCCTCGATCGCCACCTTGTCGCCGGGGCGTAGGTGTGCGGCGAGCAGCCGCTCCATGGCGTCGAGCGCGCCGCTGGTCACGCTGAGCCAGCTCGGGTCGACCCCGTCGGCGCGCAACCGCCGCCCCGCGGCCTCGACAAGCTCGGGAAGGACGCCGGGGTGGTCGTACCCGACGGGTGCGAGCGGCTCGCCGGCGAGGGCCGCGAGGTGCGGACGCAGGTCCGGCAGCAGGTGCGGGTCCGGCGCGCCCGAGGCCAGGTCGAGCGCCCCTGCGGGCACGGCGAGGCGCAGCGCCGACCGGGTCGAGGCGACCGGTGGCCGGGGTCGGATGCGGGTGCCGTTGCGGCCGGCGGTGTCGATGACGCCGCGCTGGCGCAGCATCTGGTAGGCCTTCGCCACGGTGCCGGCGCTGACGCCGAGCGCGTCGGCGAGCACCCGGACCGGCGGCAGGGCCGCGCCTGGCAGCAGGCCGCCCTCGCGGATCCCGGATTCGACGCTGGCGGAGATCTCGGCTGCCGTCGAACCGGCGATCTGATAATGTGTTGGCACAGTCACGGTTTTGTACTATAACAAAGGTGGCGGCGATGTACCAGCAGACGCCTCGCACGACCGCGAATCGCGACCGCGGCCGGATGGCGTACGGCGAGGCGGCCGCGCACGCGATCCTCGACGAGGCGTACCACTGCGCGTTGGGCTTCGTCGTCGACGGCGAGCCGCGCGTCCTACCGACCCTGCACGTCCGGGTCGGCGACACGCTCTACGTGCACGGCTCGACCGGCAGCCGGCCGTTGCTCCGCGCGCGCGGCGCGGGGTTGCCGGTGTGCGTGACGGTGACGCTGCTCGACGGGCTGGTCTACGCCCGCTCTCAGTTCCACCACAGCGCCAACTACCGCTCGGTCGTGGCGCACGGGATCGCCCACCTCGTCACCGACGCGGCGGACAAGCGCGCCGCGATGGCCGCGCTGGTCGACAAGGTGGGCGCCGGCCGGTCCGGCGAGACCCGGCCGCCGACGCGCCGGGAGCTCGCCGAGACGGCCGTGCTCGCCCTGCCGCTGCGTGAGGTGTCGGTCAAGGCGCGTGCCGGCGGCGTGATCGACGACGAAGCGGACCTCGGCCTGCCGTACTGGGCCGGGGTGGTGCCGATGCGGCTCACACCGGGCCTGCCGGCCCCGGACGCGGGTGTCACCGTCCCGGCGCCGGCCTACGTGCGCCCGCCGTCGTCGGCCTGGCTGACCGCCGCGCCGATGCGTGGCGAGCACGTCGTGCTCGAGCCGCTCGACCTGTCGCACGTGGACGGGCTGTTCGCGGCGTCGGCCGATCCCGAGGTGTGGCGGCACCTCACCGCACCGCAACCGTCCACGCCGGCGGAGATGGCCGCCGTCATCTCCGACGCACTCGACGCGGGCGTTGCGGGAGAACGGGTGCCATGGGTGCAACGCTGCGCGATCACCGGCGAGGTGATCGGCACGACCTCGTACTACGACGTGAGCGAGCGGCTGCGGACCGTCGCCATCGGACACACGTTCATCGGCAAACCGTGGTGGCGTTCCGGCGTCAACACGGAGGCGAAGCTGATGCTGCTGACCCGCGCGTTCGACGAGCTCGGCGCGCTGCGGGTGGTGTGGCACACCGACGTCCGCAACGAGCGCTCGCAACGCGCGATCGAGCGGCTCGGGGCGACCCGGGAGGGTGTACTGCGCCTGCACCGGCCGCGGCCGGACGGGTCGTGGCGCGACACCGTGCAGTACGCGCTGACCGTCGACGACTGGCCGGCCGCCCGGGACGGGCTGCGAAACCGGCTGGCGTCGCACGCCGGCGCCGGTCGAGGATGACCCCATGCTCGGCGTGAACGACATCTGGACGTACGTGCTCGGCACCGTCGCGATCATCCTGTTGCCCGGGCCTAACTCGCTGTTCGTGCTCTCCACGGCCGCCCGCCTCGGCGTGCGCGCGGGCTACCAGGCCGCCGCGGGGGTGTTCCTCGGCGACGGCGTGCTGATGGTGCTCTCCGCCGCCGGGGTCGCGTCGCTGCTCAGGACGCACCCGCCGGTGTTCCTCGTGGTGAAGTACGCGGGCGCGCTCTACCTGGGCTACCTGGGCGTGACCATGCTGCGGGCGGCGTGGCGGCGGCGCGCGGTTGCGGCGGAACCGGCGGTGCCGGCGGTGCCGGCGGTGCCGGCGGTGCGCAACCCGTTCCGCCGCGCCGCGGTGATTAGCCTGCTCAACCCGAAGGCGATCCTGTTCTTCATCTCCTTCTTCATCCAGTTCGTCGACCCGGCGTACGGCCACCCGGCGGTGTCGTTCCTGCTGCTCGGCCTGATCGCGGAGATCGTCAGCGCGCTCTACCTGACAACGCTGATCTTCACCGGGAGTCGGCTCGCGGCCCAGTTCCGGCGCCGACGGCGGCTCGCGGCAACCGGCATGACCGCGGTGGCGGCGCTGTTCATCGGCTTCGGCGTGAAGCTGGCGACCGCCTCCGCCTGAGTTTCCACAACCGTCGCTTTCCGTGCATGATGGCGGCGCGGGTCGCTGCTTACCATGTTTCGATGTACGACGTTCATGCCGGTTATTACGATCATGCGACGTCAGCGTTCAACTGGTTGCGCCGCCAGACCGTGTCCCGTCTGGGCCTGCGCCCGGGCAGCACGGTCATCGACGCCGGTTGCGGCACCGGACTCTGCTTCCCGTTCCTCGAGGAGGCGATCGGCCCCGACGGTCGGGTGATCGCCGTCGAGCCGTGTGAGCCGATGCTCGACAAGGCGCTGTCGACCGCGAGACGGCGAGGCTGGGGCAACATCACGCCGGTAAGGAGCTGCGCGGAGGAGGCGGCGATACCCGACGGGGCCGATGCGGCGTTGTTCTGCGCGGTGCACGACCTGCTGCGCTCCGAGCGCGGCCTGCGCAACGTACTGCGCCGGGTAGCCCCGGGCGGGCGGGTGGTAGCCAGCGGCGGCCGGTGGGCACCGGGACCGCTGGCCGTGCTCAATCCCCTGGTCATGGCGACCCACTCGCCGTACGTGTCGAGCTTCGAGGGCTTCGACCGGCCGTGGAGCCTGCTGGCGCGCTACTGCGACCTGCACGTCGAGACGGTGGCGTTCGGAACCGGTTTCGTCGCCTCCGGGCGCTTGCGGGCGCCGGTCGCGGCGGCGGCCTCCTAGGCGGCGATCTGGGCGCCCTTCACGACGAGGTCGGGGCGGCCCAGGTGCAGCGCGACCTCGTTGACGACGCGCTGGTCGGCCACGAGCGACCGCTGCGCGGGTGCGCGGTCGTGGTGGCGGTGGTGACCGCTGCGCAGCACGAAGTAGTGCACGGCGGCCCGTACCCGCGCCCGGTCGGAAGCGCTGGCACGCGTCGTGCTCTCGATCAGCTCGCGCAGGCAGGCGGCGAGGCGCTCGGCCAGCGCCGACTCGGGTGACGGCGATGCGGCGCGCAGCAGCGCGAGCTGCCGGTCCACCTGTCGCGTCAGCACGTCCGAGTCGTGCTGGAACCCCCTGCTCACGACGGTCATACCGGTCCCCCTCCGTCCCGACCTGACGTTGTCGGCGAAGGTACTTCATTCCCGGCCATTACGGCAAGTAGTCCTCCCGTCACGGTCGCCGTTCCGGTTCTGTCGTACGCCTGCGGCAGGATGGGTGTGTGGCAGACGTCATGGCGCAGTTCGGGCCGGCGACCAGGCAGTGGTTCGCCGCCGCGTTCGCCGCGCCCACCGACGCCCAGGCCGGCGCGTGGAAGGCGGTGGGCGCCGGCCGGAACGCGCTGGTCGTCGCGCCGACCGGCTCCGGCAAGACCCTCGCGGCGTTCCTCTGGTCGCTCGACCGGCTGGCCCGGTCGCCTGCGCCGGCCGACGCCAAGGCGCGCTGCCGGGTGCTCTACGTGAGCCCACTCAAGGCGTTGGCCGTCGACGTCGAGCGCAACCTGCGCGCCCCCCTCGCCGGCATCCGCCATGCGGCGGCGCGGCTCGGCGTCGCGCCGCCGGACATCATCGTCGGCATGCGCACGGGCGACACCCCCGCGGAGGAGCGGCGCGCGTTCGGCCGCACCCCGCCCGACATCCTGATCACCACGCCCGAGTCGCTGTTCCTGCTGCTCACGTCCGCCGCCCGCGACTCACTGCGCGGTGTCCGGACGGTGATCGTCGACGAGGTCCACGCGGTCGCCGCCACCAAGCGCGGCGCCCATCTGGCGCTCTCGCTCGAGCGGCTCGACGAGCTGCTGCCCGAGCCGGCCCAGCGGATCGGGCTGTCCGCCACGGTGCGACCGGTCGACGCCATGGCCCGGTTCCTGGGCGGAGCCCATCCGGTCGAGGTGGTCAAGCCCCACGCGGAGAAGACCATCGAGGTCAGCGTCCAGGTCCCGGTCGAAGACATGACCCGGCTCGACGAGGTCGAGGATCCGGTCAACGACGAGTTGGGCGCACCGCGGCGGGCCTCGATCTGGCCGGCGGTCGAGGAGCGGGTCTTCGACCTGATCCGGCAGCACCGGTCGACGATCGTGTTCACCAACTCGCGCCGCGGCGCCGAGCGGCTGTGCGCGCGGCTCAACGAGCTGGCGGCCGAGCACGCCGAGACCGCACTCGGCATCGCCCCGGTGCCGGGCGACTACCGCGGGGCGCCGCCCCTGGAGCCGCCCGACGAGTGGGCCGGGGAGGAGCCCGACAACTCCGCGGGCGAGGAGGCCGTCGCCGTCGGCGACCCCTGGCCCGACGAGAACCAGGCGCTCGACGACGCGGGCGCGCCCGGGCCGGTGCGCGCCGGCGGCGTACGACCGGGTGGTCCGCCGCCCCAGGGAAGGCTGCCCGCCGAGATCATGGCGCAGGCCGGAGGTGCGGCGGGCGCGCCGCCGGTGATCGCCCGGGCCCACCACGGCAGCGTCTCCCGCGAAGAGCGCAAGCACATCGAGGAGGCGCTCAAGTCGGGCCAGCTTCCCGCCGTCGTGGCGACGTCCAGCCTCGAGCTCGGCATCGACATGGGCGCGGTCGACCTGGTGGTGCAGATCGAGGCGCCGCCGAGCGTGTCCGCCGGCCTGCAGCGGATCGGCCGGGCCGGTCACCAGGTCGGTGCGATCTCCCGGGGGGTGGTGTTCCCCAAGCACCGCGGCGACCTGGTGTCCTGCGCGGTCGTCGCCGAGCGGATGGGCGAGGGCGCGATCGAGGAGCTGCGCTACCCCCGCAACCCGCTCGACGTGCTGGCCCAGCAGATCGTCGCGATGGTCGCGCTCGACCCGTGGCGGGTCGGCGACCTTGCCGTCCTGGTTCGGCGGGCGGCGCCCTTCGCCGAGTTGCCCGACTCCGCCCTGCACGCGGTGCTCGACATGCTCTCCGGCCGCTACCCGTCGACGGCCTTCGCCGAGCTGCGGCCGCGGCTGGTGTGGGACCGTGCGGCCGACACGCTGACCGGCCGGCCCGGCGCCCAGCGGCTCGCGGTTACCAGCGGCGGCACGATCCCCGACCGCGGGCTGTTCGGCGTGTTCCTGGCCGGCGCCGAGCGCGCGGCCCGGGTGGGCGAGCTCGACGAGGAGATGGTCTACGAGTCGCGGGTCGGCGACGTCTTCCTGCTCGGTTCGACCTCGTGGCGGATCGAAGACATCACGCCCGACCGGGTGCTCGTCTCGCCCGCGCCCGGTCAGGCGGCGCGCATGCCGTTCTG
>DATDJX010000249.1:0-5254 GCA_036520275.1 Asanoa sp.
GAGCCCATGAGCAGCGTACGACGGGGGCGGTCGGCATCGGCGGCCGCGGCCGGACTGGCAGCGATCGCGCTCGTGCTGGCCGGTTGCGGCGGGAGCCACGGCGCGAGCCGCCAGGACACGTCGACGAATTCTGGCTCCGCGCCGATGCCGGCGGAGGGTGGTGCGGGCAGCGACGCGAACAAGCAGGGACCCGGGGGTGCGGCACCGCCCGCCGCGCAGCCGGGCGTCGCGGTCGACCTGAGGGTCGACCAGCGCTCGATCGTCTACACCGGTTCGATCTCGGTGCGGGTCGACAACGTGGAGCGCAGGGCGTCCGAGGCGGTCTCCATCGCCACGGCCGCCGGCGGCTTCGTGGGGGGCGACAAGCGCAGCAGCAGCGGCGGCCATTCGGAGGCCACCCTCACCCTGCGCATCCCGGCCGACAGGTTCGCCTCGGCCGTCGACTCGATCGCGAACCTCGGCACACAGGAGAGCCGCGACATCAACACCGAAGACGTCACCGAGCAGGTCGTCGACCTCGACGCGCGGATAGCCACCCAGCAGGCCCGGGTGGCCAGTGGCCGGCGGCTGCTCGCGTCCGCGAAGACGCTCAACGAGCTGGTGATGCTCGAGGGCGAGGTCGCGAAGCGGGAGGCCGACCTGGCGTCGCTGGAGGGCAAGAAGCGACGGCTCGACGACCTCGCCGCGCTGTCCACGATCACGGTCACGCTGCTCGGCAAGGACGCGCCCGCACCCGCGGCGAAGAAGAACCACCTCGGCTTCCTGGCCGGGCTCGAGGGCGGCTGGACGTCGTTCGTCGCGGCGGTGGCCGTGACGCTCACCGTGCTCGGCGCGCTCCTGCCCTGGGCGGTCGCGGTCGGCGTGCCCGCGTTCGTGCTGCTCTGGTGGCTGCGCCGGCGGCGGCCGCCGGCGCCCGTGACCCCGGCAACCACCCCCGCCGGGGACGCGCCGCCGACGGCGTGACCCCGCCGGGAGAGGTCAGAACGTGCCGGCGGCGAGCGCCCCGAGGGCGGTGTGCACCATCGTGCGCACGCCGTACCCGATGGCGCGCTCGTCGACGTCGAAGGTGGACTGGTGGATGTCGTGACGTACGTCGCTGCCGGGCGCGGCGGTGCCGAGGCGGATCATCGCACCCGGCACCTGCTCCAGGTAGAACGCGAAGTCTTCGCCGCCCATGCTGATCTCCGCCTCGACCACCCGCTCCGAGCCGAGCGCGGCGCCGGCCGCGCCGGCGATGATCGCCGACGCCATCCGGTCGTTGATCACGGGCGGCACGCCCCTCGTGTAGGTGACCTCCGCCTCGGCGCCGGTGCCCGCGACGACGTCGCGGATCAGCCGGGTGACCAGCTGCGGCGCCTCGCGCCAGGCGTCGCGGTTGAGGATCCGCACGGTGCCCTTGACGCTGCCCTCGGACGGGATCGCGTTGTAGGCCTCGCCCGCGCGCACGCGGCCCCACACCATCGAGACGCCTGCGCGCGGGTCGACCCGGCGGTCGAGCAGCGACGGCACGTCGACGATCACCCGACCCAGGGCGTGGATCAGGTCGGCGGTCAGGTGCGGCCGGGCGGTGTGGCCACCACGACCGCGCAGCGTCACCGACACCGAGTCGGCCGCCGCCGTGAAGGGACCGGAGCGCGCGCCGACCAGGCCCACGGGCAGCTGCGGCGAGCAGTGCAGCGCGAAGATCGCGCCGACGTCCTTCAGCCCGCCCGCGGCGATCACTTCGGGCGCACCCGACGGTATGCACTCCTCGGCCGGCTGGAACAACAGCCGCACCCGGCCGGGAAGCTCGTCGAGCTCGTCCAGGTGGGCCATCGCGAGGCCGACGCCCAGCAGGATCGTGGTGTGCACGTCATGGCCGCAGGCGTGGGCGACCCCGTCGACCGTCGAGCGGTAGGGCACGTCCTTAGTGTCCTGCAACGGCAGGGCGTCGAGGTCGGCGCGAAGCGCGATCACGCGGTCGCCGGACCCGACGTCGCAGATGACCCCGTTGCCCGTGGGTAGCAGCCGCGGTGAGAGCCCGGCGACGGCTAGCTCACGGGCGACCAGCGAGGCCGTCTCGAACTCCCGGTGGGAGAGCTCGGGGTGTGCGTGTAGGTGACGTCGTACGGCTACCAGCTCGGCTCCCCGGGAGGCGAGCCATCGGTCGAGCTGACCGGGCAGCGGGTCGGCCCCAGGCGGGGTCTCGGGCCACGGCGACATCGGGCTGCCGGCCGGCACCGTCAACGCACTCGTCACGTCGTATTCTCGATCACTGTGGGCGGGATGGGACTCGGCTAGCCTAGACCTCCGGCGGTGACGCTGCGCAACCTCGTTAGGGTAGTGATCAGATCGCGCACCGTCACGAAATCCCTGGTGAGAGCGTTCGGCGGTCGGTGCGGCGGCGTCCAGGGGGCTGTTGAACCCGGGCACCGCTCCCACACCTCCTACAACGCGTAACCGACCCGCAGGTCACGGGGGTTGTCCCCAACGGACCCAAAATACCCGCCTGATGCAAAGCCATGCCCGCGCACTGTTACTGCGGGTATGCACCGGCGGACAACCGCACGAACAGGGAAGTGTTCCTGGTCGTGGCGGGCGGGCGTTCAGAAGCGCTCGACGGGGTGGTAGATGCCCCAGACGTCGCGCAGCGCGTTGCAGGCCTCGCCGACCGTGGCGTACGCGCGCAGCGCCTCACGCATCGGGTAGAGCATGTTGTCCGTCCCGCGCGCCGCCGCGCGGAGGTCGTCGAGCGCCCGCGACACCGCCGCGTTGTCGCGCGAGGAACGCAACGCGGCCAGCCGATCCCGCTGAGCCTCCTCGATGGATGGGTCGACCCGTAGCGGCTCGTACGGCTCCTCGGACGAGGACACGAAGCGGTTGACGCCCACCACGACCCGCCGGCCGGAGTCGATGTCCTGCGCGACCCGGTAGGCCGACGCCTCGATCTCCTGCTTCTGGAAGCCGGCCTCGATCGCCTCCACCGCGGACCCGTACGAGGACACCCGGTCCATCAACGCGACGGCGGCCGCCTCGACCTCGTCGGTCATCGCCTCCACCACGTACGAGCCGGCGAACGGGTCGATCGTCGCGGTCAGGTCGGTCTCGTAGGCCAGCACCTGCTGCGTCCGCAGCGCCAGCCGGGCCGCCTTCGCGGTCGGCAGCGCGATCGCCTCGTCGAACGAGTTGGTGTGCAGCGACTGCGTCCCGCCGAGCACGGCGCCCAGGCCCTGCACGGCCACCCGTACCAGGTTGACCTCGGGCTGCTGGGCGGTGAGCTGCACGCCCGCGGTCTGGGTGTGGAACCGCAACATCATCGACTTGGGATCCTGGGCGCCGAACTCGTCGCGCATCACCCGCGCCCAGATCCGCCGCGCGGCCCGGAATTTCGCGACCTCCTCCAGCAGCGTCGTGCGGGCGACGAAGAAGAACGACAACCGCGGCGCGAAGTCGTCGACCGCGAGCCCCGCGTCGAGCGCCGCACGCACGTACTGGATGCCGTTGGCCAGCGTGAACGCGATCTCCTGCACGGGCGTGGCCCCGGCCTCGGCCATGTGGTAGCCGGAGATCGAGATGGTGTTCCAGCGCGGCACCTCCTTGCGGCAGTACGCGAAGGTGTCCGCGACCAGCCGCAGCGAGGGCTTGGGCGGGAAGATGTAGGTCCCGCGGGCGATGTACTCCTTGAGCACGTCGTTCTGGATGGTCCCGTTCAACGCCGATCCGGCGACGCCCGACGACTCGGCGACCAGCTGGTAGAGCAGCAACAGCACGGACGCCGGGGCGTTGATCGTCATCGAGGTCGACACCTTGTCCAGCGGGATCCCGTCGAACAGCGTCGTCATGTCCTGCAGCGAGTCGATCGCCACGCCGACCTTGCCGACCTCGCCGTGCGCGACCGGGTCGTCGGAGTCGTACCCCATCTGCGTCGGCAGGTCGAAGGCCACCGACAGGCCCATCGTGCCGTGCTCCAACAGCTGGTGGTAGCGCGCGTTGGACTCCGTGGCGGTGCCGAAGCCGGCGTACTGGCGCATGGTCCACGGCCGCGACGTGTACATCGTCGGGTAGACGCCGCGCGTGTACGGGTACGAGCCCGGCGCACCCAGCCGTTCCGACAGGTCAGACGGAAGATCCGATTCGTCGTAGACCGGCTTGAGCGGGAAGCCCGACTCGCTCCGCCGAGGTTCAGCCATACAGCGGATCGTATGACCCGGCACCGTCCGGGTGGGTGAGGGATTCCGCACAGGCATACGACACGCACCGTCGGGGCGTCCTCACCGAAGGTTAGGCGGTTTTCCTTCTGGGCCCGGCTCGGCCAAGATGGGGTCTGTCCGTTTGCCCGGTTCTCGACCCCCGGTGGCGTGAGCACGTGACTTCTCTACCGACCAGCGGCACGACCTCGACCGGCGCGCTCCGCGCGGCGCCCGGCAGCCTCGTCGGCGGCCGCTATAGCCTGCGGGCAGCCGTGGGCCACGGCGGCATGGGCACCGTCTGGCGGGCCTCCGACACGCTGCTGCGTCGCGATGTCGCCGTCAAGGAGGTCGTGCTGCCGCCCGGCCTCGCACCCAGCGACCGTGACGCCATGTACGAGCGGACCCTGCGGGAGGCCCGCGCCGCCGCCGCGCTGCAGCACCCCGCGGTCGTGCAGGTGTACGACGTGGTCACCGAGGCAGGCCGGCCGTGGATCGTGATGGAGCTGCTCGACGCCCGCAGCCTGGCCGACATCGTGATCGACGACGGCCCGATGGCGCCGCGACCGGTCGCCAAGATCGGCATCGCGCTGCTGGGCGCGCTCGAGGTCGCGCACGCCAACGGCGTCCTGCACCGCGACGTGAAGCCGGCCAACGTGCTCATCTGCGCCGACGGCCGCTGCGTGCTGACCGACTTCGGTGTCGCGCGGATGCCCACCGACGTGCAGCTGACCACGCCCGGCATGGTGCTCGGCTCGCCGCACTTCATCTCCCCGGAACGCGCGATGGGCAGCGAGTTCGGGCCGCCGAGCGACCTGTTCTCGCTCGGCGTCACGCTCTACACCGCCGTCGAGGGCCGGCCGCCGTTCGACAAGGGCGACGCGATCGAGACGATGCACGCGGTGGTCGAAGACCCGCCGGCGCCGACCCAGCGGGCCGGCGTGCTGACCGACGTGCTGTTCGGCCTGCTGGAGAAGGACCCGGCCAAGCGCTACGACGTCGTCACCGCCCGCGGCATGCTGCGGGAGCTGATGGCCGGCCCGCTCGCCAGCAAGGCACCGGCACACCTGATGACCGACCCGTACGCG
>DATDJX010000250.1:0-39182 GCA_036520275.1 Asanoa sp.
GGCCTCAACGTCTACGGGCGCGAGGGCCTGCCCTGCAACCGGTGCGGCACGCCGATCCGCCGCGAGGCCTTCATGAACCGCTCCTCCTACAGCTGCCCCCGATGCCAGCCGCGGCCGCGGATGAGGGTCAGCAGGGGTTAACCCCGAGACCACGGTTCCGGGGCGACCGCGGGTCGGTCCCGGATGTCCCACGCCCCTCGCATCCCTAGCGTCGGTGACGTCCAGGGAACTCACAGGGGGTGGGGAATGACCAAGCGACCGATGACCGTGCGGGTGGCCCGGTGGAGCGCCGAACATCCGTGGCGGGCCATGGCGCTGTGGATCGTGTTCGTGGCGGTCTGCTTCGTGGGGGGAAGCTCGGCCGGGCTAAACGAGGCGACCGACGCGGACCAGCGGATCGGCGAGGCCGGACGGGCCGACGCCATCGCGTCGGCGGGCGACTTCGCGCACCCGCCGGTCGACAACGTGCTGATCACCGCGCGCGGCGGCGCGCTCGACCAGGCGGCCGCCAAGGCCGCCGCGCAGGACGCGGCCGCGCGGCTGAAGGCATTGCCCGACGTGGCGTCCGTCGGCGACCCGGTGCCGTCCAACGACGGCAAGGCGCTGCTGGTGCCGGTCACGATGGCCGGCGACCCGGACACCGCGAGCGAGCGGGTCGGTCCGCTGCTCGACACGACCGCGGCGGTGCAGGCGGCGCATCCGGACCTGAGGGTCGAACAGGTCGGCGGACCGTCCATCAACAAGGCGCTCGACGACACGCTCGGCAAGGACTTCCAGCGCGCCGAGGTGCTGAGCCTTCCGGTGACGCTGCTGATCCTCCTCGTGGCGTTCGGGGCGGTCATCGCGGCCGGCGTTCCGGTCCTGCTCGCGGCGACGTCCGTCGTCTCCGCGCTCGGACTGTCCACCCTGGCCTCCCATCTGATCCCGGCCACCGACGTGACGAGCAGCGTGGTGCTGTTGATCGGCATGGCCGTCGGCGTCGACTACTCGCTGTTCTACGTGCGGCGGGAACGCGAGGAACGCGCCAAGGGCCGTACGCACCTCGACGCGGTGGAGATCGCCGCGGAGACCTCCGGCCACGCGGTCGTGGTGTCCGGTGTCGCGGTCACCATCGCGATGGCCGGGCTGTTCCTCGCCGGCGACGTCGTATTCTCCTCGCTCGCGCTCGGCTCGATCCTGGTGGTCGCGGTGGCCGTGTCGGGCTCGCTCACCGTCCTCCCGGCCGTGCTGTCCAAGCTCGGGCGCTGGGTCGACCGGCCGCGGGTGCCGCTACTGTGGCGGCTCACCGCCAGGCGCGGCACGCCACGTTTCTGGCCGGCTCTGCTGCGCCCGGCGCTGCGCGCACCGCGGCTGACCCTCGTGGTCTCGGTCGGCCTGCTGCTCCTGCTCGCGTTCCCCGCGCTCGGGATGAAGCTCAAGTTCCCCGGCATGGAGGACCTGCCGCGCACGACGACGGTCATGCAGGCGTACGACCGGCTGACCGCCGCCTACCCGAGCACGGGCACGACGCACGAGGTCGCGGTGCGGGTTCCGGCGGGCGAGGAGGCGGCGCTCAGGTCCACGCTGGACGGCCTGTCGCGTCGGGCCGAGGCGAACCCGCTGTTCGCGCCGGTCGACGAGCGCGGCCCCGACGTCGAGATCTCGGCCGACGGGCGGATCGGCGTGCTGTCGGTCGCGACCCCGTACGCCGGCCGCACCGACGAGGCCAAGCGGTCGCTGGAGGTGCTCCGCGACGATCTGGTCCCGGCGACGGTCGGCACGCTGCCCGGCGCGGAGTACGCCGTGGGCGGCATGGTAGCGGCCAGCGAGGACTACGCGGACCATGTCTGGCGGACGCTGCCGGTCGTCGTGGCGTTCGTGCTCGTCCTCACGTTCCTCGTGATGGCGTGGACGTTCCGCTCGGTCGTGGTCGCGCTGACGTCCATCGCACTCAACCTGCTTTCGGCGGCCGCCTCGTACGGGCTCGTGGTGCTGGTGTTCCAGGGGCACTGGGCGGAAGGGCTGCTGGGCTTCAGCTCGATGGAGGCCATCGTCTCCTGGCTGCCGCTGTTCCTGTTCGTCGTCCTCTTCGGACTGTCGATGGACTACCACGTGTTCGTGGTGAGCCGGATCCGCGAGGCCGTGCGCGACGGGATGTCGACGCGGGACGCCGTCGCACACGGCATCACCTCGTCGGCGGGCGTGGTGAGCAGCGCTGCCATCGTCATGGTCGGCGTGTTCTCGATCTTCGCGACGCTGAGCACGGTCGACATGAAGCAGCTCGGCGTCGGCCTCGCCGCCGCGATCCTGCTCGACGCCACCGTGATCCGGGCCGTGGTGCTGCCGGCGCTGATGACGACGCTCGGCAAGGCCAACTGGTGGGCGCCGCGGTTCATGCGCGAACGGCCGGCGGCGGACGCGCCGCACACGCCGGAACCCGAGCGGGAGCTGGTGCCCAGTCGGGGGTGATCGGGGGACGGGGGTCATCACATATCGCCATCGGTATGTGGTGGCCCCCGTGGCCGAGCCCATGCGCGAGGGTGGAAGCCGTCAGCGGCCGGCGCCGGCCAGGAGGCGGGTGGCGTCGGAGGGCAGTCCGCCCCACGGGTCGGGCAGGTCGCGGTCGGTCGCGGCGCCGAAGCCCGCCCCGCGCCAGCCCATGAGCCGCCGGGCCGCCTCCAGCTCCGCGGCCGGCACGCCGTGCACGAGGTGCCCGTCGCCCGGCAGGGCGCCCGTGCCGGTCCACGCCCGGTACTCCGTCCACGAGCCCTCGAACGCGCAGATCGGCACCTCGAGCTCGCGGTAGACCGGGTCCGGCGGCGCGCCCGGGTTCAGCACGGTCACAAACAACCCGGCGCGGCGGGCCACACGCACCGCCAGCGCGACGGGTCCGATGCCGAACGGCGTGGTCGGCGCCCGGTCCAGGAAGACGCCGGCGACCGGGTAGGCCGACCAGCGCCGGACGTCGGCGAGGATGTCGGGGGCCGGCCGGGCCGAGCAGCCGAGGTCGACGTACCCGAGCATCGGGATCTGTGCGGCGGCGAGCCGCGCGGCCACCTCGCGGTAGTCGGGATCCGCCACGCCGCCCGGTCCGTTGTCGACGTTCACCACGACGGTCGCCCCGGCCAGCGCGTCGGGGTCCCAGGCGTGCGGGTCCCGAGCCGGGTGCGCGTACAGCGGCACCAGCGGCGTCGGCAGCGGGCTCGCGGCTCCGCGGATCCGCCGGGGCAGGTCGTGCGTCATGGGTGGCTCCCGGGATGGAAGACGGCGTAGGCCGTGGTCGTCAGGCCGAGCACATCGGTGGCGCGAGGCCCGCGACCTACCCGGCAACATCACCCGGATCAACGACCCGGGGTCGCGGGCGGCACGGCCAGCAGAGACCCGGTCCGGACGACGTCAGCCGCGGCACCGGCGCGGCCCACCACGAGCACGGGCGGACCCGCGGCGACCGCGTGTCGCGCACGCCAGCGGGTCGGCGTCCACGCCCGCCTCTGCGTGGCGGGCCCGCACGGCCGACGCCGCACGCCGCGGAGGTCTCCCGGACCGCTCCGGCATCCGCGACCCATCCACATCGCAGGGCCCGCGGGCAGCCGGCGGCACCGAGCGGGTACCGCCATCGGCGCGGCGACGCGACGAGGGCAGGGTCGATCCCGAGTTCGGGAGGTTCAGACCGTGGAGCCGAAGTCCTGGGTCCAGTACGGCGTGCCGTCGGCCGCCTTGGCGTAACCGACGCCGATCGCCCTGGCAGCGCAGTTCATGATGTTGGCTCGGTGCCCCGGGCTGTTCATCCAGCCCTGCATGACGGCCTCGGCGTCCCGGTAGCCGGCCGCGACGTTCTCGGCGATGGCGTTCGGGTAGCCGGCGCGCCTCGTGCGGTCCCACGGCGAGCTGCCGTCGCTGCCCGTGTGCGACATGGTGTCATGCGCGGCCTGGTCCGCGCTGTGCAGCTGGGCGGCGACGGTCAGCCGGGCGTTGGCGGAGAGCGGCCCGCAGCCGCCGGCGGCCCGCTGCCGGTTGACCAGGACGACGACCTGGGCTTGCTGGGTGCCGCCGGCGCCGGTCGCCGCGCCGGTCGCCGCGCCGCCAGCCGTCGGGCTCCGCCGCGGCGTCGGACTGGTCCCGGTGTCCTTAGGCCTGGGCTTCGGCTTCGCGGTCGGGCTCTTCGATGGGCTCGCGGCCGGCGGCGCCTTCATGATCTTCGTGGCCGCGCGAGCCTCCTGTGCCGCGTCGGTCTCGGCGGACGCGCCACCTGCCAGGCCGCCGACCACCGCGCGGGAGTCGCCGGGTCGACCGACGAAGCCGGCGGGCAGGAACGCCGCCCCGGCGGCGAACCCGCCGAGGATCACGGCGACGACGATCGCGAGCCCGAGCGGGCCGAACGCTCGACGGGGGTGGCGGTGCCGCCCGCGCCAACGACCCTGGGGTCGATCGTCTGGATGCACGCGACGGACGGTACGCGGGGCGCTCACTTAGGTACAATCTGCCTAAGGAAGAACTAAGCCACCGTTGTGGTCCTTGACGAAAGTGCCCAAAGGACGGAACATAGGGGTGTCGCCAGTCGCGCCCAGTTGCGCCCACTTGTGCCCGTGGGCTAACCGTCGCGAGGTTGGGCGCGCGTTGGCCGGCCTTCCGGCAGCGCATTACAAGGAGACGATATGGCGAAGGCCCTCTACGGCCACGTGGGTTCAGCGCCCGACCGGCGCCTGCTCGACGAGGTCACCCGTCTGCGTGCCAGGGTTCAGGCACTGGAGTTCGAGATCACCCGCTTGCGGGCCGAAAACGATCGGCTCGAGGCGGCAAATGCCGAGGCAGGGGATCTGCTGCGGCTGCCGGAGCCGGCACTGACCTGATCTCGTACTCTCCATCAAGCGCGCCGACACGAAAGTGGCGGCGCGCAGTTTTTTGCCCTCCCTCCTGTCCAGCAAGAACAGTGCTTTGCCGGAAGCCGGGGTCTGCGCGTGCCGCCCGGCCCGCCGCCCCCGCCGCGGGTACGCTGGCCAACTGGACGCCCCACGTGAGCCCCGACGGCGGGCCGCCGGACGAGGATCGAGCAGGTGCATCTCAAAAGCTTGACCGTGAAGGGCTTCAAGTCCTTCGCCTCCGCGACCACCTTGCGGCTGGAGCCGGGCATCACCTGCGTGGTGGGGCCCAACGGCGCCGGCAAGTCCAACGTGGTCGACGCCATCGCCTGGGTGCTCGGCGAGCAGGGCGCCAAAACCCTACGCGGCGGCAGGATGGAAGACGTGATCTTCGCCGGCACGTCCGGCCGGGCGCCGCTCGGACGCGCCGAGGTCACGTTGACGATCGACAACACCGACGGCTGCCTGCCGATCGACTACACCGAGGTGTCGATAACCCGGCGGATGTTCCGGTCCGGCGAGAGCGAGTACGAGATCAACGGCAGCTCATGCCGCCTGCTGGACATCCAGGAGCTGCTGAGCGACTCCGGCATCGGCCGGGAGATGCACGTCATCGTCGGGCAGGGCCAGCTCGACGCGATCCTGCACGCCAAGCCGGAGGACCGGCGCGCCTACATCGAAGAGGCCGCCGGCGTCCTCAAGCACCGCAAGCGCAAGGAAAAGGCACTGCGCAAGCTCGACGCGATGGAGGCCAACCTCAACCGGCTCACCGACCTGACGGCCGAGCTGCGTCGCCAGCTCAAGCCGCTCGGCAAGCAGGCCGAGGTGGCCCGGCGCGCCGCCGGCATCCAGGCCGACCTGCGCGACGCCCGCCTGCGGCTGCTCGCCGACGACCTCCACACGTTACGGTCGACCCTCGACAAGGAGATCGCTGACGAGACCGCCCTGCGGGAGCGCCGCGAGCAGGTCGAGCACGAGCACGACCAGGTCCAGCGCCGGATCACCGCGCTCGAGAACGCGCTCGCCGAAGACGCCCCGCTGCTGGCCGCCGCGCAGGACGCCTGGTACAGGCTGTCCGCCCTGCAGGAGCGCTTCCGCTCGACCGAGCAGCTGGCGAGCGAGCGCCTCCGGCATCTGTCCGCGACGCCCGAAGACGAGCGTCCCGGTCGCGACCCGCAGGAGCTGGCCGCCGAGGCCGAACGGGTCCGGGCCGAGGAAGACGAGCTGCGCGCCGCGCTCGAGGCCGACAAGGACCACCTGGCCGAGGTGGTCGAAAACCGGCAGGGCTTCGAACGCCAGCTCGTCGCCGCCGAGTCCGCCCTGCGCGCCGCGGCGAATGCCATCGCCGACCGGCGCGAGGGCCTCGCCAAGCTGAGCGGCCAGGTCGACGCGGCCAGGGCCCGCACGACCAGCGCGGCGGAGGAGATCGCCCGCCTCGCCGCGGCGCACAGCGACGCGCGGGCGCGCGCCCATGCGTCGCAGGCCCAGGTCGACGCGGTGGCCGCCGAGTCGAGCGAGGCCGACCGCGCCAACGCCGACGTCGACGAGCGCCACGATGAGGCGGTCGCCGCGCAGGACGAGGCCGCCACGCAGGTGCGGCGGCTCTCCGACGCCGAGCGGGCCGCCGAGAAGGACGCCGCCACCTGGAAGGCCCGCGAAGAGGCGCTCGGCATGGCCCTGCGGCGCAAAGACGGCGCCGGCGCCCTGCTCGCCCGCGCCGGCGAGGTGCCGGGCCTCATCGGCAGCCTGGCCACCCTGCTCAGCGTCGAGCCCGGCCACGAGGCCGCCCTGGCCGCAGCGCTCGGCGCGCTCGCCGACGCGGTGGCGGTCGCCGGCGTCGACGAGGCGGCCGAGGCCATGCGTCTGCTCAAGATCCAGGACGCCGGCCGGGCCAGCATCCTGGTCGGCAGCCCCGCCGAGCCTGGCATGATCGGCCCGCTCGACACGCTGCGGCCAAAGCTCCCCGACGGGGCCCGGTGGGCGCCCGACGTCGTACGCTGCGACCCCCGGATCCGTCCCGCTGTCCACCACGCGCTGCGCGACATCGTCCTCGTCGCCGACCTGGAGTCGGCCACCCGCGCGGTGGCCGCCAACCCCCGGCTGCGCGCGGTCACGCCCGACGGCGACGTCGTGGGTGCCTACGCCGCAGCCGGCGGCTCCGCGAAGGGCCAGAGCTTCATCGAGGTGCAGGCCGCCGTCGAGGAGGCCCGTTTCAGGCGCCAAGAGGCCGAGGAGTCGATCCACGGGTTGCGGGGGCAGCTCGCGGCCGCGCGCGCGACGCTCGACAGCCGCGAGGAGCTGGTCGCGAGGGCCGCTGCTGCCAAGCGCGCGGCCGAGGGCGAGCGCAACGCCGCCGCCCGCCGCCTCGCCGAGCTGGGCGCCGCCGCGCGGTCCGCCCACGCCGAGACCCAGCGGTTGGCGACGGCCCGCACCCGCGCCGAGGAGGCTCGCCACCGCGACCTGGAGCACCTCGCCCAGCTGGAGACCAGGCTGGAGCTGGCCGTGAACACCCCGCTCGACGCCGAACCGTCCACCGAGGAACGCGACCAGCTGGCCGCGATGGTCCCGCAGGCGAGACAGAACGAGATGGAGGTACGGCTCGCCGTCCGCACCGCCGAGGAGCGGGTCGCCTCGATCGCCGGCCGGGCCGACTCGCTGGCGCGGCAGGCGGCCGCCGAGCGCGCGGCACGCGAGCGCGCCGCCGCCCGCCGCGCCGCCCGGGTGCGCGGCGCCGGCATCGCCCGGGCCGTCGAGGTGGGCGCCCGAGAGGCGCTCGCCCGCGTCGCGGTGTCGCTGGCGTCGGCCGAGCAGACCCGCGACGCCGTCGCGCAGGCACGGTCCGCGCGCGAGGCCGAGCTCCAGGAGCTACGGGCGGCGGCCCGCCGACTCGGCGCAGACCTGGACCGGCTGACCGGTGAGGTCCATCGCGACGAGGTAGCCCGCGCCGAGCAGCGGATGCGCATCGAGCAGCTCGAGGTGAAGGCGGCCGAGGACTTCGCGCTCGACGTCGAGACGCTGCTGGCCGAGTACGGCCCGGCGCAGCCCGTACCACCGACGCAGGCGGCGGTGGCAGCGGCGGAGGCGGCCGGCGAGCCCAAGCCGGAGCCCGGTCCGTACGACCGGCCGACCCAGGAGAAGCGGGCCGCCAAGGCGGAGCGCGAGTTGGCCCTGCTCGGCAAGGTCAACCCGCTGGCGTTGGAGGAGTTCGCGGCGCTCGAGGAGCGGTTCAGGTTCCTCTCCGACCAGCTCGAGGATCTCAAGGCAACCAGGCGCGACCTGATGACGGTGGTCAAGGACGTCGACGAGCGGATCCTCGAGGTGTTCACCAGCGCCTACCACGACACGGCGCGGGAGTTCGAGAAGGTCTTCGCGACGCTGTTCCCGGGCGGCGAGGGCCGGCTGGTGCTCACCGACCCGGAAGACATGCTGGCGACCGGCGTGGAGGTCGAGGCGCGGCCGCCCGGAAAGAAGATCAAGCGGCTGTCGCTGCTGTCCGGCGGCGAGCGGTCGCTGACAGCGGTCGCCACGCTCGTCGCGATCTTCCGCGCCCGGCCCAGCCCGTTCTACATCCTGGACGAGGTCGAGGCCGCGCTCGACGACGTCAACCTCGGCCGGCTCCTCATGCTGCTCGCGCAGCTGCGAGAGAAGAGCCAGCTGATCGTCATCACCCACCAGAAGCGCACGATGGAAGTCGCCGACGCGCTGTACGGCGTGACCATGCGCAGTGGCGTGACCGAGGTGATCAGCCAGCGGCTCGCGCACGAGGACGAGGCCTGATGGGGCGCCCGACGCCGACGGCCCTGCTCATCGACCTCGATGGCGTGCTGCGCCGGTGGGATCCCGCGGTGGTCACCGACATCGAGGTGCGGCGCGGCCTGAAGCCGGGCGCGGTGCTGGACGCGGCGATGGAGTGGTCGCGGCTGCAGCCGGCCATCACGGGCCGGGTCGGCCACGCCGAGTGGCTGGCCGGGGTGGCCGCGGCGCTGGCCGACGAGTACGGATCCGCTGCGGCCGCAGCGGTGCCGGAGTGGCAGGCCTACCGCGGCGAGGTCGATGCCGACGTGCTCGCGTTCGTCCGGGAGGTGCGGGCGGCGGGCGTCCGGGTCGGCCTGGCCACCAACGCGACCGACCTGCTCGAGGCCGACCTCGAAGGGCTCGCGCTGACGGACCAGGTCGACGTGGTGGTGAGCTCCGCGCGGTTGCGCACCCACAAGCCGACCCGCGAGTTCTTCCAGCAGGCGTGCCTGGCGCTGGAGACCCCGCCCGACCATGTGCTGTTCGTCGACGACACGGACCGCTTCGTCCGCGGCGCCCGGGCGGCCGGCCTCTTTGCCTACCGCTGGTCCGGTGCCGCCGACCTCCCGTACCTCCGGGCCGCGCTGGGCCGCTAACCGTTCTCGCGGATGAGGGATATCCCGGTCCGCGGGCGGATCCGGGCGGAGGGTGGGCGTGCCTAGCGTCGATGGCATGAGACGACGCATCGGCATCATCGCCGCGCTGGCGGTGCTCGCCACCCTCGTCGCGGCGCCGCCGCAGGCGCACGCCAACAGCGCCGTGGCGTGCCGCGCATTGACCACGGCGAACATCGTCGGCGCCCGGGTCACCGAGGCCGGGCCGACCACCGGCACCGGCCACGGCTACTGCCGTGTGCGCGGAACGATCGCGCCGCAGACGACGTTCGAGCTGCTGCTTCCCGCCGAGGGCTGGCAGGGCCAGTACGTGCAGGAGGGCTGCGGTGGCCTCTGCGGTCGGGTCGAGCTGGTCAACCCGCCCGCGGCCGGATACCAGTGCGCGGCCGCCGCCGACGGGCGGCTCGCGCTCGGCGCGACCGACGGCGGCCACGCCGACCCCGACGACACCGACGGCTCGTGGGCACGCGACAGCCTCGCCCTGCGCACGGTCTTCGGGTTGACCTCCGAGCACAGCCTCGCCGGCGTGGCCAGGGCGGTCATGGCCGCGTTCTACGGGCGGCCGCCCGCCCACTCGTACTTCGACGGCTGCTCGACCGGCGGCCGGCAGGCGCTGATGCTCGCGCAGCGGTTCCCGGCCGACTTCGACGGCATCTTCGCCGGCGCCCCGGCGGCCGACCTGAGCGGGCTGGGCGGCATGTTCAACCCCTGGATGATCCAGCACAACACCGACCCGCACGGCCGCCCGGTGCTCACCGCCGACAAGCTGCCCGCGCTGCACGCCGCCGTGCTCGCGCGCTGCGGCAACGCGGACCGCGTCGTCGCCGACCCCCGGCGCTGCGACTTCGATCCGGCGAGCATCCGCTGCCCGGCCGGCACCGACACGGCGAGCTGCCCGACACCGGCTCAGGTCGGTGCGGTCCAGGCGTTCTACAGTGGACCGGTGGATCTCGACGGCCACCGCCTGTACGCCGGCGGCCAGGCGTACGGGTCGGAGCTCGGCTGGTCCGCCACCTTCCTCGGCGACCCACCGCCGGCGTCGTGGGCGGCACGGATCTCGCTGAGCTACCTCGCCGACCTCGCCTACCTGCGCAACCCACCGGCGGACTTCACGCTGGCCGACGTCCGCTTCACCCGGGCCGAGCTGCGCCGGCTGAATGTCCTCGGCGACGCCATCTACGACGCCACCGATCCCGACCTGCGCGCGTTCCGTGCGCACGGCGGCAAGCTGATCCTGTACCACGGCACCGCCGACCCGGCCGTCCCGGTGACCGCGACGATCGGCTACTACGGCGCGGTCGAGCGGGCCGCGGGCGGATTCGTCGCGAGCCAGGTGTTCAGTCGCCTGTACGTGATTCCCGGCGGCCACCACTGCCTCGTCGGTCCGGGGTTCGCGGCACCCGACGAGATCGCGCTGGCCGAGCTGCTCTCCCCGCTGATCGCCTGGGTGGAGCAGGGCACGCCGCCGGGGGAGGAGGCGGCGCCGATCCTCCCGCTGACCGACGCCGGGCAGCACGTCGACCAGACCGTCCTGCCGTTCGACGCACTTCGCTGACAGCGGGGTCAGCGAATGCGTCACCCGCCGTAGCGCCGCGCCACGACGGCCGGCTGCTCCACGACCTGGCCCGCGCGCACGTCGCACGCCAGGCGGATGAACTGGGCGTGCGTCCAGGCCAGCGGGGTGGCCGAGAACGTCGGTGTGCCGGGGCTCGATACCGCCGGTCCCGGCCGGCGGCTGCCGGTCCCACACCTGCTCGGGGAGCATCGCGCCCGGGCCCGACGCCCGTGCCATCGTCCCGATCTGGGCGCCCGCGGCGCCGAGGTCGCCGGCGGCGATCCGGTATTCGCCGCGTTCGCCGTTGAGCAACGGCCAGGCCCGACCTCGGGTGATCAGCGAGTCGTCGGGCAGCCCGAACTCCCACTGGCTGCCTTCGGTCTTCTCGCCGTACCCGTCGAACGACGCCCGATGGTAGTAGCGGCCCCGTGCGGTCGATACGCCGAGCTGTGCGTCGATCACGGCGAGGCTGTTGACCACCGCCGGGTCGTCGGCCGGCAGCACGCCGAGCCGGACGAGGTCGAGGAAGCTCGGGTCGACGACCGTGCGCTGGTCCACGTTGGATGGTCCACTGTCGCCGATCGTGTACGTCGTGCCGGTGTCCGGGTTGCCGTCCTTGGTCAGCCGCAGGAAGTACGGCTGCGCCGAGTACGGCCCGGTCGTGGTGACGGTCCAGCCCTTCACCCGCGCCCGCCAGTCGTCGGCGGTCGCCAGGTAGCGCTGTGCCGACGCGGCGTCACCGTTGGCCGCGGCGATGTCCGCGGCGCAGACCAGGCCGGCGATCTCGGCGGCGATGGTTGCGGGCGAGTAGCCGGACTGGTTCTCCCAGCGGTCCTGCGGCGACCACGGCGCCCGGTTGCCGTCCTGCTCGAAGCCGAGCAGGAACTCGGCGGCCCGGTTGACGTGCGACCAGGTGTCGGCGTCGGTGCGGTGCAGCTGGTAGGCCAGCACCAGGGGGAACGCGACCTCGTCGAGTTGCGGGCCGCCCCACACCGGCGTGCCGTCCACCGCGGAGTTCTGGGGGAACGATCCGTCCGGCTTCTGCTGCACGTCGAAGAGGTAGTCCAGCGCCCGGTTGGCCCCGGCGGTGTCGCCGTCGGCGATCAGCGCGGTGGCGATCTGGTACAGGTCGCGCGACCAGACCAGGTGGTACGGGCCGGACGGCGCCCCAGATCCAGGGCATCGTCGGCGAGGCGACGTACGCGCCGCGGTGGGTCTTGTCCTCGCTGGCCGCGAGCACCATCGCCGAGACGCCGTACAGGGTCCGCTGGGCGCCGCCGGTCAGCGAGGACGGCGCCGGCTTCAGCCCGTCGAGGTAACCGTGCCAGCCGCTGGCGTACGCCTGGGCCGCCCGGTCGAAGCCGGCGCGCAGCGAGGCGTCCGCGGTGGCGAGCGCGCTCGCCTGGTCGGCGGCGAAGCCGATCGCCAGCGTGGCGTGGTCGTGCCCCGGCTTACCGGTGAGCCCGGTCGCGGCGGTCTGCACGACGTTGCCGGCGCCGGCCGTCGGGTAGCGGCCGTCGAGCCGCCCGTCGGCCAACAGGTCGGTCCAACCGTCGCTGGTGCCGCGGAACCCGCTGGACGTCGCCGTGAACGCCGGATTACCGGCGAACGCGCTGGCCGTCGCGTTGTCGGTCGCCACGAGGGCATGACCGACGGTGCGGCCGGTGTCGTCGGTGCGCGAGTTGTACAGCGCCGGGTCGTAGACGGTGTAGAGGTCGCCTCCCTGCGGGCGAAGCGACGGCGATGTATACCCCGTTCCCCGCGCGGTCTACCGGTCTATCAGGACAGGAACCGGCGGATCGCCTCGCCGGTGGCGGTCAGCTCGCCGATGTAGATGTTGTGGTCACCGGCCAGCGTGGCGACCTCGAGCACCGGTGCCAGCACCGACGAGTACATCGCCACGACCTCCTCGGGCACGGCCGAGGACTCGGTGACCGGCGCGAGCAGCGTGTGTATGCCGGCCGCCGGCGTGATGGCCGGCCGGGCCATCTCGCTGAACGCGGTGATGACGGCGGCCGGCTCGAACCGCCAGCGCCATCGGCCGTCGTCGCCGCGGACCAGGTGCTGCTCGACCTCGTCGTCGAGCATCTCCTCGGTCGCGCCGCCCGGCCAGCGTGCGGCGCGAGCGGCGCGGGCTTCGGCCGGCTCGTCGAACGCCACGTCGAGCAGCCCGACCCGGGCGCCGAGCAGGGCGTTCTCGGGCGCGAGGCCGATGCCCGGGTCGAGCAGCACGAGCCGCCGTACGCGTGCCGGGGCAAGGTGGCTGACGTAGACCGCGACTGCGCCGCCGAACGAGTGGCCGACCAGGTCCGCCCGGCCGACCCCCAGCGCGTCCATCGTGGTGAGCACGTCTTCGGCGTGGCGCTCCAGCGTCCACGGTGGCTCCCACGGCGACTGGCCGTGGCCGCGCAGGTCGAGTCCCAGCACCCGCCGGTCGGGCAGGTGGTCGCGGGTCAGGAACCGCCAGCGCGCCCCATGGCCGCGGATGCCGTGCAGCGCCACGACCGGCGCCCCGTCCCGATCCCCGAACTCGTGCACGTGCAAGGTCATGAGCACATCATGCTGGCTGTCGCGCCGGTCCGGCCGGGCAGGCGCGCACGGCGGCTCAGGCTCCGGTGACGCCGTCTATCCGCTCGCGGATGAGGTCGGCGTGGCCGTTGTGGCGGGCGTACTCCTCGATCATGTGCAGGTAGACCCACCGCAGGCTGATGGTGGTCGGCGTCCTGCCCTGGCGCATGCGGAAGAAGGTGTGGTCGAGCGCCAGGTCCTTGACCGCCTCGTCGGCGGCCGCGCACTCCGCGCGGAAGGCCGCGAAGTCCGCCTCCGGGTCGGCGGTCGCGACGTCGTCGAAGTCGCCGTCGAGGTTGTCGTCGGTGCAGTAGAGCGCCGGCAGGTCGAGGCCGCCGGCCCGGCTGCGGAACCAGGCCCGCTCGACCTCGGCCATGTGCCGCACCAGGCCGAGCAGCGTCAGCGACGACGGCTCGACCGCCGCCCGGATCAGGTCGAGGCGGCCCAGGCCGGCGCATTTGAACAACAGCGTGTCGCGGTGGAAGTCGAGCCAGCCCTGCAGCTGTGTGCGCTCGTCACCCTCGTACGGCTCGTGCCGGCGCTCGATCGCCGGTGCGGTCCAGGTCATTCCCGGCATCATGCCGAACCCGTGGGCGCGAGTCCTTCGGTTTTTTCCGGCTCCCGAGGGCCCCGCCCGGTCCGGGCCAACGGCACCCTGGACACGGTGCGCAGCCCGCCGTCCTTGGTCGTACCCTCGATCGTCACCTCGGCCGTCCGCCCGGCCAGGCGCAGTGTGCTGATCGCGTTGCCGAAGTACGGGCCGGCCAGCTTGCGCCACCGCACCACCGGCCGGCGCACCCCGGCGCTGCGGGCGAGCGCGCGCGTCATCGACGCCGGCCCCTTCCACCAGCCCAGGGACATCAGCGGCCGGACAACGGCGGGCACCTGGTTGTGCACCGGTGAGCAGGTCAGCTGGTGCACGGGTGTCGTGACGTCCGCGTCGAACAGGACCCGGGCCACGTACGAGTGGTGGACGTCACCGGATACCACGCTGATCGAGGCCGGCGCGCCGTACGCCTCGCCGGCGCCGACCCGGTCGCCCACCTCGACCGGCTTTCCGGAGCCGATCCGCGCGAACAGCATGGCCATGTCGCCGAACGACCGCTGGAAGGCGGCCCAGTGCTCGAGGTCGACCGCGCGCCTGATCTTCTCGCCCGCGGCCGACCGGCGCGGCGAGGCGGTGTCGATCACCTTTTCGCTCCACGCCTCCAGGTGGTGGATGCCCTGCGGTAGCAGCCAGGGCAGCGATGAGCCCACGACCAGGTGGTCGTAGTCGCCATGCGCCCGGTCGAGGAACCATCCCCACTCCCCGGGCGGCAGCATCGCCCGCTGGCCCGGCGCAAGCACCCGGCTGCACCGGTTGTCGAGCACGACGATCCGCGTGCGGCCGACGTCGAGCGCGTAGCTCCACTGGTACTGCGCCGCCAGCCAGGCCGGGGTGTCGTGGGCGACGTCGGCGTCCTTGTCGATCCGCCCGGCGAACGCCCGCAGCACCGCGGTCGCGTCGTCGCCTGCGGCCCGCACCTGCGCGTAGACCGGATCGGTGGCGATCTCGTCCGGGTGCAGGTTGCCGAGGTGCTGGTAGACCCAGTACGAGGCGAGACCGCTGGTGATCCGCTCGGTCCACCAGGGTTTGCTCGTCGCGTCCGCGCGCCACGACGCGGACGTGTTCCAGTCGTCGATGATCTCGTGGTCGTCGAAGATCATCACGCTCGGCACGGTGGCGAGGAGCCAGCGGATCTCCGCGTCGCGCCACGACTCCAGGTAGAGCTTCGTGTACTCCTCGTAGGTCACCACCTGGTCCTCGGGCCGGTGGAGGTTGGGGCGGCCGCGGCCGGGCTTGCGCCGCTTCTTCAGCAGGCGGCGGACCTTGGGCGAGATCACGTCCGCGTACACCTGGTCGCCGAGCAGCATCAACAGGTCGGGCCGGTCGCGGCCGTCGGCCATCATCCGCCGGGCGTACGCGTCGAGCGCGTCGGGCGGCAGCCGCCGGGTGGAGGCGTGCTGCGTCGACTCGCGGCAGGACCCGAAGACCAGCCGCACGGGCTGGTCGGCGTCGTCGGCCTTGCGGGTGCGGATCACGCTGCGGGGGTACGGCGACTCGGGGTCCGGCCACACGCGGACATGGTCGACAAACACCTCGTACTCCGCGGAGCTGTCCGGCGTCAGGCCCTCGACGACCACGAGCGCGTAGTGGTGCCCGTACGCCGAAAAGGTCGCGGACCGTCCCAGGCCGCCGCCGGCCGCCCGGACGGTGACCTCGGCGGCCCCGCCGGTCTCCACCCAGACCGTGGCCCGGGTGTCGACGACCCGGCGTAGCACCGGGCCGATCAGGAGCGGGGGCATGTCTGACCTCCAGGGAGCGGGACGACGGTTCATCCTTCCTACCCGAGCCGCCTGCGCGCCATCCGTGAATCGGCCCACGTCCGGCGTCGCGCGCGAGCGACCGGAGCGGATCTGACAGGATTTCGGCATGGAGTACGTCGTCGCCGCGATCGTCCTGCTGATCGTGCTGGTCGCCGCCGGTGTGGGTCTCGTGGCGCCCCGCCTGCGCCGCCGGCCGCCGGCCGCCCCGCCGTCCGCCCCGCCGCAGGCCTCCGCGGGGACCACCGTTCTCGAGCCGCCGTCGCCGGTCGCGCCGCCCGAAGAGGAAGAGGTGCCGCTGGCGCCGTTCGAACCGACGCCGACGATCGAGGCCCCGGAGCCGACGGCCGGCCGTCTGGTGCGGCTGCGCTCGCGGCTGTCCCGGTCGCAGAACGTGTTCGGCAAGGGGCTGCTGGCGGTGCTCTCCCGGGACCGGCTCGACGACGACGCCTGGGAGGAGATCGAGGACAGCCTGATCAGCGCCGACGTCGGCATCGAGTCGACCCGGGAGATCGTCGACCGGCTCAAGGAGCGCACCCGGGTGCTGGGCACCCGCTCGGCCACGGAGCTGCGCGCGCTGTTGGCGGCCGAGCTGGTCGAGGCGCTCGATCCGTCGATGGACCGGTCACTCAAGGTGACCGGCAGGCCGTCGGTGCTTCTCGTCGTCGGCGTGAACGGGTCCGGCAAGACCACCACGTGCGGAAAGATCGCGCGGGTGCTGATCGCCGACGGCCACTCCGTCGTCCTCGGCGCGGCCGACACCTTCCGCGCGGCGGCTGCCGATCAGCTCGCCACCTGGGCGGGCCGGGTCGGTGCCGAGGTCGTACGGGGGCCCGAAGGCGCCGACCCGGGATCGGTCGCGTTCGACGCCGTGAAGCGTGGCATCGACACGGACGTCGACACCGTCGTGGTCGACACGGCCGGCCGGCTGCAGAACAAGGTCGGCCTGATGGACGAGCTCGGCAAGGTCAAGCGGGTCGTCGAGAAGCACGGTCCGGTGGACGAGACCCTCCTCGTGCTCGACGCGACCACTGGCCAGAACGGCCTCGAGCAGGCCCGGGTCTTCCTCGAGGTCGTGGACGTCACCGGCGTCGTGCTCACCAAGCTCGACGGCACCGCCAAGGGCGGCATCGTCATCGCCGTACAGCGCAAGCTGGGTATTCCGGTCAAGCTGGTCGGCCTGGGTGAGGGTCCCGACGACCTGGCGCCCTTCGAGCCGACGGCGTTCGTGGACGCGCTGGTTGGCACGGACGCGTAGCCTCGGGTGACCAACGCATTCCAGTCGCCTGGCCTCGGGAGACCGTACGTGACGTCGCAAGAGGTGCCGCTGCGCGGGGGCAACGTCAGCACGGTGGTACGTGTCGGCGACACCGTACGCCGCAACGTCGGGCCGTGGACGCCGTCGGTGCACGCCCTGCTCCGCCACCTCGAACGCGTCGGCTTCACCGGGTCGCCGCGCGCGCTCGGCATGGACGAGCGCAACCGCGAGGTCCTGTCGTACCTGGAGGGGGAGTGTGGCGAGTACCCCCTCGCGCCGCACTGGGTCACCGACGAGGCGCTGGTCACGGTCGCGACGATGCTGCGCATGTTCCACGACGCCCAGTACGGCTTCGTGCCACCGCCGGGCGCGGTCTGGCGCTCGTTCGGCCCACCCCCTCCGGACACCGAGGTGATCTGCCACCACGACGCCGCGCCGCACAACGTGATCTGGCGGCCGGACGGCACGCTGGCGCTGATCGACTTCGACCTGTGCTCGCCGGGCGCCCGCATCTACGACGTCGCCTACACCGCCTGGACCTGGGTGCCGCTGTTCTCCGACCGTGACTCGTACACGCTGGGCTGGAAGCGCCCCAACCGCCCTGCCCGACTGCGCATGTTCGCCGACGCGTACGGCCTCATCCCCCGCGACCGGCACCGCCTGGTCCGCACCATCCGCAAGCGGATCGTGGACCACGTCGAGGGCATCCGCCGCATGGCGGCCGCGGGGGATCCCGCCTTCGTCCGGATCGTCCACAAGGGACATCTGCGGCGCCCGATGCGCGACCTGCGCCTGCTCGACTACGAACGCCACACCCTCGAGTACGCCCTGCGCTAGACGCCCCTGACCCCGCCGATCTTGCACGTGCGGGGGCCACGACGCGGCATTCACCCGGAATGCGGGGACCACACTGCAAGATCGACGGGCGAAGGCCGATCCTTTCCGCGGAGCGTGCGGGTCCTTCACACGTGCGAAACAAGCCGTCACGCGCTGGTAACCGCGCAGAGACCTTTGCCGAAACAGCGACCTTGGAGGCTTCCACGCAACCGGCGAACGGGCGACGCTGCTCTGCCTGCCGGAGGGAGGAACTCTCGAGAGGAGGCAGCGTGGAGATCAACACCGGGAACACCGCCTGGTTGCTCTTGTCGTCCGCGCTCGTGCTGCTCATGACGCCGGGTCTGGCCATGTTCTACGGCGGCCTCAACCGGTCCAAGGGCGTACTGAACATGATGATGATGAGCTTCTCGTGCATCGGGCTCATCTCCGTGCTGTGGGTCATCTACGGCTTCACCCTGGCGTTCGGCACCAACTCGAACGCCGGCGTCAACAACATCGTCGGCAGCTTCACCCAGTACTTCGGCACCCAGACGAGCTTCGCCGGCGAGGAATGGCTGTTCCTCGGCGCGGGTACGGGCATCCCGACGTACGTCGTCATGGCGTTCCAGATGATGTTCGCCATCATCACGGTGGCCCTGATCAGCGGCGCCGCGTCCGACCGGATGAAGTTCGGCGGCTGGCTGCTGTTCGCGTTCGGCTGGTTCACGCTCGTCTACGTCCCGGTCGCGCACTGGATCTGGGGCGGCGGCTTCATCGGCTCGAAGATCAAGGCTCTCGACTTCGCCGGTGGCACCGCGGTCCACATCAACGCCGGTGCGGCGGCGCTCGGCCTCACGCTGGTGCTCGGTAGGCGGATCGGCTGGCCCAGGGAGGCCATGAAGCCGCACAACGTGCCGCTCGTCGCGCTCGGTGCGGGCCTGCTCTGGTTCGGCTGGTTCGGCTTCAACGCCGGCTCCGAGCTGACCGTCGACAGCACCACGGCCATGGCGTTCGTGAACACGCAGGTCGCGACCGCGGCCGGCGTGCTGGGCTGGATCCTGATCGAGAAACTGCGCGACGGCAAGCCGACGCTGGTCGGAGCGTCCTCCGGCGCGGTCGCCGGCCTCGTCGCGATCACCCCGGCCTGTGGTTTCATCGCCCCCATCCCGGCCGTGCTCCTCGGCCTCGTGGCCGGGTCGCTCTGCGCCTTGGCGGTCAGCCTGAAGTACCGCTTCGGCTTCGACGACTCGCTCGACGTCGTGGGCGTGCACTTCGTCGGCGGATGGATCGGCTCGCTGTCGATCGGGTTCTTCGCGACGCTGCAGGCCAACTCGGCCATCAGCGGCCTCGGCGCCAGCGAGGGTCTGTTCTACGGTGGCGGCGTGACCCAGTTGGGTCGGCAGGCGCTCGGCAGCCTCATCGTCACGATCTACTCCTGCGGCGTCGCTGCGCTGATCGCGTTCATCATCAAGGTGACCATCGGCCTGCGCACGTCGGCGCAGTCCGAGATCGAGGGCATCGACGTCGCGGAGCACGCCGAGTCCGGCTACGACCTGCAGCCGGCCGGCGGGAGCAGCGGCGGGGCGTTCGCCATGGCGGGCATCACGCCCGGCGCGCACCCAGAGGCCACGGAAGAGGCCACGCAAGAGCAAGCCGCCCCGGTCAGCGAGAAGGTCGCCGGCTGAGCCACCCACGACGCCCAATCGGAATGAGAAGCTTTCCCTGATGGAGGGATTGGACATGAAGCTGGTGACCGCGGTCATCAAGCCCTACCAGCTGGACGCGGTCAAGGAGGCACTCCACGCGCTCGGCGTGGCGGGCCTGACCGTGAGCGAGGTTCAGGGGTACGGGCGCCAGAAGGGCCACACGGAGGTCTACCGGGGCGCGGAATACACCGTCGAGTTCCTGCCCAAGATCCGCATCGAGGTGCTGACCGACGAGATCGACGTCGACAAGGTCGTCGACGCGGTCGTCAGAGCCGCCCGTACCGGCAAGATCGGCGACGGGAAGGTCTGGGTCACGTCGGTCGAGGACGTGGTGCGCGTCCGCACCGGCGAGCGCGGCCTCGACGCACTCTAGAAGCATGAGCAGAGGACCGGCAGCGGCGCATCAGGCCGCTGCCGGTCCGGTGTTCGATACGGGCATCGGCGCCGGCGCCCGCGAGGCCCGGGCGGCCGGGATCGACGCCTGGCTGCGTACCCTCTTCCTGCCCGACCGGCCGGGAGTCGCGCTCGTCGCGGTGGGTGGCCTCGGCCGGCGCCAGTGCGCGCCGCACGCCGACCTCGACCTCGTCCTGCTGCACGCGGGCGTCCCGGGGATGGACGCGCTGGCCGCGTCGCTCTGGTACCCGATCTGGGACGCCAGGCTCGGCCTCGACCACTCTGTGCGGACGTTGCCCGAGGCGCTGTCGGTCGCCCATGATGACGTCAAGGTGGCACTCGGCCTGCTCGACGCCCGGTACGTCGCCGGCGACGCCGCCCTCTCCGCCCGGCTCGTGGCCGCCGCTGCCGACCAGTGGCGACGCACGGCGATCCGCCAGCTCCCCGGGCTCCGCGAGATCACCACCGCGCGCTGGCGGGCGCACGGGGAGCTGGCGTTCCTGCTGGAAGGCGACCTCAAGGAGGCAGGCGGCGGCCTGCGCGATGTCGGCATCCTGCGCGCGATCGCTCGCGCGGGCGTCACCGACGCGCTGCGGCCGGCCGTCGCGGCCGCCCACCTGCGGCTGCTCGACACCCGCGACGCCCTGCACGTGGCGGTCGGCCGGCGCGTCGACCGCCTTGTCGCGCAGGAACGCGACGCGGTCGCCGGGCTCCTCGGGATCGACGACGGCGACGCCCTGCTGCGGCGGGTCGCGGGCGACGCCCGCACGGTCGCGCACGCCCTCGACGACGCGTGGCGCGCGGCCGACCGTCTCCGGCAGGACCGCCGGGAGGGGCGCCGCGGCCCGGACGGGCGGCCCGCGCGGCGGCCCGTCGCGCGCGACGTGGTCGAGCAGGACGGCGAGCTCGTGCTGGCCCGTACGGCGATCGGCGCGCGCCCCGATCCGAGCTTGTCGCTGCGGGTGGCCGCCGCGGCCGCGACCACCGGCCTGCCGATCGCCCGCGCCACCTGCGAGTGGCTGGCCGCGTTCTGCCCGCCCTTGCCCGCGCCGTGGCCGCCGGCGGCGCGGTCCGCCCTGGTCAGCCTGCTTGGCGCGGGCGCCGGCCTGGTGCCCACCTGGGAGACGTGCGACCGGTACGGGTTGGTCGGCGGCTGGCTGCCGGAGTGGCCGCGGATGCGCAGCCTGCCGCAACACAACCCGGTCCACCGGTTCACGCTCGACCGGCACCTCGTGCAGGCGGCCGCGGAGGCGGACCGCTACACGCGCGAGGTCGACCGGCCCGACCTGCTGCTGATCGGAGCGTTCCTGCACGACGTCGGCAAGGGCCTGCCGGGCGACCACAGCGCGGTCGGCGCGCCGCTCGCGGCCCGCGTCGCCGCCCGGATCGGGCTGACCCCGTCGGACGTGGCGACCGTGGCCAAGCTCGTCCGGCTGCACCTGCTGCTGCCCGAGGTCGCCACCCGTCGTGACCTCAGCGACCCCATGACGATCTCGACGGTCGCGGCGGCGGTCGGCGACAGCGCGACCCTGCACCTCTTGTACGGTCTCGCCCGCGCCGACGCGCGGGCCACCGGCCCGGCCGCGTGGTCGAACTGGAAGGGCCGGCTGATCGCGGAGCTGGTCCGCCGGGTGCACACCGCGCTGGACAGCGGCGTGCTGCCCGAGCCGCCCAAGCCGGATCCCGCGCTGGTCGCGGGACCGCTGCCGGCCGTACACCTGGACGGCGACCGGGTCGCGGTCGCCGCGGCCGACCGGCGCGGCCTGCTCGCCGCGGTGGCCGGCTGCCTAGCACTGCACCGGCTCGAGGTGCTCGGCGCGGATGCATCCACGGTGGACGGTCGTGCGCTGGTGGAGTTCCTGGTGCAGCCCCGGTACGGCACGCCGCCCGACCCGATCGCGCTCACCCATGACCTGCGCCGCGCGGTGTCCGGCGACGTCTCGGTGACCCAGCGGCTGCGGGCCCGTTCCGGCCGGGGCCGGGGCAATGGCGCACCGCCGCGGGTGGTGTGGCTCCGCGAGGCGGCCACCGACGCGGTCGTGCTCGAGTTGCGCGCCGGCGACTCGCCGGGCCTGCTGTTCCGGGTCGCGAGCGCGCTCGACGAGGCCGGCACGCAGGTCCGCGCCGCCCGCATCTCCACGCTCGGCGGCGACGTCGTCGACGCGTTCTACCTGGTGGGTGGCTGGCCGCCGGACGAGGAGCGGGCGTCGATCGAATCGGCCGTCCTGACGGCCGCGTACGTCGGCTGACGTACCCGGATCGCCGCTCGCGCGCCGACGCCACGCCGGCCGTACGCGGGCAAGGTCTGTGCCATGGAACCCGTGGTATGCGAAAACCTGACGAAACGGTACGGGTCGGTGGTCGCGGTACAGGACCTCGACCTGACCGTACGGGCGGGGGAGGTCTACGGCTTCCTCGGCCCCAACGGAGCCGGGAAGACCACGACGCTGCGGATGTTGCTGGGTCTGATCCGGCCGACCGCCGGTGAGGTGCTGGTCAACGGGCTGCCGCCGGGCGCGGGACTCGCGGGCGTCGGCGCGCTGATCGAGGGACCCGCGTTCTACCCGTACCTGTCCGGGCGCGACAACCTGCGGGTGTTCGCCCGGTACGGCGGCACAGCCGCTGCGCGCGTCGACCTCGTGCTCGACCTCGTCGACCTCGCCGGGCGGGGCGGCGACAAGTACGCGACGTACTCGCTCGGCATGAAGCAGCGCCTCGGCGTCGCGGCGGCCCTGCTCAAGGACCCCCGGCTGCTGATCCTGGACGAGCCGACCAACGGACTCGACCCGGCCGGCATGGCCGACATGCGGTCGCTGATCCGCCGGCTCGGCGCCGCGGGCTGCACGGTGCTGCTCTCCAGCCACCTGCTCGGCGAGGTCGAGCAGATCTGCGACCGGGTCGGCATCATCTCGCGCGGGCGGCTGGTCACCGAGAGCACGGTCGCCGACCTGCGCGGCACGGCCGGGCTACGCGTCGTTGCGTCGCCGCTGGAGGAGGCCGCGCAGCTGGCCCGCGCCCTGGTGGGCGCCGCGTCGGTGTCTGTGGACGGGCCGGCGCTGGACCTCTCCGTCGCCCCGGACCGGGCGGCGGAGATCAACGCCAAGCTGGTCACGGCTGGCGTCGCGGTGAGCGAAATCCGGCCGCACGAGCGCGACCTGGAAGAGGTGTTCTTCCAGATGACGTCCGACGAGGAGGGATCGTCCCATGTGGAACAGCTTCGTGGCTGAGTCGTACAAGCTGGTCCGCCGGCCGGCGACCTGGCTGCTGCTCGCGATCGCCGTCGTGCTGGCGCTGCTGTTCACCTACGTGATCCCGTACGCCGGCTACGCCGGCGGCACGGGCGGACCGCGAGCCGACCTCGGCCTCGCCGCACTGTTGCCGGCCAAGCTCGTCGGCAACTCGATCGGCGGCCTGCCGGTCTTCCTGGGCGCGCTCATGGTGATCCTCGGCGTGCTGACGGTCGGCGGCGAGTACGGCTGGGGGACCTGGAAGACGGTCCTGACCCAGGGCCCGTCGCGGCTGTCGGTGTTCGGCGGCAAGCTCGCCGCGCTGGCCCTGGCCACGCTCGGTGGCGTCGTGGTCCTCTTCGCGGTCGGCGCCGCGGCGTCGGCGATCGTCGCCGCGGTCGAGAACGCCCCCGCCGACTGGCCGTCGATACTCGACCTCGCCGCGGGAATCGGCGCGGGCTGGCTGATCGCGTTCATGTGGGCCGCGTTCGGTGGCGCGCTCGCCGTGCTGCTGCGTGGCGTCGCCCTGCCGATCGGCCTCGGCCTCGTGTGGCTGCTCGCGGTGCAGAACCTGCTCGCGTTGCTGGCCGCGCCGCTGCTCGACTGGGTCGCCCAGCTCCAGAAGGGGCTGCCCGGCCCGAACGCCGGGTCGCTGGCCGCGGCCCTGGGCTCGGCGTCGGACACGCCGGGCGTGCAGGGGCTGGTCGGCGGCGGGCAGGCCGCGCTGGTGCTGTCCGGATATCTCGTCGGGTTCTGCGCGCTGGCTGCCGCGGCGCTGCGCCGCCGTGACATCCTTTGACGTCGTGCGAACCGGTGTGGCGACTTCTGCCGGGCGCCCGGGATCCTCGCTTCCCGGGCGCTCCCAGGCGTTCGACGCGTTGTTCGCGGCCGTGCTGCTGCTGTTCGGCCTCGTGGGTACGCAGTTTGCGGCGCAGAACCAGCCCACGGCGCGACCGGTCGACGCCCTCGGACTCACCTTCGTCGGGATCGCCGCCGCGGCGCTGGCTACCCGGCGGCGCTGGCCGCTCGCCACGCTCGCCATGGTCACCGCAGCCACCACCACCTCGGTGCTGATGGGCTACCCGTACGGGCCGATCATGATCTCGTTCGCGGTGGCGGTGTACACGGTCGCCGCGGTGCTGCCGCTGCGTACGTCCGCGATCGCCGGCGGTGTCGCCATGCTCGCGATCGCGGCGCACATCTTCGTGTCCGGCAACGGCAATCCCGGCCTGACCGGCCTGTTCCCGGCGATCGCCTTCGTCGCCGTGCCGTTCGCGGTCGGGTACACCCGCGCCACCGCCGCCCGCGCCCGTGCCGACCGGGCCCAGAAGCTCGCCGACGACGAGCGGCTGCGGGTCGCACAGGAGGTGCACGACGTCGTGGGCCACGGGCTCGCGGCGATCCACATGCAGGCCGAGATCGCGTTGCACCTGCTCGCGCGCAAGCCCGAACAGGCGGAGAGCGCGCTGACCGCGATCAGCCGGACCAGCAAGGAGGCGCTCGACGAGCTGAAGGTGACGCTGGCCGTGCTGCGGCACGGCGACGGGCGGGCTCCGGCGCCCGGCCTCGCCCAGTTGCCCGACCTGCGCGAGCGGCTGGCCCACGCGGGGTTGCCGGTGACGTTGGACGTATCCGGCGACGCCGCCGGCACGCCGGTGCCGGTCGCGGTAGACCTCGCCGCGTACCGGGTGGTGCAGGAGTCGTTGACCAACGTCCTGCGGCACGCGGGCACGGCCACCGCGTCGGTGGTCGTCTCGCACTCACCGTCAGCGCTGGCCGTGACCGTGACTGACACGGGCCGGGGCGGTGTCGTCGCGGGCGAGGGTACCGGGCTGGCCGGCATGCGCGAACGGGTCACCGCGCTGGGCGGCAGCTTCGCTGCCGGCCCTCGGGCGGGCGGGGGGTTCGAGGTGCGGGCGTCCCTGCCGCTAGGGTCGCCGTCGTGATCTCGGTACTGCTCGCCGACGACCAGGACCTGGTGCGGATCGGCCTGCGCGCGCTCATCGACGCCGAGGACGGGATGACGGTGGCCGGCGAGGCCGCGGACGGCCTGGCCGCGGTCGCGCTCGCGGAGCGGACCCGGCCCGACATCGTGCTGATGGACGTCCGGATGCCCGGCATCGACGGCATCGAGGCGACCAGGCGGGTGGTGGCCTCGCCCTCGTTGGCGGAGACCCGGGTGATCGTGCTGACCACGTTCGAACTCGACGAGTACGTGTTCGACGCCCTGCGGCACGGCGCGAGCGGTTTCCTCACCAAGGACACCAAGCCGGCCGACCTGCTGCAGGCGATCCGGCTGGTTGCCGCCGGTGAGGCGCTGCTCTCGCCGTCGGTGACCCGGCGGGTGGTGCGGGAGTTCGCGACCCGGCCGTCGCGGGTGCTCAAACCGCACCCGCGGCTCGACGCGCTGACCGACCGGGAACGGGAGATCGTCGGCCTGGTTGGCGAGGGACTCTCGAACGAGGAGATCGCCGCGCGGCTAGTGGTAAGCCCGGCGACCGCCCGTACGCACGTGTCGCGAGCGATGATCAAGCTGTCCGCGCGCGACCGCGCGCAGCTCGTCGTGTTCGCCTACCAGTCCGGCCTGGTCTCGTGACCCCTCCTCCCCGCGACCCCTCCTCCCCGCGATCTTGTACTTCTGGCCCCAGCGAAAGGGACAAAGGGCGCATCGGAGGGGCCATAACTACAAGATCGCGGAGCAGGGGGCCGCGATCGGGACGGCTCGGCGCCGTTCCGCGTTCGGCCGTCGCGGCGGATACCCTTGGCGTGGTGCGGCGTCCCCGCCGCTCCGTGCAGCGCCCACTTCCGACATTCGGGATGTTTCACCGTGTTTGACACCTTGAGCGACCGCCTTTCCGGGATCTTCACCAAGCTCCGCGGGAAGGGCCGGCTCAGCGACGCCGACATCGACGCCACCGCTCGCGAGATCCGGTTGGCGCTGCTGGAGGCCGACGTCGCGCTGCCCGTGGTGAAGAGCTTCATCGCGGCGCTGAAGGAGCGCGCCCGCGGTGCCGAGGTGTCCCAGGCGCTCAACCCGGCCCAGCAGGTCATCAAGATCGTGCATGAAGAGCTGGTCAACGTCCTCGGCGGCGAGACGCGTCGGCTCCAGTTCGCCAAGCAGCCACCGACCGTGATCATGCTGGCCGGCCTGCAGGGTTCCGGTAAGACCACGCTCGCCGCGAAGTTGGCCCGTTGGCTCAAGGGCCAGGGCCACCAGCCGATGCTGGTCGCGGCCGACCTGCAGCGTCCCAACGCGGTCAACCAGCTGCAGGTGCTCGGCGGCCGGGCCGGCGTCGAGGTCTTCGCGCCCGAGCCGGGCAACGGCGTCGGCGACCCGGTCGCCGTCGCGCGGCGGAGCATCGAGCAGGCCCGCCGGCACGCCCGCGACATCGTGATCGTCGACACCGCGGGTCGCCTCGGCGTCGACGCCGAGATGATGGCCCAGGCCGAGCACATCCGCGACGCGGTCGACCCGGACGAGATCGTCTTCGTCATCGACGCGATGATCGGCCAGGACGCGGTCGCGACGGCCGAGGCGTTCCGCGACGGCGTCGGCATCACCGGCGTGGTGCTGTCCAAGCTGGACGGCGACGCCCGCGGCGGCGCGGCGCTGTCCGTACGCCAGGTCACCGGCCAACCGATCCTCTTCGCCTCCACCGGCGAGAAGCTCGACGACTTCGACATCTTCCACCCCGACCGGATGGCGAGCCGCATCCTGGGCATGGGCGACGTGCTGACCCTCATCGAGCAGGCCGAGCAGGCCTTCGACGAGGACCAGAAGGAGAAGATGGCCGCCAAGCTCATGGGCGGCGAGCAGTTCACCCTCGAAGACTTCCTCGACCAGCTCATCGCCGTGCGGCGGATGGGGCCGATCGCCAACGTGCTGGCGATGATGCCGGGCATGGGTCAGATGAAGGACCAGATCGCCGAGCTCGACGACTCGCACTTCGACCGGGTCGCGGCGATCATCCGCTCGATGACGCCGGGCGAGCGCACCAACCCGAAGATCATCAACGGCTCGCGGCGGGCGCGCATCGCCAACGGCTCCGGCGTGACCGTCATGGACGTCAACCAGCTGCTCAACCGCTTCGCCGACGCGCAGAAGATGATGAAGCAGATGGGCGGCATGATGGGTCTGCCCGGCAGCCGGCGCAAGGCCACCAAGAGCCCGAAGAACAAGCGTAAGGGCACGAAGGGCGGCAACCGTCCCCGCACGGGTGCGGGCGGTGGTCTTCCGGCGGGTGGGTTCCCAGGCGGCGGGATGCCGCAGCTGCCCCCGGGCCTCGACCCGGCCGCCCTGCAGGGCAGCCAGGGTCTCCCGCCGGGGTTCAAGCTGCCGAAGCTCGACTTCAACAAGCTGACCAAGCCGCAAGACCGCGACGAGACATGAACCGATCCGCCCGGCCGCCTCGTCGGGGCCGACGACGGTGACTGGCGGCCCGCGACGCGCACGACCGAAATCGTCAACACCGCGCTGCCGTTGCGCGTGACGGTCGACCCGGCGGCGCTCCCGCGGCGCCGGGCGGTGCGGTCGCGCGACCCCGGGGCGACCATGGTGCCCATGATCGAGACAATGCGGCTCGTGCTGCGCGGCTGCGGCCCGACTACCTCGGGCCCCGGGCGGCCATCAACGTGTCGATGCCGTCCCTAAGATCGGTCGCGTGGCATACACCTTCCAGGTCACGTTCGACTCCGCCGATCCCCATGCACTCGCCGACTGGTGGGCCGACGCCCTGGGCTGGGAGGTCGAGCCCAGCGACGAAGACTTCATCCGCAGCATGATCGAGCAGGGCTACGCCAAGGACGGCGACACCACCACCCACAATGGTCGGCTCGTCTGGAGGTCCGGCGCCGCGATCAACCATCCCGACGGCCCGGCCCGGGCGCCGCGGATGCTGTTTCAGCTCGTGCCCGAGGGCAAGACGGTCAAGAACCGGGTGCACCTCGACCTGCGGGTCGCCCCCGAGGATCCGGCCGAGGTGGTCGCCCGACTCACGGCCAGGGGCGCGACCCACCTGCACGACGGCCGGCAGGGCACGCACACCTGGGTGACGCTCGCGGACCCGGAAGGCAACGAGCTGTGCGTGGGATGACCGCACGCGATGACCGGCGCGGTCGAGGAGGCGGCATGACGGCCCTGCACGTCCGGGGCGTGGTCCTACCCGACGACGAGGTCCGGGACCTGTGGCTGGTCGGCGACCGGGTGACCTACGAACCGGTCGCCGGCGCCGAGACGCTGAGCGACGGCGGCTTCGTGCTGCCGGGGCTCGTCGACGCCCACTGCCACATCGGCATCAGCACCGGCGGCGCACCCGTCTCCAGTGTCGACGAGGCACGGGCGGCCGCCCGGATCGACCGCGACGCCGGCACCCTGGCCATCCGCGACGCCGGTTCGCCGTATCCCTATCCGGCGCTCGACGACGATCCCGACACCCCCCGGCTGGCCCGTGCCGGGCGCCACCTCGCCGCGCCGAAGACGCACCTGCGCGGCATCCCGCGGGAGTGCACGGCAGACGAGCTGCCGGCCGCCGCGGCCGAGGAGGCCCGCGCCGGCAACGGCTGGGTCAAGCTCGTGGGCGACTGGCTCGACCGCGGGGCCGAAGACCTCGCCCCGACGTTCCCGCCCGAGACGCTGAAGGCCGCGATCGACGCCGCCCAGGCGGCCGGCGCCCGGGTCGCGGTGCACACGTTCGGGGAGGACGCGGTCAAGACGCTCGTCCGGGCCGGCGTCGACTCCGTCGAGCACGGCACCGGCCTGGACGACGACACGATCGCGGAGATGGCCCGCCGGGGCACCGTCCTCGTGCCCACGATGATCAACATCGACACGTTCGACGACATCGCGTCCCGGGCGGAGGGCAGGTTCCCCGGCTATGCCGCCCATCTGCGGACGCTCCACCGGGACTTCCCGGACGTGGTGCGCAAGGCCTACGAGGCGGGCGTTCCCATCCGGGTCGGCACCGACGCCGGCGGCACGCTCGGGCACGGCCTGGCCGCCGAGGAGATGCTCGCGCTCCACGAAAAGGGCGGCATGAGCCCGGGCGACGTCCTGGCCGCGGCGTCCTGGGACGCCCGCGCCTGGCTCGGCTTCCCCGGCCTCGTCGAGGGCGGCCTCGCCGACCTGGTCGTCTACGACACCGACCCGCGTCGAGACCTCCGGGCGGTCCGCACCCCGCGGCGGATCGTCCTGCGGGGCCGGATCGTCAGGTGACCCGACCCGAGGCGGGCGCGGGGTGGTGGGTCGGCGTTGCCGCTATCAGCTCTGGACCTGATGGCGCCGACGCATCGGTTGGGGATTAGGCGGCGGCCCCCCCGCGCGATGCGCGGGTGGGACATCGCCGTGTGCTGTCGAAACGACCCCGAGTGCTGCCGGGAGCCGGAGCGCGGGTGGCCCTCCGTCAGCGCGACGGTGCCGGTCTGGCGTCCTGCTGGTGCGTCCGGCAACGCCCTTCGTTGCGAGAGATCACCGACCGGGCATGTCGCACCGGCGATCTCGATCTTGGTCTGAAGCAGCGTGGCGTCCTGGTCCCGACCCCGCCACCGCGCGAGCGACACGGCGAGGCGGTCACCGGTCATCGGGTCGGTGATGAAGCCGTCCCAGCCGCCGCCGATCGCCTTGCGTGCCACACGCAGCGGCACCGCGAGAGTCACGTCGGCGTCCGGCATTGCCATGACGTTGCCGGCTTCGCCGAGCTGGACCTCGTTGACCGTCACACATGCGTGGGCACCCGGTGACAGCTCGACGTCGGGTTTCGTGCAATAGCTGGGATGCCCGCCCACCTGCACGTGCCGCAGGTCTGCCCACCCCTGGCCGACCATCTGCCTCCTCGGTTCGCCCATCGCTGCCCCAAGCCGCCGAATCCGAGGGGAATCACGTTGTAGAGGCCGAGAAAAGGACCGTTGCCGCAGGTTACCCACCGGGTTTGCCGTGGACAGCGGACGGTGCACCCGTGCGCGCATCGGGCGGAAGGAGCGGGTCGTGCGTACGGCCTGATCGTGGAGCTGACCGTGCGTGACCCGCAGGCATCGCGCCGCCGCACCCCCGCATAGGATGTCGCCTCATGGCACGCGTGCTCACTCCCCGTGCGGAGGACTTTCCCCGCTGGTACCAAGACCTGATCGCGAAGGCGCAACTGGCCGACAATGGGCCGGTCCGCGGCACGATGGTGATCAGGCCGGTCGGGTACGCGATCTGGGAGCGCATGCAGGCCGAGTTGGACGCGCGGATCAAGGCGGCCGGCGCGGAGAACGCGTACTTTCCGCTGTTCATCCCGGAGAGCTACCTCAAGCGCGAGGCCGATCACGTGGAGGGGTTCTCACCCGAGCTGGCGGTGGTCACGATCGGCGGTGGCAAGCCGCTCGCCGAGCCGGTCATCGTACGGCCCACCAGCGAGACCGTGATCGGCGAGTTCATGGCCAAGTGGGTCGACTCCTACCGCGACCTGCCGCTGCTGCTCAACCAATGGGCGAACGTCGTGCGCTGGGAGCTGCGGCCACGGATCTTCCTGCGTACGAGCGAGTTCCTCTGGCAGGAGGGGCACACCGCCCATGCGAGCGAGGCCGACGCGCGGGCGTACGCGCGCAAGATCCTGCACGAGGTGTACGAGGACTTCATGGTCGGCGTCCTCGGCATCCCGCTGGTCGTCGGGCGCAAGACCGACCGGGAGCGGTTCGCGGGCGCGACGAGCACCTACACGCTCGAGGCGATGATGGGCGACGCCAAGGCCCTGCAAATGGGCACGTCGCACGAGCTCGGCCAAAACTTCGCCAGGGCGTTCGACATCACCTACACCTCCGACGCCGGCAGCGTCGAGCACGCGTGGACAACCTCATGGGGCAGCACCACCCGCATGATCGGCGGCATGATCATGGTGCACGGCGACGACAACGGCATGCGGGTGCCGCCGCGGCTCGCGCCCGTGCAGGCACACATCATGATCGTCAAGGCGGGCGACGGCGTCGGCGAGGCCGCCGTGAAGCTGCGCGACGCCCTGCGCGACGCGGGCGTCCGCGTCGGGTTCGACGACCGGGTCGACACCCCGTTCGGGCGCCGGGCCGTCGACGCCGAGCTGAAGGGCTATCCGGTACGGGTCGAGGTCGGCCCGCGCGACCTCGCGGGGGGCAACGCCATGCTCGTGCGCCGGGTCGACGGCTCGAAGACGCCGGTCCCGGTCTCCGATGTGGTGGGTCAGGTTTTGGCCGCGCTCGACGCCGACCAGCAGGCGCTCTACGACGCGGCGCTGGCGCACCGTGAGGCCAAGACGGTCGACGTGTCCACGCTCGGCGAAGCGCTGCAGGCGGTCGCCGACGGATGGGCGCGGGTGCCGTGGTCGGCGGTTGGCGAGCCCGGCGAGGCGGAGGCCAACGCCCAGGGCGTGACCGTACGCTGCCTGGTGCGTGCCGACGGCACGGTGCCGGGTTCGCAGGACGAGCCGGAGCTCACGGCGATCCTCGCGCGTGCGTACTGATCCGCCGCTCCGGTTCACGCCGGTCCGGTGGAAATCCGCGCGGCCGGCGAGCGGGCGGTCAAGCTGATCGATGCGGCGGCCGTTTCGTTCGACGGCACCGGGTGTGACGCATGTCTCACGGCCCTCCCTTCGGCGGGCGGCCTTTCCGACCAGGCCGGACGGATGGGACCGACCCCGCGCATGAGCCGGTGTCCGATCTGGCACAATGGCTCGTTGGTATCCGGCGCGCGCCCGGCGCCCTCTACCTCGGGCGCGCCGCCGTCCACGAGCGGTCCCGGCCCAACCCCACTGTGCCGGCGCCCGCTCATCCACGAGTCGCAACAGGAGCGAAAACACTGTGGCCGTAAAGATCCGGCTCCTGCGGATGGGGAAGATCCGCAACCCGCAATACCGCATCGTCGTCGCCGACGCGCGCACCAAACGCGACGGTCGCGCGATCGAGTACGTCGGCATCTACCAGCCGAAGGAAGAGCCCTCGCTCATCGAGGTCAAGTCCGAGCGGGTCCAATACTGGCTGTCCGTGGGCGCCCAGCCGAGCGAGGCCGTGCAGCGGATCCTCGAGAAGACCGGCGACTGGCAGAAGTTCAAGGGCCTGCCGGCGCCCAAGCCGCTGAAGGTGGCGGCCCCCAAGGCCGACCGCCGGGAGGCGTACGAGGCCGAGGCGAAGGCGGCGGCCGGCGTGTCGGACGCACCCGCCCCGACCAAGGCCGCCAAGAGGGCCGCGAAGGCCGCGGCACCGGCAGAACCCCCCGCGACTGAGGAGCAGGCCGGTGCGGACCCCGGCGAGCAGGCCTGACGTGGCACTCCGGCCGGCGCTCGAGCACCTCGTCAAGGGCATCGTCGACCATCCCGATGACGTACGGGTCCGGCTCGTCGACTCGCGCCGCGGCAAGCGGCTCGAGGTCCGCGTCCACCCCGAAGACCTGGGCACGGTGATCGGGCGCGGTGGTCGTACGGCCAAGGCTCTTCGCCAGATCATCGGCTCGATCGGCGGCCGGGGCGTCCGGGTCGACATCGTCGACGCCTACTGATGCTTCTGGTCGTCGGCCGGATCGGTCGGCCGCACGGCGTCCGCGGTGAGGTCACCGTGGAGGTCCGAACCGACGAGCCGGAGCAGCGGTTCGCCGTCGGGTCGGTGTTGCGCACCGACGCGACGGCTGCGGCGCCCGACGTGCGCGTGCCCGAAGAGCTGACCGTCGAGGCGGTCCGCTGGCACCAGGGCCGGCCGCTGGTGACCTTCGACGGCGTCTACGACCGCGACATTGCCGAAAACCTCCGCGACGTCCTTTTGTGCGTGGACAGCGAGGCGGTCGCCCCGCCCGACGACCCGGACGAGTTCAATGACCACCAGTTGGTGGGCCTCGCCGCGGTCAGCCCGGCCGGTGAGCCGCTGGGCGAGGTGGCCCGCGTCGACCACGCGCCCGCGTCCGACCTGCTCGTGCTCAGGCGACCCGGCGGCCGCACCGCCCTCGTCCCGTTCGTGAAGGCGATCGTGCCGGAGGTCGACGTGGCCGGCGGCCGGGTGGTCGTCGACGCGCCCGGCGGCCTCCTGGATCTCTGAAGCGGCCTCCGATGCGCGTCGACGTCGTCACGATCTTCCCGGACTACCTGGCTCCGCTCGACCTGTCGCTGATCGGTCGGGCGCGCGCGGCGGGCATCCTCGACGTGGCCGTCCACGACCTGCGCGCCTGGACCGGCGATGTACACCGCACGGTCGACGACACCCCGTACGGCGGCGGACCCGGCATGGTGATGCGGCCCGAGCCGTGGGGCGGGGCGCTCGATGCCCTGGCCGACGCGCAAACGCACCTGGTCGTTCCGACGCCCGCGGGGGCGCGGTTCACCCAGGCCATCGCCCACGAGCTGGCGGCCGCCCCGCACCTGCTCTTCGCGTGCGGCCGGTACGAGGGCATCGACCAGCGGGTGGTCGACCACGCGGCGACCCGGATGCCGGTGACCGAGGTGTCGCTCGGCGATTACGTGCTGTTCGGCGGCGAGGCCGCGGCACTCGTGATCATGGAGGCGGTGACCCGGCTGTTGCCCGGCGTGCTCGGCAACGCGGCGTCGCTGACCGAGGAGTCGCACGCCGAGGGCCTGCTCGAGGCGCCGGTCTACACGAAGCCGCCGGAGTGGCGCGACCTGGCGCCGCCCGAGGTGCTGCTCTCCGGCGACCACGGCCGGATCGCGCGGTGGCGGCGGGACCAGGCCCTGTCGCGCACCGCACAGCGGCGGCCGGACATGCTGGTCGGCCCGGACGCGCCGGAGCTGTCGGACCGGGACCGGGCGGTCCTCGCGGAGGCCGGATTTCGGGTCTCGGGCACCGATATGGCAAAGTAATGAGGTTGCCGTTTTCGTCTGCGCCGCAGTCGACGACGAGGATCTCCGGGCCGAACCGAAAGATTTGGCCGGGAATCAGAGGTACCCATCCGCACACCGACGCAGGTGTGCCGCGAGCTTCAAGGATGAGCGATGAACACCCTGGACGCTCTTGACGCCCAGTCGAAGCGCACCGACATCCCCACCTTCCGTGCCGGCGACACCGTGAAGGTGCACGCGCGGGTCGTCGAGGGCAACCGCTCCCGCGTGCAGATCTTCCAGGGCGTGGTCATCCGCCGCCAGGGTTCGGGGCTACGCGAGACGTTCACGGTCCGCAAGATGAGCTTCGGCGTCGGCGTCGAGCGCACCTACCCGGTCAACAGCCCTCAGATCGACCGGATCGAGGTCGCGACCCGCGGCGACGTGCGCCGGGCCAAGCTCTACTACCTGCGCGAGCTCCGCGGCAAGAAGGCCAAGATCAAGGAGCTGCGGGAGAAGCAGGCCGGCTGACGCGCCACCCCATTTCGGGGCGGCGAGGGTTTTCAGCGGCGGCGGCTACTCTTGCCGCGTACGCACAGCCGCGCGCTACCGCTCGGCGCGTTCCCCTCGAGGAGCGCGGGCGGGCGGTAGCGCCGTGTCTGCACGACCTGGGGAGCCAGCGTGGACCGACGGGACGGCGTCGATGGGCCTCGGCGCCGCCGCGCCCCCCGCCGGCGCAAACCCATGCCGCTGTGGCAGGAACTGCCGCTGCTTCTGGTCATCGCGTTCTGCCTCGCCGTGCTGATCCGTACCTTCCTGCTCCAGGCGTTCTTCATCCCGTCCGGATCGATGGAGAACACCCTGCTCGTCGGCGATCGGGTGCTCGTCAACAAGATCGTCTACGACGTGCGCGACCCCAAGCGGGGCGAGATCGTGGTGTTCCGCGGTCCCGAGACCTGGGCGCCGCAGGTCGTCGACGAGACCCCGCCCGGCTTCGCGACCAAGCTCGGCCGCACGATCGGCGACCTCGTCGGGGTCAGCCGTCCCGGCGCGAAGGACTTCATCAAACGGGTGATCGGCACACCGGGCGACAAGGTCGCCTGCTGCGACGCGCAGGGGCGGGTGACCGTCAACGGCCAACCCCTCGACGAGCCGTACGTGTTCGACAACTCCCCGCCGGACGCGCCGGTCTCGGCGACCCAGTGCGGGTCGAGGCGGTTCAAGGAGGTCACCGTGCCGCCCGGGCAGCTGTTCATGATGGGCGACCATCGCGGCGTATCCCAGGATTCGCGGTGCCAGGGGCCGGTGCCGATCGCCAACGTCGTCGGTCGAGCGTTCGTGATCCTGTGGCCGTCGAGCCGGTGGGCCAACCTGCCGGTGCCGGCTACGTTCGAGACCGTGCCGCGACCGGCCGCGCTCGGCTCTCCGTCCGCGAGCCGGGTCCGTACCGATCATGGAGATTTCGCCGTTGCTGCGACGATATTGCCGACAGTCCTGTTTATTCCCCGTTCCCGCCCTCGCCGCACACTCCGGCAACGTAGGCTCCGTCCGTGATTGACGAGCCCAAGACCGAAAAGAGCCGCAGCTCGTTCTGGCGGGAGCTGCCCATCCTGCTGGGCGTGGCCATCCTCGTCGCGGTCCTGGTGCGTGCCTTCCTCCTGCAGACCTTCTACATCCCGTCCCAGTCGATGGAGCACACGCTCAACATCTACGACAGGGTGCTGGTCAACAAGCTCGTCTACGACTTCCGGTCGCCCCACCGGGGCGAGATCATCGTGTTCAAGGCGCCGAGCGAGTGGCAAAGCGGGCCGGAGGGTGAAGACTTCATCAAGCGCGTGATCGCGGTCGGCGGCGACCGGGTCGAATGCTGCGACGCTCAGCAGCGGATCAGGATCAACGGACATGCGATCGACGAGCCCTACATCTTCAGCGAGGGCGGGGCCCACGACGCGGCGGCCGACGAGCCGTTCAACGTCACCGTGCCCGCAGGCCGGCTGTGGGTGATGGGCGATCACCGGTCGGAGTCGGGTGACTCGCTCGAGCACTGGGAGCAGACCGACGACGTCGCCCTGTCGACGATCTCCGAGAAGGCCGTGGTCGGCCGGGCGTTCGTGGTGTTCTGGCCGGTCGGTCGCGCGACCTGGCTGTCGGTGCCGAACACGTTCGACTCGGTGCCGGGGCCGTCGAGCTGACCGCCACGGGTGCATAGGCTGGGGTCGTGACGGAGCGAAGCGACGGCACCGGTTGGCTCAGCGGTGGTCACGGTGTCGGCGAGCGAAGCGAGTCGGCGTCGTGACCGAGTTCCATCCTCGCCGGGCGGCCCGCGTGCTCCTGGTCGACGGCACGGACCGGGTCCTGATGTTCCGCGGCGTCGACCCTGGCCGGCCGGGGCACGTCTACTGGTTCACGGTCGGCGGCGGGCTGGCGGCGGGGGAGTCGCCGGCCGACGGCGCCGCCCGCGAGCTCGCCGAGGAGACCGGGCTGCGGGTCACTCCCGCGTCGCTCGGGGCGCCGGTGTTCAGCGAGGTCACCGAGTTCCCGTTCGACGGCGTCTGGTACCGGCAGGAGCAGGACTTCTTCCTGCTGCGGGTGCCGTCATGGGACGTCGACGTCTCCGGCTTCGACGAGATCGAGCGCGGATCGATCGACGGCCAGCGCTGGTGGACGGTGGCCGACCTCGAGTCCACGACGGAGCGGTTCTATCCTGGCGAGCTGCCGGCCGTGCTCCGAGAGGTGTTGTGATGCTCGACCCGCCACGCACCGTCGTACGCCGCGAGGGCGGCATCTACGCGCTGGAGCGTGCGCTGCAGCGGCGCGGGTTCGCCCGGGTGGCCGGCGCCGACGAGGCCGGGCGCGGTGCCTGCGCGGGTCCGCTGGTGGCCGCCGCGGCCGTGCTCCCGGAGGGTCGCCGGGGCGAGATCGAGGGGCTCAACGACTCGAAACTGCTCACGCCGGCCGCGCGCGAGCGGATCTACGACGAGGTGGTGGCGCGCGCGTCCACGTACGCCGTCGTGGTGATTCCCGCCGTCGAGGTCGACACCCGCGGCCTGCACGTCTGCAACCTCGCGGCGATGCGCCGGGCGGTCGCGTCGCTGGCGTTCCGGCCCGACTACCTGCTCACCGACGGCTTCCCGTGCGACGGTGTCGGCGTGCAGAACCTGGCCGTCTGGAAGGGCGACCAGGTCGCCGCCTGCGTGGCGGCGGCCTCGGTGCTCGCCAAGGTCACCCGGGACCGGCTGATGGTCGAGCTGCACGAGCGGTTCCCGTCGTACGGCTTCGACGAGCACAAGGGCTACGTGACGCCCGAGCACAGCGCCGTCCTCGCGGAGCTCGGGCCCTGCGTCGAACACCGGTTCTCCTATATCAACGTGGCGAGCGTGTCGGGCCGCAACGGTCGGCCACCGCGCAGCCGTCGCCCGGCGGTGCTGCCGGGGCCCTTCGTGCCGCAGCTTCTGCCGATGGAGCACTCGGAGCCGCCAGGGGGTACGGTCGGCGTGGCGTCGGGCGACCGGCTACGGCCGTCGACGCTGGTGGGGGAAGATGGTGCCATGGAGGGCGGAGTGCGATGAGCGCAGAGGATCTCGAGAAATACGAGACCGAGATGGAGCTGCAGCTCTACCGGGAGTACCGCGACATCGTCCGCCAGTTCTCGTACGTCGTCGAGACCGAGCGCCGCTTCTACCTAGCCAACCAGGTCGACCTGCACGTCCGTAACTCGGACGGCGAGGTCTACTTCGAGGTCGAGATGCACGACGCCTGGGTATGGGACATGTACCGCCCTGCACGTTTTGTTAAGAATGTTCGGGTTATGACGTTCAAGGACGTCAACGTGGAAGAGCTAGAAAAGCCGGATATCTCGTTGCCCGCCGAACCGGGCTTCGGCTCCTAGCCTCGGCACACCACCGGCTCGGGTCCTTGCTCGTCGAACCGGCCTTCGGTTCGGCGCTCTTCTCCTCGTCCGGTCGCCCCGTGTACCACTTGGCGAGCGCTTGTGCAGAAGGCCCCGCGGTACGGGTCATGGTCACGCGCCGTGGTCGTTGCGCGTGGCGGTCGGGCCGCGCCGTGGTCGTTGCGGCGTGCGGTCGGGCCGCGCCGTGGTCGTTGCCGCGTGCGGTCGGGCCGCGCCGTGGAGCGAACGGTCGTGTCGTCGCGGCGGAGGTTCCCGCTCCTCCCCGGAGCGGTACTGATCCGCCGTAGCACGACTCTGCCGTGATCGGGCGGTTGTCCACAGTCCACAGGGCAACCGGCACGCGGTGGCGGCGCGCCGTCGACGTCGGCCACCGTGACCGGCATGAGCTACGCCAAGGTGCTCTCCGTCGGACTGGTCGGGGTCGCGGGACACCTCGTCGAGGTCGAGGCCGACCTCTCCGCGGGCCTGCCGGCCGTCATCCTGTCCGGCCTGCCCGACACGGCGCTCAACGAGGCGCGAGATCGCGTACGGGCGGCCATCGTCAACTCCGGCGAGAAGTGGCCCAACCGACGCATCACCCTCAACCTGTTGCCCGCCACGCTGCCCAAACGCGGCTCCGCGTTCGACCTGGCCATCGCGTCCGCGTTGCTCGGCGCCGCCGGCGAGCTCCCGTTGGGCGCGCTCGACGGGGTGGCGATCCTGGGCGAGCTCGGCCTCGACGGCATGGTGCGGCCCGTGCGCGGCATCCTGCCGATGGTCGCCGCGGCGGCGGGGGCCGGCCTCGCGGGCGTGGTGGTTCCCGTGGGCAACGCGGCCGAGGCCGCGGTCATCCCGGGCATTCGGGTACGGGCCGTCGACACCCTGCATCGGCTCATCGCGTTCGTCCGCGACGGTGCGCGGCTTCTCGATCCGCCACCCGAGTCGCCGCCGAGGGCTGAGCCGATGCTCGACCTCGCCGACGTCTCCGGCCAGGGCCTGGGCAGGCGGGCGATGGAGGTCGCGGCGGCCGGCGGGCATCATGTCGCGCTCTTCGGGCCGCCAGGCGCCGGCAAGACGATGCTCGCCGAGCGATTGCCGTCGATCCTCCCTGAGCTCGACGACGAGGCGGCGCTCGAGGTCACCGCGTTGCACTCGATCGCCGGGCTGCTGCCACCCGACGGGCGGTTGCTGAGGCGGCCGCCGTTCCAGGCGCCACACCACACGTCGAGCGTCGCCGCGCTCGTCGGCGGCGGCTCCGGCCTGGCCCGGCCCGGCGCGATCTCGCTCGCCCACCACGGTGTCCTGTTCCTCGACGAGGTTCCCGAGTTCGGCAGCCGCGCGCTCGAGGCGTTGCGCCAACCGCTCGAGCACGGCCGCGTCATGATCAGACGGACGG
>DATDJX010000251.1:0-11925 GCA_036520275.1 Asanoa sp.
GACGGGCACGGCCCCTCCGCTCGCGTGTCGTACGCTGCCGCAGTGGGCATGTTTCTTGTGCTGATCCGCCGCACCGGGCCGTCATGGGTCGCGGGTAAGCCGATGGAGGAGCAGTCGGGGTGGGACGCGCACGCGTCCTTCATGGACAACCTGGTCGCCGAGGGCTTCGTCGTCCTGGGCGGTCCGCTGTCCGACGGCGAGCGCGTGATGCACGCGGTCGAGGCGGCGTCCGAGGACGAGATCCGCGCCCGGTTCGCGACCGACCCGTGGAGCGGCTCGCACCTCGTGGTCGACACGATCGAGCCGTGGACCATCCGCCTCGACGGCCGGAAGCCGTAGCGTGCGCTACCGCACGCTCGGCCGCACCGGGCTGCGGGTCAGCGAGCTGTTCCTGGGCGCGATGACCTTCGGCGAGCACGGCGGCGTGGGGGCGCCGCTCGACGAGTGCAGGCGGATGCTCGACCGGTACGCCGACGCCGGCGGCAACGTCGTCGACACGGCCATCAACTACCGCGGCGGGCTCAGCGAGGAGTTCGTGGGTAGGTTGCTCGATGGGCGCCGCGACCGGTTCGTGCTCGCGACGAAGTACTCGGTCTCGCGCGACGGCGCAGATCCCAACGCGGCCGGCAACCACCGCAAGAACTTGGTGCTGTCGCTGGAGACCAGCCTGCGCCGGCTGCGCACCCACTATGTCGACCTCTACTGGGTGCATATCTGGGACCGGCTCACCCCGGTCGAGGAGACGATGCGGGCCTCGACGACGCCGTCCGCTCGGGCAAGGTCCTCGCCGTCGGGATCTCCGACGCACCGGCGTGGGTCGTCTCGCGCGCCAACACGCTCGCGCAGTGGCGGGGCTGGACCGCGTTCGCCGGCCTGCAGGTGCCGTACAGCCTCGTCAACCGCGACGTCGAGCGCGAGCTGCTGCCGATGGCCGACGCGTACGGGATGACCGTCGCGGCGTGGAGCCCGCTGGGCGGCGGCGTGCTGTCCGGCAAGTACACGAGGGGCACGGCACCCGCCGGCACCCGCCTGGGCGCCGAAGGGATCACGCCCCACGACCGGGCCGTCGCCGCGGTCGTCGACGAGGTCGCCGACGAGCTGGGCGTCACCAGCTCGCAGGTCGCCATCGCCTGGACCCGCCGCTGGTCGCCGGCCGTGCACCCGATCGTCGGCGCCCGCACGCTGGACCAGCTCGACGACAACCTCGGCGCGCTGGACTGCGTGCTCTCCGACGAGCAGGCACGCCGCCTCGAGGCGGCAACCGGCTTCGTGGCAGGGTTCCCCACCGACTTCATCGCGCAGACGTCGCCCTGGGTGTTCGGGGAAGCCAACGACCGCGTCGACCCTCGATGACGCCGGCGGACGCGTGATGCGGCCGCCGACCGGGGCGCGGCCGGCCAAGGTCCGACGCCCGGACCCGCCCGCTACGGCCGCCGGCCGGTGCGTTCCGACAGCTCCCCGATCAGTTGAAGGCCTCTGCCTCGGTCAGCGACTCGGGCGCTTCCCGCCCGGCCTCCCGGGACAGCGTGGCGACGGAGGAGCGCTGCGCCGCGGTCCACGGCTCGTCGCCGGTAACCCCGTCGTCCGGGTCCTTGGTCGCGCCGTCGATATCGGAATCGGTCAGGTGTTCGAACTACCCTGTGATCCGCGGGCTTGCACATCGGGAGTGCGTTCGCCCGCCCGGTCGAGCAGCGCCATCACCGGGGTCGCCGCGACGCCGTGCACCACCACCGAGACGATCACGACCAGCCCGACGGTCGCCCAGAGCAGCGCGCTGCCCGGAAAGGCGGCGTGTGCGGTCGCGTACGCCAGGTAGTAGAAGGATCCGATGCCGCGGATCCCGAACACGGCGATCACCCAGTGCTCGGCCGGTCGGCCCGGCGCGCCCCGCAGGGCCATCCAGCCGGCGAGCGGGCGTACCACGACCACCAGCGCCAGCCCCACGAGCGCGGCCGGCCAGGTCAGCGGCGCCAGCAGGCCGCCGACGACCGCGCCGCCGAACAGCAGCAGCAGGAGCACGGTCAGCAGTCGCTCGACCTGCTCGGCGAAGTCGTGCAGCACCTGGTGGTACTCGTGGGACCGTTCCGCCGAGCGGATCGCGCGGGCCGCCACGAACACGGCCAGGAAGCCGTACCCGCCGGCGATCTCGACCAGGCCGTACGCGAGGAAGGTCGCCGCCAGCGCGAGAAAGCCCTCGGAGTGATGGGCCAGCCGCACCTTCTCCCACCGGGCCCGGAAGAACAGCTTGCCCAGCAGCCAGCCGATGAGCAGGCCGCCGCCGACGCCGACGGCGCCCTTGTAGAGCACGTCCCAGCCGAGCCAGCTCGCCAGCCACCGCGACGGGGCGAGGCCGTGCAGCGCGACGGCGATGGCCGCGTACACGAACGGGAACGCGAGGCCGTCGTTGAGGCCCGCCTCGGAGGTGAGCGCGAACCGCACCTCGTCCTCGGAGTCCTCGTCACCGGTCGGCTCGCCCACCTGCACGTCGGACGCCAGCACCGGGTCGGTGGGGGCGAGGGCGGCACCGAGCAGGAGGGCGGCGGCCGGCGCGAGGCCCGCCCACCACCAGCCGAGCAGCGCGACGGCGGCGATGGTCACGGGCATCGCGATCGCCAGCAGCCGCCAGGTGGACGCCCAGCGCCGCCGGCCGAGCGGCCGGTCGATCTTGAGCCCGGCGCCCATGAGCGCGACGACCACACCGATCTCGGTCAAGTGGGTGGCGATGCCGGGGTGCGCCAGCGGGTCGGGGTTGGGGATGCCGGTGGGCAGGGCGAACACGGCCATGCCGAGGACAAGGAACGCGATCGGCATGGACAACGGGCGGCGCTCCAGCAGTCGGGGCAGGACGCCGGCGAGCAACGCGCCGACGCCGAGGAGCGCGTACGCGACGTCGGCCGATTCCATCAGCCGCGAAGGCCGGTCACGGCAGTGCCGTCAAAGGGGAGGCGTCGAGGTTGGACAGCAGGTCGGCCGCGTCGTCGTAGACAGCGATCGCGCCCGCGCCCGCGAGCTCGCCCCGGCTCGTGCCGCCGCTCGTCAAGCCGACGCAGGCGACGTCCAGCCGGACGCAGGCGGCCACGTCCCACACCGAGTCGCCGACGAACACGACCTGATCGGGCGCGAGGTCGAGGCGGCGCAGGGCGACCTCGACGATGTCGGGTTCCGGCTTGCTCTCTCCGGCATCGCCGGCCGAGGTGGCGGTGTCGATCGCGTCGTCGGCGTCGAGCGCCCTGCGCAGGGCGGCGAGCTCCTCGGCGCTCGCCGACGACGCGAGCGCCACCCGTTGCCCGCGCTGCCCGCAGGCCCGCACGAGCGCGGCCGCGCCCGGCAGCGGGCGCAGCTGCGGCCACCACGTCCGGTAGCGCTCCTTGTGGCCGTCGGAGATCTTCTTGTCGACGTCGCGGTCGCGCTCCGAGCCGAGCAGGTGCTCGAGCAGCTTGTCGGAGCCCATGCCGATCGAGCGGTGGATGCTCGCCATCGGTACGTCGTGGCCGGTCTCCCGCAACGCCTCCCACCAGGTCACCGTGTGCAGGTAGGTGGTGTCGACGAGGGTGCCGTCGACGTCGAAGAGCACGCCCACAGGCGCGGCGCCGGATGTCATGGCACGGTGTTACCCGCCCGCGAAGGCTCCGACGCGTCGTGGGGAATGGACATTTCGAACCACACCGTGGACCCGCGTACGGCCGGGTCGGTCCCCCACGCGTCGCTGAGCTCCTCGATCAGCCCGAGCCCGCGGCCGCGGCTGCTCAGCCGCTCGGTGTAGGCGCGGGTGACGCCGCCGCGGGTGCCGCTGTCGGACACCGCGACCAGCAGCCGCTCCGGGCTGAGGTCCACCTCGATCCGCGCGGCCGTGCCGGCGTGCAGCAGCGCGTTGGTGGCCAGCTCGCTCGCGCAGAGCACCGCGTTGCCGATCACCGGATCCGGCACCCGCCAGGCGGCGAGCTGCGCCGCCATCCAACGCCGCACCCGGCCGGGCGCGGTTGGCTCGGCTGGGATCTCCATGCCTGCCGAGCGGCTCGGCGTGACGGCGTGCTCGACAGCCAGCACCGCGACATCGTCCTCCGTGGCACCGCCGACGGCGGCGGTGGTCAGCGCGCACAAGGTACGGGGATCCCCGTTCGCGGCCGCCGCCACGGCACGCGCGACCGTGGCCAGCCCTTCGCCGACATCGTGGCCGCGGCGTTCGACGACCCCGTCGCTGAACATGAGCAGCGTCTCGCCGGGCGCGAGCCGGGCGGATGCGGTGTGGCGCGGGCCGCCCAGGCCAAGCGGCGCCCCGGACGGCACGTCGAGGTAGTAGGTGCTAGCCCGCGGCACCGCCTGCTCTGTTGGCGGCCGCGGCGCCGGGCCGACGGGCCGCGCGCCCGGGCGGCGGATCAGCGGCGGGGGATGGCCAGCGGTGGAGACGTCCAGCCGACCGTCGGCCTCGACGATCGCGTATACGACCGTGACGAACAGCTCGTCGCTGCGGCTCTCGGCGGCGAGGCTGGACACCAGCCGGTCGAGGCCGCGCAGCACGCCGGCCGGCTCGGGGTCGGCGAGCGCCAGCGCCCGCAGCGCCGCCCGGATCTGACCCATCAGTGCGGCGGCGCGCACGTCATGGCCGGCGACGTCGCCCAGCACGATGCCAAGACGGTCGCCGGGCAGCGCGAACGCGTCGTAGAAGTCGCCGCCGGCCGCGTTGCCGTCGACGCCCGCCTCGTAGCGGGCCGCGAGCCGGAACCGCCGGCTCTCCGGCAGGTGCTGGGGCAGCATGCTGCGCTGCAGAAGCTGGGACGTGCCGTGCTGGGTCTCGAACCGGCGGGCGCGCTCGGCGGCCTGCGCGACGAGCTCGGCCGCGGCGGTCAGCAAGGCCCGCTCGCCCGGCGTCCAGCCGCGCCGGCCGCGGTGGCCGAACGTCAGCGCGCCGCGCAGCGACTCCGTCCGCAGCGGCAGCGCGGCCATGGCGCGCACCTTCTCGTCGTGGCGGTCCAGGGCGGTGCCGCGCAGCGGCTCGCCGTCGGCGACGAACGACGCCTGGCCGGTGGCGGCCGCGACGGCGAGCGGTGCGCGGGAGCCGCCGGGCAGCCGCCGCCACACCGGCGGGAGGCGCTCGTCGGCATCGTCGAGCAGCTCGCCACGGATCCGCCGGACCGCCCGCCAGCCAGGGCCGTCGTCGACAGCGAAGGCGACCTGGTCGACGTCGGCGAGCGCATGCGCGTGCCGCAGCGCCACCCGCGCCACGTCGTCGAGCGTCAGGGTGCCGGCGAGCGCGGCGCTCAGCGTGCTGAGGCGTTGCAGCTGGTGGGTGACCTCGACCAGTTCGGCCGCGACCACCAGGACGGCCGCGAGCCGGCCGATGCCATCGCGCACGGCGGACATGCCCCGGACCGGCAGGGCGGCCTCGCCGTCGTCGCCGCTGTCGCGGCCGGGCCGGCCGGAGCGCAGCAGCCGCTGCATGACCGGTCCGGCGCCACCGGGCAGCCAGCTGTCCGGGAACACGTCGGCGGCCGGCCGGCCGTACGCCCCGGGGTGGCGCGGGCCGAGCAGTTCGGCGTAGGCGTCGTTGTAGACCAGCGTGAGGTCGTCGCCGACCGCCAGGGCCATCGCCACCGGGGACGCCAGCACGAGGTCGACGACCGCGCGCAGACCGGGCTCCCAGTCCCACGACGCGCCGGGAAGGTCTTCCGGCGCCGGGGTATGCCCAGCCGTCACAGGCATGCCAGCACTGTAACCGGACGACCGCCGGTGGGCGCGGCCGCCGGGCGTCGCCGGGTCCATCGATAAGGGCCGGGTGCGGGAGCCCGGTCACCTTCCCGAACCTGTCCACAGTGGCAGCAGATCCGGGACAATGACACGACGAACCCCGGCCGGGCCAAAGCCGCTACAGAAGCCGCGGCGCCTCAAGGCGTGCGTTTCGTTATCGCTGCCGACCCGCCCGTTTCAGAATCGCATAGTAGAGGCACACCAGAGGCATTCGGTGAGCGAGGGGTGGCGAGAGGGTGCCCATCCGGACTGCTGACCAGCGTCTGCGGGTGTTCGTGAGTTCGACGCTGGGCGATTTGGCGGATGAGCGGCGGGCAGTGGCGCGGGCGATTTCGGCGCTGCGGCTCACGGCGGTGATGTTCGAGTGGATGAGGACCGGGCCCTGGACCTGACCGAAGCCCTGGACCGCCACAGCCTCGTCCAGCTCGACCGCACCGACCTGGGTCCCCGGTGCCGGACGCTGGAGACCGTCCGCACATTCGTCGCCGAGCGGCTCGCGGCCCGTCCCGATGCCGCCCAGATCCAGCGCCGCCACGCGGACTACTATCAGGCGCTGGCCGAGCAGGCGGACCGGCCGCTACGCGGCCTCGGCCAGCGCGAGTGGGTTGAGCGGCTGGAGGCCGAGGCGGGCAACTTGGCCGCCGCGGTGCGCTGGTATCTGGCCCATGACGCGAGGCCGCTGCCGCACCTGTTGCGGGTCCTGTGGCCCTTCTTGTCGCAGCGGGATCATCTGGACGAGGCACGGGTCTGGGTCGAGCAGCTGCTGCCCACCACCGACTCGCTGGACCACCATCCCCGGGCCGAACTGCTCTGGACAGCAGCGGTCACCGCCCGGGAGATAGGCGACGACCCAGGGGCGCTGGCCGCGCGTCAGCGGCTGGCACCGCTGCTCTCGGGCATCGACGACCCCTATCTACACGCGGCGTCCCAGCTGGCCATGGCGTGGACCGCACCGATCGCGGGCGACCTCGACGGCGCCCTGCGGGACGCGTTGGCCTCCCTGGAGGAGTTCAGGGCCAGGACGAGCCCCTCGGAACCGCTTCGGCCAGTCTCACGAGCGGCTCTCTGGAGACGACCATCGGTCGCTACGACGACGCGCTGCACCACCTGAGCCAGGCGCGCGACCTGGCGGACCGGGTGGACAACGCCTGGCTCGCCGCGACCTCCCGGGTGCCGCTCGGCACCCTGGCCCTGATGCAGGGACGGCGGGAGGTCGCCCGGGGGCTGCTCGATGAGGGGCTGGAGCTGAGCCTGGCGGCCTACAGCACACAACTCGTGACGCTGAGCCTGGCCGCGTTCGCCCGCCTGGCGTTCGCGGAGGGCAACCCCGAGCGGGCGGCGCTGCTGGCCGCGGCGGCCGAAGGACTGCGCCGGCGGGTCGGCGTGTGGGTGTGGCCGTCGCACCGCCGGCCGGAGGCCGACCTGATGGCCCAGCTGTGCCAGGCGCTGGGGACGGCCCGCTTTGACCAGGTGTTCGCCGCAGGTGCCCGGCTCACCCGGCGGGAGGCGGTGGCCGCCGCCAGCGACCGCCACGCCGCGGGCGCGTCCTGAGCCGTCGCGCTCGGCGGGACGCCGGAGGACGACGTCGGCCCGCTCGCGTTGCGCCGCGACCGTACCTAGCTGCGGTTTTTGTCACCCCCGCGGTTGGCCGGATGATCGTGAGGGTATCTGCTGTACGGCAGACACACCCCCCGAGGAGGCCCTTGATGGATATCGGCGCCGCGCTCACCGACATGTGGCGGTCGGTGCTCCTCTTCGTGCCGAAGGCGCTCGCTTTCATCGTCATCCTGGTGATCGGCTACTTCGTCGCGAAATTCGTTCTCAAGATCGTCGACAAGGTGCTCGAGCGGGTCGGCTTCGACCGCGCGGTCGAGCGCGGCGGGCTCGGGCGCGCCCTGCGGCGGTCCCGCTACGACGCGAGCGACATCCTGGCCCGGCTCGCGTACTACGCGGTCCTGCTGTTCACACTGCAGCTGGCGTTCGGCATCTGGGGACCGAACCCGATCAGCGACCTCATCCGCGCGGTCGTGTCCTGGCTGCCGCTCGCCTTTGTCGCGATCGTCATCGTCGTCGTCGCGGCCGCCATCGCGAGCGCCGTCCGCGACCTGATCACCGGCGCGCTGGGCGGACTGTCGTACGGGGGCCTGATCGCCAACCTCGTGTCGGTGTTCATCGTCGGGCTCGGCGTCATCGCCGCGCTCAACCAGGTGGGCATCGCCACCACGGTCACCGGGCCGGTGCTCTACGCCGTTCTCGCAACCGTCGCGGGCATCCTGATCGTCGGCGTCGGCGGCGGACTGGTCCGGCCGATGCAGCGGCGCTGGGAGGGCTGGCTCGACCGGGTGGCCTCGGAGTCCGCGGTGATCCGGGACAAGGCCAGGGCGTACGCGGCCGAGCGCGAGGAGGCCGCCCGGGTGGCCGCAGAGCGCGAGGAGGCGGCGCGGGTGGCCGCCGACCGGGCCGCCGCGGACCGGGACGTGGCCCGGCGTTCGGCCACCGCGCAGCGGGCCTCGGCGGACCGCACCGTGCAGGAGCGGGCCGAGCAGGAGCGGTACGAAGCCGAGCGGGCCGCCTCGGGCGAGCGCACGCAGGTCATCCCGCGCGCGGACACCGCCTCCGATCCGGTCGCCGGGACCATGCCACCGCCGGTCATGCCGCCGATGTCCCCGCCGCCGTCCATGAAGCCGGAGACGCGGGAGATGCCGGCGGTCGGCGACGACGATTCGGTCTACCAGGCCGGCGACGTGACCCCGCCTGCGGTCGACGGCAACCGACCCACCGAGCCGATCCCGGCGGTCGAGGAACGGGGCGAGGACCGCGACGCCGACGAGACCCAGGTGATCAAGCCGCAGGACTACCGCGGCGCCGACCGCTGACGCCTCCTGTCCCGACGAAGACACCGTCGTCGCCGGTGCGCTCACGCCGGCGATGACGGTGTTCCCGTCCTCGACGCATCAGCTCGTCGGCCACGCGGACCTGATGCTCGACGAGGCGACGGACGGCCTGCGCCAGGCCGGCCGCAACGTGGTCGCGGGGCGGTGGACGTACCGGATCGTCGACGACTACGACGACGGGCACTGCGCGACGTTCAAGGCGCTGGAGGCGGGGGCGCGCGAGGAACTGGCCGGCGGCCGGCGCCACCTGTCCGAAGCGGAGATAACCGGCGCGGGCGCACGCACGGCGCGGCCGGGCACGAGGCGCGCCCGGCCGATGCGGACGCCGGCTAGTCGAGGTCGTTGTAGCTGCCGGTCTGCGCCGGGCGGCGCCGCATCGCGTCGTCGGCGAGGATCACGATCGCGACCATCGTCGCCACGACGACGCTGAACATCCACGACTGGTCGGGCAGCAGCAGGGCCGAGACCGGGGCTTGGATCGCCGCCAGGAGGAAGCCGAGCCACGCGAGGCGGCGTTGCTTCACCGAGAGGAAGCCGGGGGACTGGCGCATCTGCGAAAGTCTGCCGGGGCGCACCGGCCGTCGCCGTCAGCCGATCGGCCGATACTGCGAGGACCTTCCGGTTCGGACGGTCACCACGCGCTCACGCGCCGATCTTGTGCGCCGTTCCGCCGTGACGGACAAATCGGGAAGACACCCCGAAACTCGGTGGGCCGGCGCAGCCGCACAAACGGGACTCGGCGTTCGCGGGCGGCGTGGCGGTCGAGCCGGAGGACAGCGGCCGGTCTCGGCGGTGGTCCCCCGGTAAGGGATTCGGCGCCCTTCCGGCCGTCCGGCATGATGCAACCCGTGGCCGGACCCGCCCGCATCCGCACGTCCCTGCTCGTCCTCGCCTACTTCGCCTTCGTCAGCCTCGGCCTGCCCGACGGCCTGCTGGGCGTGGCGTGGCCGTCGATGAGCGGCGACTTCAGGGTGCCGCGCGAGTCGATCGGCATTCTGTTGATCGTCGCCACCACGGGCTACCTGATCTCCAGCGTCGCGGCGGGGTTCACGGTGTCCCGATTCGGCGTGGGCTGGCTGCTCGCCGGCAGCACCGCGCTCGCGAGCCTCGCTCTGTTCGGGTACGCGACGTCGCCCGCGTTTGCGCTGACAGTCGTCGCGGCGCTGTTCGCCGGCTTCGGCGGCGGCGCGATCGACTCCGGGCTGAACGCGTACGCCGCCTCGGCGTTCGGGCCGCGGCACATGAACTGGCTGCACGCCTTCTTCGGCCTCGGCGTGGCCATCGGCCCGCTGATCATGACCGCGGCGATCAACGGTCCGTCTTGGCGGCTCGGTTACGTCGTCGTGGCCAGCGGGCAGGCCGTGCTGGCGCTCGCGTTCGTGCTCACCTCCCGCCGGTGGGGTGAGCGGCCGGTTCCGGTGATCTCCGCGCACGCGGAGCCGGTACGCGGTCACGAGACGCTGCTGATGCCGATCGTCTGGATCGGGGTGCTCGCCTTCGCCGTGTATGTCGCCGTCGAGGTGGGCGCGGGCCTGTTCGCGTACCAGTTGCTGACCGAGGCACGCGGACTGTCCGACACGATCGCCGGCGTATGCGTGTCGATCTACTGGGGCGCCCTGTTCGTGGGCCGGGTGGTGCAGGGTTTCGTGTCCGAGCGGCTCGGTGCGGGCCGGGTGCTCGCGGCCAGCCTCGCCGGCATGGTGGCCGGGTCGGCGCTGGTCGCGGTGCCCGGGCCCGGCTGGCTGACCGCGTTCGGGCTCGCGGTGATCGGCTTTGCGGCCGCGCCGGTGTTCCCGCTGCTCACGCTGACCACGGCGGACCGGGTCGGTGCCGCACACGCCGACCGGGCGATCGGCATGCAGATCGGCGGCGCGGGCCTCGGCGGCGCGGTCATCCCGGCCGGCGTCGGCGTGCTGCTCGGTGCGGCGGGAGTGGGCATGCTCGGGCCGTCGCTCGTCGTGCTGTCCGTGCTGCTGGTGGTCCTCTACCTGGTCGCCACGAAGGGCGGCATCCGGCCGACCGGGCGACCGGCAGCCGTACCCACCCGCGCGCCGCCGCCGACGCCAGCAGCCTGACCCTCCTCCTCCGCCGATCTTGCACTTATCATGGCCCATTTCGGGCAATTCGCCAAGATAACTGCAAGATCGGCGGGGGGGTCAGTGGGGGCCGGTGCGGCCGGTCGTGGACGGGCGCATGGCGCGTTGCTTCAGCTCGGGGTCGTCGACGCCGGGGTCGGACTCGGGACCGTGCCCGAACGCCTGCTCGGCGCCCGCGTCGTTGCCGGTCACGTCGTCGACCTGCCCGTCATTGGCCGCCGCGCCCATCGCGTGTTCCAGGTCGGCGAGGGGAAGCTTCTCCTCGTCGCGCCATACCCCACTCTGCCTTTCTGCCATGCCTTCGCGTACCCGAAAATGACGCCGCCACCCCACATCTGGGGTGGCGGCGGCGGGGGGTGCGTGCCGGACGGTTACGGTTGCGGGCGGTCGACGGAGCCGCGCCAGGCGCCGGTTTCCGCGCCGCGGCTCTCGATGAACTCCTTGAACCGCTTGAGGTCGCCCTTGACCCGCCGGTCGACGACGCCGAGCTTGTCGCCCGCCCGCTCCACGAGGCCGTCGGGCTCGAACTCCATCTGAGCCGTCACCCGCGTGTGGCCCTCGTCCAGGCGGTGGAACGTCACGACACCGGCCTGCTTGGTGCCGTCGACCGACGTCCACGCGACCCGCTCGTCGGGAACCTGCTCGGTGATCTCGGCGTCGAACTCGCGCTTGACGCCCGCGATCTCCGTCTTCCAGTGGGTCATCGTGTCGGACAGTTGCCGGACCTGCGAGACGCCCTCCATGAAGCGGGGGAACTCTTCGAACTGCGTCCACTGGTCGTACGCGACGCGCACGGGAACGGCAACATCGACGGATTCTGTTACGCCACCCATCAGGGCTGGACCTCCTTGGTCTACCAGCGCTGCGTTTCGTTGGCGTGGCCCAGTGCGGCCCACACCTCGGACACCGTGCGGAACTGACGGTCGGACGGCAAGCGTTCGAGCTCGGCCAGGATGTCGTCGGGCGCTTCGTTCTCCTCGGCGTTGCGTCGCAGCGCCGCGCGGTCGCCGGGAAGCGCCGACATCGTGATGTAACGACCCAGGCGGCTACGCTGCTCGACCTCCTGCGAGGTCATGCCCTGCGGCGCACCGGTGCCGTAGTCACCCTCCGGCACCGTCGTCGGTTCCGGCTGGTCTTCACCGGCCGGCTCCGCCTCCCGCCATTCCTCCTCGCGCGAGCCGGCGGTGCCC
>DATDJX010000252.1:0-10084 GCA_036520275.1 Asanoa sp.
GTCGTCAGCGAATCTGACATCGACTTCGCCCTCGACGCCCTGAAGGCGATCCTTGCCTGATCGGGCCCGCCGATCTTGCACTTATCATGCCCCATTTCGGGCAATTCACCGAGATAACTGCAAGATCGGCAGGGAGGGGGCGGGTCAGCGGTCGACGATGCGCATGGCCATCGTCGGGGCGTCGGCCATCACCGAGGTCGGGTTGGCGATGCCGCCGGACGACCAGGTGCGCGCCCGCGCGACCTGCACACCCGGGTAGAGTTCGACCACGTCGCCCGGGCCCATCGCTCGCGCCGCCTGCTTGAGCGACACCCGAACGTCGTCGTCCATCGAGCCGCCCGGCCGCACTCCGGTGCCGTTGGTGCTCACGTCGAGTGCCACGAGGTCGCCGCCGCGTAGCTCGAACCGCACGTGGTTGCGGCTGATCCAGCGCCGGGCCTCGTCGCTCAGCCACTGACCGAGCACCACGCCGTGCTCAGGCGCGCGCCCAACCGTCACCGGGTCGTCTGCGGCGACCACGAAGCGCTGCCGAACGACCCCGCCGATCCGCGCCGATAGCACCTCGGCGCGCGGCCGCGGCCCGAGGTCGCGCAGCCGCTGGTCGTGGCGTGGGCAGGTCGGCACGCCGGCGCGCAGCGTCGGCGGCGGCTGGCCGCCGGCCCGACCGACCCGGTGCGGACCGAACGTCGAGCAGTCGCGCTCCGGGCACTGCCACAGCCGGGACAGCAGCCGCACGCCGGCCGGAGACGGGTCGGCCGCTGCCGGGCGGCTGGCGGTGCCGGTGCGCGGCACGAGCGCCGGGCCGCCGTGGCCGGGCACCGGCGCGAGTAACCGGCCCGGCTGGCCGAGCCAGGGATAACGCTCGTACGCGCCGTCGAACCGGGACCGGCTGAGCACCGGCAGGCCGAGCAGGTCGGCCACCTCCAGCACCCGGTCCCGCGGCTCGCTGAGCACCTCGATGCGGCCGTCGTCGGCCCAGCGGCGGACGACCATCCGCTCGTTTGAGGTGAAGTCGGCCTCCGAGATCAGCGAACGGGGCGCGACCACATAGACCGCGACCCCCTCCTCCTCGAGCTGGCGGGCGAGCGCGTCGACGACAAGGCCCAGCCGCAGCAGCGTCGCGGGCCGGCCGCCGTCGAGGTCGACGTACCGCACGACCTCGGCCAGGTCGACGACCGCGCGGGCGAGCGCCGGGTCGATGCGCAGGCGTCCCTCGATCGCGTCGAGGACCTTGCTGATCTCGAACCTCACGCCGCGCCCTCGACGATCTGGTCGATCCGCTCGGCGAGCGTGATGTCCTTCTGCGTCACGCCGCCGGCCGAGTGCGTCGCGCACCGGAACGTCAGCGTCCGCCACCTGATGTCGATGTCGGGATGATGGTCGAGCTCCTCGGCGACCGCGGCCACCCGGTCGACGACGGCGATCGCGGCCGAGAAGCCGGGCAGCTCGACCACGCGGCTGATCGCGCCGACGTCGCCGGTCCAGCCGTCGAGGCCGGCCAGTGCGTCGCGCACGCCGCCGGCATCGAGCACCTCTGCCATGGCCTAGAGATTAGCCTCTAGTCCGGCGCGGGCGCGGCTGGCGGCCTACCATTCCCCTCGCGGTGGTGAGCGACGGCGGCGTGGTGGTCGGTGCCCGGGCCGGCCTGGGGGTCCGCGTGCACGGTGGCGCCGGCCAGGCGCGGTACGGCGTGGATGAGCCGGTGCTCCGCGTCGACCGCGACGGCATGGGCGGCCACGAGGCTTGCGTCCGCGTCGACCACGATGTCGCACTCCGCGTGCAGCCGGTGACCGATCCACCGGAGCCGGGCGCGGCCGACGTCGACGACGCCGGGCGTCCCGCGCAGCGTGCGCTCCAGAACGTCGACGAGCTCGGGATCGACGGCGTCCATCAGCCGCCGGTACACCTGCCGGGCCGCGCCGGCGAGGACGACCAGGATGGTGGCCGTGATGAGCAGGCCGACGACCGGGTCGGCCCACCCCCAGCCCAGGGCGAGGCCCCCGGCGGACAGGAGCACGCCGAGGGAGGTGAACCCGTCCGTACGGGCGTGCAGGCCGTCGGCGACCAGCGCGGCCGAGCCGATCCTGCGGCCGATGCGGATCCGGTAGCCGGCCACGATCTCGTTGCCGGCGAAGCCGACGACCGCCGCGGCGGCCACGGCCGGCAACGCGCTCACGTCCGCGGGGTGCATCAGCCGCCGTACCGCCTCGACGCCGGCGAACGCCGCGGACGCGGCGATGAACACGACGATCACGATGCCGGCGAGGTCCTCGGCGCGCCCGTAGCCGTACGTGTACCGCCTGGTCGGCGTCCGGCGTCCCAGGGCGAAAGCGACGAACAAGGGTACGGCCGTCAGCGCGTCAGCCAGGTTGTGCAGGGTGTCGCCGAGCAGCGCGACCGAGCCGGACACCACGACGACCGCCCCCTGCATGGCGGCGGTCGCGCCGAGGACCACCAGCGAGATCCAGGTCGCCCGGATGCCCTCCGTGCTGCCCTCCAGCGCCGAGTCGACCTGCTCTACGGCGTCGTGCGAATGCGGCCGCACGGCGTGCCGGATCCGCTGCCACACCCCACCGCGGCCGTGGTCGTGGCCGTGGTGGTGCTGGTGATCGTGGTCACCCGACATGGCCCTATTTTCCTGCATCGCGGTAGCCATCGTGCCGACCGCCACCGCCAACCGCCACCGACCTCGCCGTCTCGGGCGGCGCCGACGAAGCGGCGCGGTAGTAGCGCCCGGTCCGGCATCTCCGCGTACCGGGCAACGGGCAACTGGGCGATCGGATAGACGTTTGCCGTTCGCGCCGCTCGGGCAACTTCCCACCATGCGACTTCGACGACTCACCACCGGCGGCATCGGCCTGCTCGCCGCCGCCACCTTGAGCCTCGCCGGGTGCGCCGCCGACAACGGCAGCGGAACGGGCACGAGCACCGGCGGGCCGGCGACGGCCACCTCGGCCCCGGCCGCCAGCGCCACGGCCGAGCTGACCGCGGCCGCGCAGAAGCTCAACGACGACACCGTGACGACGGAGGTCACGTCGAACGGCCTGACCAGCTCCGGCAAGATCGACCCGAAGGGCAACAAGGCCGACGTGACGATGAAGGTCACCGCCTCCACGGGGTCGGCCGACTTCCATGTGCGGGCCTTGGGCGACGACGTCTACATCCAGGCCGACGGGCTGCCCAACGTCCAGGCCGGCAAGTGGCTGCACATCGACGCCGCGAAGGCGGCCGGCACCAGCTTCGACGTGATCCCCGACGGCGATGCGGCCGGCGCCAACCGGTTCCTCAACACGGTTGCCGACGTCAAGAAGGACGGAACCGGCAGCTACAGCGGCACGCTCGACCTGACGAAGGTGCCCGCCGGCGGCGGCGTCTCGATCGACACCCTCGGCGACAAGGCGAAGGCGGTGCCGTTCACGGCTACGGTCGACGACCAAGGCCGGCTGACCTCCCTGACGATCGACATGTCGGCGCTCAATGCCCAGCTCGGCAGCCTCAAGACCACGTACTCGGACTTCGGTTCGCCGGTCACGGTCGAGGCGCCGGCCACGAGCGACGTCGTCGAGCCGGACCCCGCGCTGCTCAAGGCGCTCGGTATCGGCTGACCGCGTCCGAGCCCACCGAGGCCAGGTGCGTCAGGACCCGGCGGTACGCGTCGCCGAGCCCGGTCTCCTCGTAGGAGATTCCGTTCTCGCCGCAGAACTGACGCACGATCGGCCGCGCCCGGCGCAGGTTCGGGCGCGGCATGCTGGGGAACAGGTGGTGCTCGATCTGGTAGTTGAGCCCGCCGAGCGCGACGTCGACGAGCCGGCCCCCCGTGACGTTGCGCGAGGTCAGCACCTGCTTGCGCAGGAAGTCGAGCCGGTCGTCGGCGGTCAGCACCGGCATGCCCTTGTGGTTCGGCGCGAACGAGCATCCCATGTAGATTCCCCACAGTCCCTTGTGGATGGCGATGAAGAGCAGCGCCTTGGCCGGCGGGAGCACCGCGAACACTGCGGTCAGGTAGCCGGCCAGGTGCAGGCCGAGCAGCACCGCCTCCGTACGGCGGCGGCGCATCGGCACGTCGAACAGCGCCTTGACGCTCGCGACGTGCAGGTTGAGGCCCTCCAGGGTGAGCAGCGGGAAGAACAGCCACGCCTGGTTACGGGCCATCCAGCGCAGAAGGCCGCTGCGGCGCTCCGCCTGCTTCGCCGTCCAGACCAGGGCTCCGGCGTCGACGTCGGGATCGTGGTCCTCGTGGTTGGGGTTGGCGTGGTGCCGGTTGTGCTTGTCGACCCACCAGCCGTAGCTCAGCCCGACCGCCAGGTCTCCGCACAGTAGGCCGGCGGCGTCGCTCGCCCGGCGGCTGCGGAACATCTGCCGGTGGCCGGCGTCATGGCCGAGGAAGGCGACCTGTGTCGTGCCGACAGCCAGCAGTACGGCGACCACGAGCTGCCACCACGAGTCTCCGACCGCGGCGAACGCCGCCCAGCCCGCGGCGTACCCGCCGACGGCGAGACCGATGGCGGCCGCGTACCGGCTGGGCTTGCGGTCCATCAGCCCCGCCGCGGCGATCCGTCGGGACAGCCGCGCGAAGTCACTTCCCCTGCGTTCGGTGGCGATCACAGTCATGTGATCGAGCGTTGCCGCGCGGGTCCGCCGGAAGAACCCTGCCGACCCCCGAACCCGAAGTGGTGCTGGCCCCACCCGTAGGGGCGAACCCTAGGACATGCGGGCGATCGCCCCGCGTAGGCGCCGCAGGTCGCGCAGCCGGCGCTCGTACGTCATCGCGACGGCGATGAGGATCAGGCCGCCCAAGGCGAGGTAGGCCCAGCGGGGCAACCGGTCCCACACGACGATCTCGTGTCCGGCCAGCGCGACGAGCGTGCCGCCGGCGACGACGACCGCCGCCTGGCGGCGCAACGCCGCACCGGCGAGCACGACGGCCAGGGCGCCCGCGCCGAGCAGCAGCCGCCGTGCGCCCTGGTCCCCGGCCACCAGCACGGAGGCGAGGCTGGGTAGCAGCGCGGCGGCGAGGCCGGGGCCGTATCCGGCCCAGCTGCCCAGGCCGGGGCGGGTCCGCAGCGCGAGATGGCCGGCGACCACGGCGAGCGCCGCGGCCGGCAGCGTGTAGGCCTCCGGCACCGCGACTTGCTCAGACGCGAGCAGGATCCACCAGGCCGCGAGCTCGCTGATGGCGGCGACGACGGCGAGAGCGATCCGGGCCGGCTCGCCCGGCAGCACCGCGCGCGCCGCGACGGCCGCGCCCCACAGCGTGCAGACGGCCGCGGCGTGCCGAGTCTCGGCGACGGTGAGCATCAGCGCCAGCACCGCGGCGGCGAAGGCGGCGACGTCGACGGCGCGGCCCTCGACCGGCCGCCGGCGCAGGATCGCGCCGAGGGTCAGCGCCAGCACGGCGACGCCGACCAGGGGGTAGGCGGCGCGGGCAAGCGGGAGGTCGGCGGCCGCGCTGGCGGCGACGGCGAACGCGCCCGCGGCGGCGACGGCCTCCGCCCAGCCGGTGGCACGGGCCACAGTAGACGTCGCGAGCGTGCCGGCGACCGCGCCGCTCGCGGCGAGCACGCCGAGCGCCACGAGGGTGCTCGGCTCGGTCGGCAGCAGGCCGGCCGTGCCGGAGCCGGCGAGCAACGCGCCGAGCGGCACGAGGATCCACCAGCGGGCGGTGCGCCGGGCGCCGGCAAGGCCGAGGGCGACGCCGGTCGCGAGCGCGACGGACGGAACCGTGGGCCAGGGCGCGCCGGCCGCGACGAGGGCGGCGAGCAGGCCGGTGGCCGCGAACGGGAGGGCGGCGGCGAGCGCGATCCGGCGCCGGTCGGCGAACGCGATCGCGGCGGCCAGCGCGGTGAGCAGGAGCGCGGCGGCGGTCGCGCCGGCCACCCCGGGGCTCGTGTCGGGCGCCAGCCCGACACCGGCCGGCGCACCCGTCCAGGTCCGTCCGAGCCACCGGTACGGGGCGAGCAGCACCGCGGCCGCGGCCGGCACCGCCGACACGGCGACGAGCCCGAGCAGCGCCACCGCCGCGACCCCGACCACCCCACGATCTTGTAGTCGTGGCCCCCTGGATGACCCGGTTCGCGGCTTTCGCGGGGGCCAGAAGTACAAGATCGCGGGGATGAAGGCGAGGAGGACGAGGGCGAGGGCCGGGTCGAGGCCGGTGAGCGGGACCTGCCGGGCGAGCTCGGGCCAGGCGCCGGCCACCGCGGCGGACACGGCCAGCGCCGCGACCCCGTAAACCCGCGCCGGCGGCAACCAGGTGCGGACGGCGGCCAGCGCGACCAGCAGCGCCGCGGTGGCGGCCAGCGCCGCCCGGGCCGGCACGGGTCCGCCGAAGCCGGCCGCGACGGCCGCCTGCGCGGCGGCCGCCGGCCAGGCCAGGAACGCCATCGCCAGCGACACCCCACCGACGACGACACCTCCGCGATCTTGTCGTTGTGGCCCGTCAGATGTCCCGATCCGACCCTTTTGCGGGGGCCACAAGTACAAGATCGCGGAGGTGAGGGCGAGGAGGACGGTCGCGGCGAGGACCGCGGCCGCGAGCGGAGGGTCGCCGAGGGAGACGAGCACGGCGTGCACCACGAGCACCCCGGCGGCCGCGGCACGGGCCGCCGGCAACCGGCGCACCAGCACGAACGCCGCGGCGGCCACCAGATCCACGGTGGACACGGCCCACGCGTCCGGCGCCACCGCCGCCGGCAACGCGAGCACGGCCGACGTCACGCCGACCAGAGCCGCCGGGATCCGCCATCGCGCCGGCGCGACCGCCGCCACCGCCAGCCAGGACGCCACCCCGGCGACCGGCAGCTGCCAGTCGAACGGGTGGGCACCATGACCGACCACCGTGGACAGCGCGACCGGCACGACCAGCCCCGTCACGACACACGCAGACGCACCGGCCGCCACTCCCGCGCCCCAGCGCGAGCCCAGCCGCTCCGGCGCCGGCAGCCGCCGGCCCGCGACCGCGGCGAGCAGCGCCAGCGCGAGGACCACCGCGGCCGCCGCGACGAGGAGGTACGACCACCGCGTCTGCGCGACCGGTCGCAGCGCCGCCGCGCCGAGCGCGAGCACGACCGCCAGCGCGCCGGCGAACCGCAGCGGCGCGAGCCGGGCCACCGCCCCGCCGCCGGCGAACAGCAGGGCCGCTACCACGGTCGGCACGCCGGCGGCCGCGACCGGCGCCGCCGCACCCGGCTCGAGCAGCGCGGCGAGCCCGCAGAGGCTCGACACGAGCAGCGCGAAGCCGTACCCGATCCAGGCGAAGACCCGGGTGATCCACCCGGTCCGCCAGGCCAGCGCGAGGTTGGCCGCCGCGACGGCGGCGAACGCGTACGCCCAGCCGGCCGCGTCCACGCCGACCTCCGCGGCGACCAGGGGCAGCACGGGCTGCGCGGCCACCAGTGCGGCGACGCGGGCCGCGACCATCTTCGTCGCCGCCGCGTAGCCGGCGCCGACCGCCGCCGTCACCGCGCACACCAGCGCCGCGTAGCCGAAGCCGGGCAGCGAGCCGACGCCGAGCAGGTCGACGTACCAGGCGGCGTATCCGTCCAGCAGCACCAGCAGCATGCCGACCGCGGTGAACGTCTCCGCCGTCGCGCGCAGGCCGCGCCGGTCGACCAGCGGCGGCACGGCGAGGGTCAGCAGCGTGACCGCGGCGAGGATCACCGCGCGGCCGGTCTGCCCGTACGTCGCCCACGCCACGCCGGCGAACACGACGGCGGCCGCACCGACCAGCAGGCCGCCGAGCACGAACAGCAGGTTTTGCACGGTCTTCGGCGTCGCCTCGGGCCGCACCGGCATTACCGGCGGCGGCGCCGGCGACCCGTGGGCGCGGAAGGCGGCGAGCCGCACCGCCGCGGCGAGGTCGTCGCGCCTCCGTCGGGTCTCGCCGAGCCGCCGGGCGAGCGCGGTGTACGCGAGCCGGGCCTGCTCGACCCTCGGCGCCAGCTCGGTGAGCTCGCCGTTGAGGCGTACGACCTCCGCGGCGTCGGGGTCGGGCGCCCGGCCGCAGCCGGAGCAGCCATTCTGGGCATCGGCGGGCGCGTGGCAGACCGGGCACGGGTAGGTCACGCCGTCATGGTGCGGCCCCTCGCGACCGGCGCACAGAGTGCGCGTACCTAGGCACCGACGGGCGTCGGACGGTTCTGCTCGATCCACTCGTCGATGCGCGCCCACCAGTCGTACAGCCACTCGATCCGCTGGTCGCGGTCGGTGGGCACCTCTTCGGGCGGCACCGACCAGAACCGCATGGTGATCTGCTTGTCCATGGGCAGCTCGCGCCAGACGTCGGAAACGGTGATCAGCCGGTCGAGGCCGGTATGCGCGACGAAGATCACCCCGGCGTCCGGCGCCGCGTCCATCGCGGCCAGCAGCCCGCCGGGCCGCGGGGCGAGCACGTTGCGCATCCGTTCGGCGCGCGCGGCCATCTTGTGCAGGCCCCGCGACCGCAGGCGCTCGATCGCGCGCACCCGCCGACCGGGCGTGAAGTTGCCGCCTTCCGGGAAGATCACGAACGCGTCGTTCTCGTCCAGCCCGACCGCCAGGTCGCCGACGTGGTCCTCGCCGGCGGCGCCGGCGCCCTTGTGGTGCGGCGTGATGAAGCGGCTCGGCAGCCGGTTGAGCAGCACGTCGACCGCCGGATCCCACTGCAGGGTGTCCTTGAGCACGATGCGCGGCTCGCGGTCGAACCAGTTGACGAGCGCGTGCACGAGCACGAACGAGTCGCCCGGCCCGGCGTGCCGGCAGACCACCAGCTCCGGGCGGCCGGGTAACGCGGTATCGGGATCGCTGCCGGCGATGTCGAGGCGCAGCCGCAACGTCCAGCGCGCCTGCCAGAACAGGAACGTGAGGAACCAGCCGGTCAGCACGTAGTGAGCGCGCTGGAACGACGGCGAGCGCACCTTCCAGCCGAAGCCGGACGCGACCCAGAGGCAGAACAGCAGCACCAGCGCGAAGGCGTCCCAGACCACATACACGGTGCCAAGCCAGATCACCCGCAGCGGCCGCAGGCGGCCCTGCACGAGCGGTGACAGCCCGGCGGCGATCAGTAGCCACACCGGCAGCGTCGTCAGCAGGACGACGGCGAGGGCGATCACGGCCGGTGCCAGCAGGAGACGCCGCAACCAACGAGGCGGTAGGGGCATCAGCCGTCTTCTCCCCGGTCGGGCCGCCCGTCGTAGTGCTCGGCGAGGTAGCGCCGGGAGGCCGTGTAGGCGCGGCTGATCCGCCGCCCGGCCGCGGCCATGTCGCGGTAGGCCCACGGGGTGTCGTCGCGGGGCTCTCCCCCGCCGGTCGGGAGCACGTGCACGTCTACATCGTCGGGCAACGCCGCCATCTCCCGCGCGAACCGGTGCCGCCGGGCGATCTCGAACGCTACCGATGCCACCTCCCACGGCCGCCGCGGCGCGGACAGTGGTCGCTCGATCCGGCCGACCTGCAGCACGAAGATGCGCCGCGCGCCGGCGGCGACGGCCTCGCCGATCGGAATCGAGTTGACGATGCCGCCGTCGACGAAGTGCTCGTCGCCGATCTGCGCGGGCGGCAGCAGCCCGGGCACGCTCGCGCTGGCGAGGACGGCCTCGACGAGCGGTCCGGACGAAAACCAGTGCTCGGCGGCCCGCTCGATCGAGGCGGCACAGCAGCGGAACGGGACCTTGAGGTCTTCGAACGTGGCCCGCTCGCCGAGCTCCCGCTCGAGCAGCCGGCGCAGCGGCACCGGCGAGTGCAGGTGGGTACGAGCCGCGAAGCGGCGCAGCTGGCGGGCGACCGAGTCCCCGTACACCTCGCTCGCCTCCGGGCTGGACCACAGCCGGACCAGCCGGTCGGTCACGGCCTCTGTCGGGTCGGCCGCCACGAGGGCGCCGTTGACCGCCCCGATCGACGTGCCGAGCACGAGGTCGGGCTTCACGCCTGCACGGAAGAGGGCCCGCAGCATGCCGACCTCGACGGCGCCCAGCACGCCGCCGCCGCCCAGCACGAACGCGACCGTCACCGGTTCATCCTGGCATGCGCGGCGGCCGAAGCGACCGCTCAGGACACCGCCGCCCAGGCGCCGCGATACAGCCAGCCCCGCTCGAACACGACTCCCGGG
>DATDJX010000253.1:0-2975 GCA_036520275.1 Asanoa sp.
ATCGAGCTGGTCTTCGCCGACGACTCGCTCGAGGCGATCGCCGACCGCGCGCTCGACCGCGAGACCGGCGCCCGCGGCCTGCGTTCGATCCTCGAGGAGACGCTCCTCGACGTGCAGTTCGAGCTGCCCTCACGGCGCGACGTGAAGAAGTGCGTCGTGACCAAGGAGACGATCGAGAAGGGCCTGAAGCCCACGCTCGTCACCGAGGCCGCGCCCGACGAGGACACGGGCGAGGCCCACGCCGAGTCGGCCTAACCGCTGAGCCGTTTCGTCCGTGACTATCTAGCGCTTCCAGTCGGGGGGCTGGTCCTCGCGTTCGCGACGGTGCTGGTGATCGACGCGCAATACCCGGCGGTCTCGACCTATTGTTGGAAGGGGCTCAGGGCGTTGGCCATCGTGTCCATCGGGTATCTCGCGCTTGCCGTCACGGTCGCGGTGGTCGCGACTCGGGATCTGGCGCCGATGCCGCGCGGTGTAGCTCGGGTATGGAACGCAGGCGCGACGGCAGTCGCCCTCTGCGCGGTCTACATCCAGGCTTCCCTGTCACAAGCGTGCAACGAGTAGCGCCCGAGGCCTGGCGGGAGGCGTCCTAGCGGGGGCGGTCGCCGGCCAGGAATCTGCGGCGCGCCTTGTCGGCGTCGCCGAACATCCACCAGCGCCTGAGGAGGCCGTCCTCGAGTTGGTGCAGGTGCGCCACGGGCGCCTCGAGATAGACCCCGCTGCCGGCGCCGCGCATCCGGTATCGGGTGAGGACGAAGACCCAGTCCCCCGCCTCGAGGACCTCCTCTGGCTCGATCACGAGCTCGTCCCAGGATTCGGCCCAGGTGTCGAGTCCCTCGTGGAGCTCCTCGTGTCCTCGGTAGACCGACGCGCCCGGCGTGGACTCGGACCAGTGCCACTCGATGTCCGGGTGGCAGAGGTGGGTGGGGCGCGTCTCGCGCTGGTTCATCAGCGCGATTAGCTCGTCGACCACGGCTCGGTTCCTGGTCGCCACGGGCGCGATTATCGCACCCGGTTTCGCGCAATTTCCGGAGCGGAAAAACCGCAAATTGCGGCAAAAAGGCTGCCCTGTTTGGGTAGCGTTTAGAAGCCTTTCTGGGGCTTCTGGGTAACGCGGAGAGAGAAGTTAGCTCGAAAATCCCGTGCGAAGGAAGCGCACCTTGGACCCAGACGGAGCAGCGGCGAGGAGGAGATTCGGAAGGACCGGGTCTCGCTCCGCGCGCGCGGCGCTCCTGAGTTTCCTGCTCCTGCTCCTCGCACCGAGCCTCGCTGTTGCCCAGCTTCCGGCGGACCCGACGTCCGCGCTGCCCGTGGCCGCGCCCGCGGCTCCGGCGCCGGCGGTGCCCGAGGCGACCGCTCCGGCGGCTCCGGCTCCCTCGATCCCTGAGGCGACCGTTCCGGCGGCTCCGGCTCCTGCGGTCCCTGAGGCGACCGCTCCGGCAGCGCCGGCTCCTGCGGTCCCTGAGGCGACCGCTCCGGCCGCTCCGGCTCCTTCGGTCCCCGAGGCGAGCATTCCGGCAGCTCCGGCTCCTTCGGTCCCCGAGGCGACCGCTCCGGCGACGCCCGCTCCGCCCGCCGATGACCTGCCCGCGCCGTCCACTCCGACCGTCGAGACGCCCACCGTGCCGGACACGCCGTTGCCCGTCGAGGTGCCCGAGGTCACAGCCCCGGCGGCGCCGGTCGCAGACACGCCGTCCACCGACGTCTCCGCTCCGACCGTCCCGACGACCCCCGACCCGCCGGCTCCGCCCGCTCCTCCGGTGCCGGTGGTCGAGACTCCCGCCATCACAGTTCCCTCGCCCCCGGCCATCGACCCCCTCGATGCGACGCCGACCGTCGACGAGCCGCAGCTACCGGCCGTGCCCACCCTGCCGACCGACCCGACCGGCGGACTCCCGGCGACCCCCGACATCCCCCCGACCCCGGTCCTCCCGACCCCCGACGATCTGACCGCACCGCTCGTCCCCGTCCTGCCGGACACGCTTCCGCCGGCCGGACCGGACGCCGGCCTCCCGGTCATCCCGGTCCTGCCGAACCTCCCCTCGACGGACGACCCGACCACCGGCCTCCCGATCGTGCCGATCCTGCCGGACCTGCTTCCGCCGGCCGCGCCAGACGCCGGCCTTCCGGTCCTCCCGGTCGTGCCGATCCTGCCGGACGTGCTTCCGCCGGCCGGACCGGACGCCGGGCTGCTGCCGGTCGTGCCGGTCCTCCCGGATCTGCTTCCGCCGGCGGTCCCGGACGCGGGGCTTCCGATCGTGCCGATCCTGCCGGATCTGCTTCCGCCGGCCGGACCGGACGCGGGCCTTCCGGTCGTGCCGATCCTGCCGGACCTGCTTCCGCCGGCCGGGCCGCTCGCGTCGCCCGGTCTTCCGATCCCGGCCCTGACCTTCCCGACTCTGCCGGGTTCGTCCACCGGTTCTCCGGACGCCTCGGCGCCGGCGCCCGCGCCTGCGCCGGGTAGGGGCACATCGGCACCCGCGACGTCAACCGCGCCGAGCTCCGGCCTGCAGGCTCCGCAGTACCCGGCACCGGTCACCGCTCCGCTCGCGCCGGGCGCCTCGGTTCCGTCCACCGCGCCGCCGGCCTCGGACGCCCCGGCCCCGCACTTCGCGCCGGCGCAGCTCGGCCCGGCCGGCTCGGCGAGCCCCGCGGCGGCGGTCGCTTCGCTCCTCGCCGCACAGGCCGCCGCACACGCTGCGTGGACATCGGCGGCGGGCCGCGACCTCGCACCCGCATCCCAGGCATCCGGCGTGCCGTCTTCGCCGCAGGCCCCGGCACCGTCCTCGTCCGCCAGCGCCGCCGCAGCCATCTCGGGCGCCGCCTCGAGCGCACTCTTCGCACTTCTCGTCTCACTCGCCGCCTTCGTCCTCGGGAGCTCCTCGCGGCTCACGCTCGCTCCCGCGCGCTGGCGGCCCTTGGCCTTCGTGGCCGTCATCGAGCGCCCTGGCTAGGCCCCGCGCCTAACCAGTAAT
>DATDJX010000254.1:0-3109 GCA_036520275.1 Asanoa sp.
CGAGCTGGTCCGGCTGGAGAGCGAGAACACCGGCAAGCCGTTCCAGCTCACCATGGACGAGGAGGTCCCGCCGGCGATCGACCAGATCCGCTTCTTCGCCGGCGCCGCCCGCATGCTCCAGGGGCTGTCCACCGGCGAGTACATGGCCGGGCACACCTCGATGATCCGGCGCGAGCCGGTCGGGGTCTGCGCCCAGGTCACGCCCTGGAACTATCCGTTCATGATGGCGGTGTGGAAGTGGGCCCCGGCGATCGCGGCCGGCAACGCCGTGGTCCTCAAGCCGAGCGACACCACCCCGGTGACCACCGTGTGGATGGCCGAGCTGATGAGCGAGTTCCTGCCCGACGGGGTCATCAACGTCATCTGCGGCGACCGCGAGACCGGCGCCACCCTGGTCGCGCACAAGACCCCGGCCATGGTGTCGATCACCGGCAGCGTCAGGGCCGGCAAGGAGGTCGCCCGGGCCGCCGCCGACGATCTCAAGCGGGTCCACCTGGAGCTGGGCGGCAAGGCCCCGGTGATCGTGTTCGACGACGCCGACGTGGCCGCCGCGGCCGAGATGATCGCGGCCACCGGCTACTTCAACGCCGGGCAGGACTGCACCGCCGCCACCCGGGTCCTGGCCGGCGGCGGGGTCCACGACGACTTCCTGGCCGCCCTGGTCGAGCAGGCCAAGGGCACCACCACCGGCCCGCCCGAGGACGAAGACGCCGCCTACGGCCCGCTCAACAACGCCAACCAGCTGGTAAGGGTGGAGGGCTTCCTGGAGCGCGCCCCCGGCCACGCCGAGGTCGCCACCGGCGGCCGCCGCCTGGACCGCGGCGGCTTCTTCCACGAGCCGACCGTGGTCCACGGCCTGGAGCAGGACGACGAGATGATCCAGCAGGAGGTCTTCGGGCCGGTCATCACCGTCCAGCGCTTCGACGACGAGGAGAAGGCCCTGGCCTGGGCCAACGGGGTCGAGTACGGCCTCGCCTCCAGCGTCTGGACGCGCGACCACGGCCGCGCCATGCGCATGGCCCGCTCGCTCGACTTCGGCTGCGTCTGGATCAACACCCACATCCCCCTGGTCGCCGAGATGCCCCACGGCGGCTTCAAGCACTCCGGCTACGGCAAGGACCTGTCCCTCTACGGGTTCGAGGACTACACGCGGGTCAAGCACGTGATGTCGAACATCGAGGGGTAGGCCGCTTCCGGCATAGCGCTCGACCTCGCTGATTTGGCCCCTTACACTCACGGCCATGGCCGTGTGCGGGGCGTGCGGGAAATTCGGGCCAGATGACGCGCGCTTCTGCTCCGCCTGCGGTAGCCCGCTCGCCGCCGCACCGCTCTTTGACCGCAGAGCCCGCAAGACCGTCACCGCCGTCTTCGCCGACATCGCGGGCTCCACCGAGCTCGGCGACCGCCTCGACCCCGAGGCGGTGCGGCAGGTCCTGTCGCGCTACTTCCGAACGACACGGCGCGTCCTGGCGCGGCACGGTGGCACGGTCGAGAAGTTCATTGGCGACGCCGTCATGGCCGTGTTCGGCATCCCGGTGGTCCACGAGGACGATGCGCTGCGCGCGACCCGGGCCGCGGTCGAGATGGCCGACTCCCTCCGAACGCTGAACGAGGAGCTCGAGCGCCGCTGGGAGGTCAGTCTCGAGGTCCGCATCGGCGTGAACACCGGCGAGGTCGTGACCGGCGATCCCTCGGGGGGTCAGGGGTTCGCGACCGGGGACGCCATCAACCTCGCGGCGCGTCTGCAGCAGGCGGCGGAGCCGGGCGAGATCCTGATCGGCGAGACGACCCGCCGGCTCCTGGGCGACCGTGTCACCGTCGCGGAGGTCGCGCCGTTCCTGGTCAAGGGGAAGCGGGGTCCTGTCAGCGCCGCTCGGGTCCTCGCAGTCGCGTCGGACAGCCCGTCGCCGTCGGCGATCATGGGATCCCCCTTCGTCGGCCGCGAAGTGGAGCTCCGGCTCCTTCGCGAGACCTTCGAACGCTGCGTCGCCGAACGAGCGTGCCGGGTGGTGACGGTCCTCGGCGTGCCGGGAATCGGGAAATCGCGACTGGTCCGCGAGCTGCTCGACGAGATCAGAACCGGGGCGGGGATCGTCGTCGGCCGCTGCCCGCCCTACGGCGAGGGCATCACCTACCTCCCGCTCCTCGATATCGTCCGGCAGCTCGCACCCGCCGGGCCGGCCGACCTCACCGCACTCGTCGAGGGTGAGCCCGAGGGAGACCTGATCGCGGACCGGATCGCCGGCGCGGTGGGCTTCTCCGCCACGAGCGCGCCGACCGCGGAGACGAACTGGGCGGTCCGCAAGCTGTTCGAGGCGCTTGCCCGCCACCGGCCGCTCGTGGTCGTCCTCGACGACCTCCACTGGGCGGAGCCGACGTTCCTCGACCTGATCGAGCATGTGGCCGGATCGGCGCGCGACATCCCGCTCATGGTCGTCTGCCTGGCGCGGCCGGAGCTCCTGGATGCGCGTCCGGGATGGCAGTCGGCGTCGGACAACGCGACGACCGTGCGCCTCGAGCCGCTGGCCGACAAGGAGGCGGCGGCACTGCTCGAGCGCGGGCTGCGCGCCCATGTCGTCGACCAGCAGACCGGTCGGCGTGCGCTGGAGGCGGCCGAGGGGAACCCGCTCTTCCTCGAGCAGCTGCTCGCGATCCAGGCCGAGCATGGGGAGGAGCTGGGCATGCCGCCGACCGTCCAGGCGGTGCTCGCTGCCCGTATCGACCGGCTTCCGCCCGCGGAACGGACCGTCGTGCAGCGGGCGTCGGTCCAGGGGCGGGCCTTCTCCCGGCGCGCGCTCGCCGAGCTCGTCGGCGAGCGGAACCTCGCCACGCTGGATGCGACGCTCGGCGCCCTCCAGCGAAGGGAGCTCGTCCAGCCCGACCCGCGCGCGTTCGGAGGAGACGACGGCCTCCGCTTCGCCCACGGCCTGATCCGCGACGCGGCATACCGGTTCCTGCCAAAGCAGACGCGGAGCGAGCTTCACGAGCGGCTCGCCATCTGGCTCGATCGGGCGGCCGGGCGGCCGCTCGGCGAGCAGGAGGAGGTCGTCGGCTACCACCTGGAGCAGGCCTATCACTATCGGGCGGAGCTCGGACGCGTCGGGCCGCG
>DATDJX010000255.1:0-5808 GCA_036520275.1 Asanoa sp.
GGCTGATCACCAGGTCGCGGTTGGCCACCGCGTACAGCAGACGGCCCGACGGAGCCTGCGCCGCGGCCGCTTGCGCGCCGACGGCGCCCTCGGAGGACGGTGCGGTCGCGGGCGCGCGGGCCCGGCCGGCGAGCACCAGCAGCCGGTCGCGCAGCGCCACCGCGTCCGCGACCGTCAGGAACGCGAGCGGCGCCTCCGTCTTGTGTCCGCCGACGACCTCCAGCCGCAGCTCGGCGAGCCCGGTCAGCTGCGCCAGCAGCGGACGGACGACCTCCACGGACTGCAGCCGTTCGAGCGGGATCGCCCGGGTCCGCCGCCACAGCACGCCCTCGTAGACCCGCAGCTCCTTGCCGACGACGTGGTAGCCGGTCGTGTACCAGCCGACGACCGACAGCGCGATCGCGCCGAGCACCAGGACGACCACGAGGACCGCGAACCATTCGAGCCCGACCTGCCGCAGCGTCTGCCAGGACAGCGCCGCGACGATCACGACGAGCGCGCGGGCGCCCTTGAGCAGCGGGGTCAACGGGTGGAGCCGCCGGCGCGGCTCGGCCGCCGTCAGGCCGGACACGGGATCACCACTGCGGACGCCGCCACGGCGCTCACAGGCCCTCGGCGCGGTCTTCGCCCAGCGCCGTCAGCCGGTCGCGCAGCCGGGACGCCTCTGCCGGGCGCAGGCCCGGCACCTTCGCGTCCGACGCGGCGGCCGCGGTGTGCAGCTGGACGGTCGCGAGGTCGAACAGCCGCTCCAGCGGACCGGCGCTGACGTCGACGAACTGCATCCGCGCGTACGGCACGATCGACAGCCGGCGCAGCAGCAGGCCGTGGCGGACGAGCAGGTCGTGGTCGCGCTCGGCGTATCCCCAGGCCCGGACGGCCCGGATGTCGACGAGGCACCGCCACAGCGTGAGCAGCGCGACCACGCCGAACGCCAGCCCGAACGGCCAGCCGCCGGTCACCGCCCAGGGGACGGCGACGCCGGCGAGCACGGCGGCCCCGACCGCGCCGGTGCGAATCAGCTCGACCCAGATCAGGTCGCGCGACACGGGCTGCCACAGCACGGTGTCGGGCCAAGGTTCCAGCGGAGAGATCGCCGGTGAACTCACCCTTCAGAGCCTAGGGGATCCCTCCCACGGCGCCACCTCCCGCAGAAACCCGCGGACCCGCAGGAAGTCGCTGAGGCCGTGGCGGTGCTCCGCGCACGCCAACCAGACCTTGCGCCGCTCCGGAGGGTGGATGCGCGGGTTGTTCCAGCGCAGCTCGTACGCGGCGGGGTTTCCGCAGCCCTTGGCGGAACAGATCGCCGGCAGCATCGATCAAGCGTAGAGCAGTGCCGCTCGGAGCCCGGGAAGAAGGCGCCGGGCGGCCACGGGGGAAGCCGCCCGGCGTGGCGAGAATCGTACATCTGCCGTTCCCGGGTTTGTCTACCCAGCGAGCCACCCGTCCGCGACGGATCGGTCGGCGCGGCCGTGACCTTGACGCGCGACGTCGCGGCACGTCGGGCCGCGAGCGGGCGCCCGGACGAGCGCACCGGAGCGGAATCGGACCTCGCTCCGCTCGGCCATCGCACCGGTTCCCAGGAAGGCGTGCAAGGCTTGACCCGGCGGCCCGTGGGACCGCCATCCGTCGTACCAATCGACCGCGAGAGACACCGGAGGACCCGTGGCCCAGCCGACCGCTCCCGAGACCCCGCCCGGCGACGCCGGTCAGCCGCTCGTGACGCCGGCGCAGGACGCCACGCTGCTCGAACGGGCGTTGTTCGAGGTCAAGCGCGTCATCGTCGGCCAGGACCGGCTGGTGGAGCGGATGTTCGTGGCGCTGCTCGCGCGGGGCCACTGCCTGCTCGAAGGCGTGCCGGGCGTGGCCAAGACGCTCGCGGTCGAGACGATGGCCAAGGTCGTCGGCGGCACGTTCTCCCGCGTGCAGTTCACACCCGACCTGGTGCCCGCGGACATCGTCGGCACCCGCATCTACCGGCAGTCCAGCGAGAAGTTCGACGTCGAGCTAGGCCCGGTGTTCGCCAACTTCCTGCTCGCCGACGAGATCAACCGGGCGCCGGCGAAGGTGCAGTCGGCCCTGCTCGAGGTCATGTCCGAGCAGCAGGTGACCATCGGCGGCGAGACGCACCGGGTGCCCAGCCCGTTCCTCGTCATGGCCACCCAGAACCCGATCGAGCAGGAGGGCGTCTACCCGCTCCCGGAAGCGCAGCGCGACCGGTTCCTCATGAAGATCCTGGTCGGCTACCCCACCGACGCGGAGGAGCGCGAGATCGTCTACCGGATGGGCGTGCGGCCGCCGGAGCCGACCGCCGTTCTGTCGCCGGCCGAGCTCGTCGCCCTGCAGGACCGGGCGGACCAGGTCTTCGTGCACAACGCGCTGGTCGACTACGCCGTCCGACTGGTCCTCGCGACCCGGGTGCCCGGGGAGCTCGGCCTGACCGAGGTCGCCCAGCTGATCCAGTACGGAGCCAGCCCGCGCGCGTCCCTCGGCATCGTGCGCGCCACCCGCGCCCTCGCCCTGCTGCGCGGCCGCGACTACGTGCTGCCGCAGGACGTGCAGGACATCGCGCCGGACATCCTGCGGCACCGGCTGGTGCTGAGCTACGACGCGCTCGCCGACGACATCCCGGCCGACCAGATCGTCGCCCGCGTCATGGCGGCGGTGCCGATGCCGTCGGTCACGCCGCGCCAGCACGCGAACCCGCCGGGCCCCGGCCAGCTGCCCGCCCTCGGCCAGCAGGCCGCCGCCTGGCCGGCCCGGTAGCGGTCCGATGACGACCCCGCGCAGGCCGGCCGCGAGCATGGCCGCGCCCGGTGCCGCCGCGCCGGGCGGGGTGCAGTCGGCGCGCGCGGAGGCGGTGCTCACCCGGCTGCAACTGCTCGTCACGCGCAAGCTCGACGGACTCCTGCAGGGCGACTATGTCGGCCTGCTGCCGGGCCCGGGCAGCGAGGCGGGGGAGTCCCGCGAGTACCTGCCCGGCGACGACGTGCGCCGGATGGATTGGCCGGTCACCGCCCGTACGACGATCCCGCACGTGCGCCTTACGGTCGCCGACCGCGAGCTGGAGACCTGGATGGCCGTCGACCTGTCGGCGAGCCTCGACTTCGGCACCGCGCGGATGCTCAAGCGCGACCTCGCGATCGCCGCCGCCACCGCGGTGGCCTACCTGACCGTGCGCGGCGGCAACCGGATCGGCGCGGTCGTCGGCACCGGCGGCGGGCACCTCGTCCGGCTGCCCGCACGCCCGGGCCGCAAGGAGGCCCAGGGACTGCTGCGCGCCGTCGCTCGTACGCCGACCCGACCGGGCCGGGCCGACCTCGGCGCCCTGGTCGACATGCTCAACCGGCCGCCGCGCCGCCGCGGCGTGGCGGTGGTGATCTCCGACTTCCTCACCCCGCCGGCCGAGTGGGGCCGTCCCCTGCGCAAGCTCCGGGTCCGCCACGACGTGCTCGCGATCGAGGTCGTCGACCCGCGCGAGCTCGAGCTTCCCGACGTCGGCGTGCTGCTGCTCGCCGACCCGGAGACCGGCCGCACCCACGAGGTGCAGACCGCCGACCCGCGGCTGCGGGCCCGCTACGCCGAGGGCGCGGCGGCCCAGCGGGCGGCGATCGCGTACGAGCTGCGCGCGGCCGGCGCGCAACACCTGCGGCTGCGGACGGACTCCGACTGGCTGCTCGATATCGTCAAGTTCGTCGCCGCACAGCGACATGCGCGGACCCGAGGTACGACACGATGATCCGGTTCCTGCAGCCCTGGTGGTTGCTGGCGCTCGTCCCGGTGCTGGTCCTGGCCGGTGTATACGTGTGGCGGCAGCTGCGCCGCCGCGAGTACGCGATGAGGTTCACCAACGTGGACCTGCTGCGCGCCCTCGCGCCCAAGGGCCTCGGCTGGCGGCGCCACGCCGCGGCCGCGGTGTTCCTGGTGAGCCTCGCGCTGCTCGCGTCCGCGATGGCCCGGCCGTCGGTCGACAAGAAGACCCCGCTCGAGCGGGCCACCGTGATGCTCGCGATCGACGTGTCGCTGTCCATGGAGGCCGACGACGTCGCGCCCAACCGGCTGCAGGCCGCGCAGACCGCCGCGAAGGAGTTCGTCGCGCAGCTGCCACCGACGTACAACCTCGGCCTGGTCTCGTTCGCGAAGTCGGCCAACGTGCTGGTGTCCCCGTCGAAGGACCGTGCCGCCGTGATCGCGGCGATCGACGGGCTGACGCTGGCCGAGGCGACCGCGACCGGCGAGGCCGTATTCACCTGCCTGCAGGCGATCCAGTCGGTGCCCGCCGACGGCGCGGCGGGCGCGCCGCCGGCCCGGATCGTGCTGCTCTCCGACGGCTACCGCACGTCGGGGCGGCCGATCGAGGAGGCGTCGGCCGCGGCCGCGGCGGCGAACGTGCCGGTCTCGACCATCGCCTTCGGCACCGACGCCGGCACCGTCGACATCGGTGGCCAGCTGCAGCGGGTGCCGGTCGACCGGATCGCCCTCGCCGACCTCGCCGAGACGACGCACGGCTACTTCTACGAGGCGGCGAGCGAGGCCGAGCTCAAGCGGGTGTACGAAGACATGGGCAGCTCGATCGGCCACCGCACCGAGCCGCAGGAGATCACTCACTGGTACGCGGGCATCGCGCTTCTCCTCGGTCTCGTCGCGGCGGCGATGAGCCTGTTGTGGACGTCACGGTTGCCGTGATGCGGGTGGCTGGCGATGGTCAGCCGGTGGCGTTGACCAGCATCACGACGACGACGACCCAGATGGCGGCGAGGGTGAACCCCAGCGGGGCGGCGTAACGGCTCATGTCGGCGGCTCTCCAGGCAGACGTTCAAGGGGTGGGAACGAAGCGGAGAAGAGTCACAGCCGGAGGGCGCCCGATCGTCGGACGGACGGGTGAAGGTCGCGCTCAGCGTGGCTGAGCGGTGGCCCGGCTGCGACTCGGAGGATCGCTATCTCGCACGGCGATCACCTCCGTCGGTCGGGCCGGGCTTGCGAACCACCGGCGATCGTATACCGTTCGCCCGACGCCCATGAACAGCGCCACGGTCAGTGTGATCCCTCCCATCCAGGCGAGCCGGTCGGCCAACCAGCCGACCCCGGGTGGGTTGAGCACGCCGGGTACGGGCCGGCCCCCGGACAGCCACGCCGCGGCGACGGCCGTCGCCACCAGCGTCGGCTGGTGCCACAGGTAGACGGTCGTGGCGTGCCGGTTGAGGGCGGCGACCGCCCGGCCGGCGTGGCGGCGCAGCCACGGCAGGGCGAGCAGCGCCGCGCCGACCTGCGCGACGGCGAGCCCGACGGCGGCGAGCGACGGCGGATCGAGGTTGGACCGGGCGGCGCCGGGAACGCCGACCGCCGAGTCCGGGTAGCCGAGGGCGATCAGGGCCACGACGGCGAGCGAGCCGGCGGTGAGCATGACCAGGGCGGTACGGCGGCCGCCCAGCCGGCCGGTCGCGAGGCCGACGCCGAGGACGAACGGCACGAGCCACGCCGCCGCGAGGGTGAGCGGCAGCACGCCGAGTCCCCGGTCGGCGGCGAGCACCACCACGGCGGCGGGGACCGCGATCGGAGCCGGGCCGACGCGCCGCACCGCGGCGGTGACCGGCCGGGCGACCGCGGTGAACACGACGTACGGCAGCAAAAACCACAGTGGACTGACCACGAGCGTCCCGACGGTGCGCAGCGTCGGCTCCGGCACGTCCAGCGCGGCGGCGACCGTGAGAGCGACGCCGAGCGGCACGACGAGCCCGGCGATGGCGACCACCAGCCTGCGCCACCCCCACCCCCACCCCCACCCCCACCACCACCCCCACCCCCGCGCTC
>DATDJX010000256.1:0-5649 GCA_036520275.1 Asanoa sp.
AAGCAGCGGGTGCTCGACACCGCGGGCCGCGTGGCGAAGTTCCAGCAGAAGTACGCCAAGGTTCAGGCCCAGGCGAAGAAGAAGTAGCGACGCCGACGGCGCCCCCCTCGCGAGCCGAGGGCGGGCGCCGTTCGCTTGTCCGGTCGGTTCCCGCGGAGGTACGGCATGACCCAGGATCGTCTCTCCGGGCTCCTCGACGAGTACGCGGAGCTGGAGAAGCGGCTCGCCGACCCGGCCATCCACGCCGACCAGAACACCGCCCGGCGGATCGGCCGGCGGTTCGCCGCCCTCACGCCGGTGCACAAGGCCGCCGGCGAGCTCGAGCGGGCGCGCGCCGACCTGGTGGCGGCGCGCGAGCTGGTGGCCGAAGACCCGGCGTTCGCGGTGGAGGCCGAGGCGATCGCCGCGACCCTGCCGGCGCTTGAGCAGCGGCTCGCCGAGCTGCTAATCCCGCGCGATCCCCACGACGCCAAGGACGTGATCGTCGAGATCAAGGCGGGCGAGGGCGGCGAGGAGTCCGCGCTGTTCGCGGGCGACCTGCTGCGCATGTACAGCAGGTACGCAGAGCGGCGGGGGTGGGTCACGGAGGTGATCGACGCGCAGGAGTCCGACCTCGGCGGCGTCAAGGACGTCTCCGTCGCGGTCAAGACCCGCGGAGCTCCGGAGGGCGGCAACGGCGTCTGGTCGCGCCTCAAGTGGGAGGGCGGCGTGCACCGCGTCCAGCGCGTGCCGGTCACCGAGTCCCAGGGCCGCATCCACACGAGCGCCGCCGGCGTGCTGGTGCTGCCCGAGGCCGAAGACGTGGACGTGACGATCGACCCCGGCGACATCCGGGTCGACGTGTTCCGATCGTCCGGCCCCGGCGGGCAGTCGGTCAACACCACCGACTCGGCGGTGCGGATCACCCACCTGCCCACGGGGATCGTCGTGTCGTGCCAGAACGAGAAGTCGCAGCTGCAGAACCGCGAGCAAGCAATGCGGATCCTGCGCGCCCGGCTGCTCGCGGCGGCCCAGGAAGAGGCCGACGCGGCGGCGTCGGACGCCCGCAAGGCACAGGTGCGTACGGTCGACCGCTCGGAGCGGATCCGCACCTACAACTTCCCGCAAAACCGCATCACCGACCACCGGATCGGCTATACGGCATACAACCTCGACCTCGTACTGGCCGGCGACCTCGACGGCGTGCTGGACGCGCTGGCCGAGGCCGACCGCGCCGCCCGCCTGGCGGGTGAGACGGAGCTGAGCCGCCGCTAGCGCGACAGGCGCTCAGCCGCCGGTGGGGCGGTCCTTCTTCGTCGACTCCTGCCAACCCATCAGGGCCGCGGCGACCATGTCGCGGGCCCGCGCGTGGTCTATCCCGGCCTCGATCAACACCCGCGCCGCTGCCGTGTCCGGCAGCCGGAGCACCCCGAGCAGGATGTGCTCGGTGCCGATGTAGTTGTTGACCAGGTCGACCGCGCTCTGGGCGGTCTCCTCCAGCAGCTTCTTCGACGCCGGCGAGAACGGCACGTGCTCGACGGCCTCGCCCTCGCCGGCCGGCGGTATGGCCACGCGTACCTGCTCGGCGAGCGCCGCGGGGTCGCCGCCGTGCGCCTCGACGATCTTCGCGGCGAGACAGCCGGTCTCTTCCAGGACGGCGATCAGCACGTGCTCGGGCTCGACCGCCGGATGGCGCTGCTCACGGGCGAGCCGCTGCGCGTCGGCCACCACCTTGCGGGCGCGCTCGGTGAAGCGGGCGAACCGGCCGGCCGGACCGCCGCCGCCACCGCGCTGCTGCGCGGCCTGCTTGGAGACGCCCATGGCGTCGCCGATCTGGCTCCAGGACGCACCGGCGCGCCGGGCGGATTGAATGAAGTGGTCGATGAGCTTGTCACCGAGCTCGCCCAGCGTGCGGGCCCGGTTCCGGGCCTCGCCCACCAGCGTGACGGGATCGGCGTCGGGCAGGTCGTGCTCGATCTGGTCGATGAGCTGCCCGACGGTGATGTGCAAGGGAGCCATGCGTCAAGTCTGCGTTGACGGATTCGGTTCGTCAAGCCCAGGTTGACGGTCGTCCGCGCTGGGCGAACCGGCCGCCGGGTCAGGAGGCCGCCCGGGGGTGGGCCTTGGCCGGCAGCATCTCGCGGTCGGCCAGCTCGAACGCGTGAACCAGCGCCTCGCGCAACGCCGCATCGGAACCGCGTACCTCCGCGAAGCCGACGGAGACGCCGACCGGCGTATCGGGCACCAGCGCGTGCCAGTCCTCACTGGACACCGCCACCATGATCCGGCGCGCCACCTCGGCCGCCTCGTCCATGCCCGCGCCGGGCAGCACCACGACGAACTCGTCACCGCCGTAGCGGGCGACGAAGTCGCCCCGGCGCATGACCCGGTGGATCACGCCCGCGATGCGCTGCAGCACCAGGTCGCCGCAGTGGTGACCGTGGGTGGTGTTGACGGCCTTGAAGCCGTCCAGGTCGCACACGCCCACCACCGCGTGCTCGCCGCGGCCGACCATCGCCGCCACGTACCGCTCCAACTGCCGCCGGTTGGGCAGCCCGGTCAGCGGGTCGGTCATCGCCTCGCCCTCGTACTGCGCGGCCGCGCGGCGCAGCTCCTCGCGGTCGAGCTGCGCGGCGATGCCGTCGACGTAGACGTCGCGCAGCCGGTCGCTGCGCTGAGCGGCCAGCCGGAACGCGTGCCGGTCGGCACGGTGCGCGGACGCGTGGTCGCCGGCGCTGGAGTAGGTGAGGCTGCGCAGCCGCTCCAGCTCCGCCGCGCCCAGCGTCCCCGCCGAGACCGTCGCGGTGTCGAGCCGGGTCAGCGCCTCGATCGGCCGCCCCGCGGCGATCGCCAGGCACACGTCGCCGAGCCGGCGCAGGTCGCGCGCCCGTGCGCCGTCGCCACCGGCGGCGAGCAGCGCCGCGGCGTCGATCCGGCGCGACGGCGTGGTCGGCCCGCCCATCGCGCGCCGGCGTGCCTCCGCGTACCCCCAGGCGGCCACCGAGCTCGGCCGCAGCCGCCCGAGGCCGGCACCGCCGCCCAGCAGGCGGTCGAGGTCGGCGCCGATGTCGCGCAGCACCCGCAGGCGTCCGTCGGAGTCGCCGGCGTGGTCCAGCGCGACGGCGTTGCGTAGCCGGATGCCGGGCGCCGCGAACGACTCCTCCGGGATGCCGGCCGCCGACCCGAGCTGCCGGGCCCGCTCGATAGCGGCCAGCGCGTACCCGTGAAAGCTCAGGTAGGAGTAGGCCATCGCCAGGTCGTGCCAGCCCCACGCGGTCTCGCCGTCGGGATCGCGCACGGCGCCGAGGTGGCGGGCGCTCTGCACCAGGTGGGTGACGCACCGGTCGAGCGCGCCCTGGTGGTGTGGGCGGCCAGCGCGCAGAGCGCGTGCAGGGCCCCGTAGACGTACGGCTCGCCGATCTCCCGGGCGGCATCGAACGCGTCGTCAACGGCGACCGTGTATTCCGCGGTCCGGCCCAGGTTGATCAGGGCGGACAGCCGTTGGACCAGCGCGTCGGCGCGGGTGTACGGGTCGACGGCGTCGACGAGCACCCGGTCGAGGACCACGCATGCCTCCGCCGACCGACTCGCTTCCATCAGCGCCCGGGCATGCCGCAGCTCCGCAACCCGGTCCGGGACGCGGTCGAGCCAACCCACGCGACCCCCTCGCGTCGTGCCTGCGCCAACGGTCAATGATTATCGCGTGACGGCGCCTCGCAGACACTCCCCGGACGCGCCGACCGTGCGCACCCGCGACGCCATCACCCGCGCCTCCGCCCGGCTCGACGCCGCCGGCGTCGCGTCGCCTCGGGTGGACGCCGAGATCCTGGCCGCCTCGGTGCTGGGAGTGGCGCGTGGCCGGCTCGCCGTCGACGCTGCGTTCACGGCCGAGCAACTGCGCGACTTCGACCGCCTCGTCGCCCGGCGCACGGCACGCGAGCCCTTGCAACACCTCACCGGTACGGCCGGCTTCCGACACCTCGACCTACGGGTCGGCACGGGTGTCTTCGTACCGCGGCCGGAAACCGAGCTGCTCGCCGGATGGGGCATCGCCGCAGCCCGTGCGGCCGGCACCGCGCCGATCGTGGTCGACCTGTGCAGCGGCTCGGGCGCCATCGCGCTGTCCGTCGCGCAGGAGGCGCCGGGCGCGCGGGTATGGGCGGTCGAGCGGTCGCCGGGCGCGCTGCGCTGGCTGCGCCGCAACGCCACCGACCGGGCGGCGGCCGGCGACCCGCTGATCGCCGTGGTCGCCGCCGACGTCACCGCGCCGAGGCTGCTCGACGAGCTCGTCGACGCCGTCGACGTGCTCTTGTGCAACCCGCCGTACGTGCCGGATGGCACACCCGTGCCACCAGAGGTCCTCGACCACGACCCGACGGGCACGGTGGGCGGCGGCCCGGCCGGGCGCGCGAGCGTACGGCCGGTCGTCGCCCGTGCGACGGCGCTGCTGCGGCCCGGCGCCGTGATCGGGATCGAGCACGACGAGACCCAGGCCGACGCGGTGCGCGCGGTCTTCGCCCACGCGGCGCGCTTCGAGGCGGTCGAGCTGCATCGCGACCTCGCGGGGCGTCCCCGGTACACCACGGCCCGTAAGTCGGCGCACACCGGGCCGTGGCAGACTGGCTGACCGTGATGCTTTACGACTGCCGGTCGGTCGCCGACCGCGACCGGGGTATCGCGGCGGCGATCGAGGCGGTCAAGGGCGGCGAGCTGGTGGTGCTGCCGACCGACACGGTGTACGGGCTGGGCGCCGACGCGTTCACGGCGCACGCGGTCACCTCGCTGCTCCACGCCAAGGGACGCGGCCGTGACGTGCCGCCGCCGGTGCTGGTCGGGTCCAGGCACACGCTCGACGGGCTGGTCTTCAGCCTGCCGCGCACGGCCCGCGACCTCGTCGAGGCCTTCTGGCCGGGTGCGCTCACGATCGTCGTGCAGCACTCGCCGACCCTGCAGTGGGACCTGGGCGAGACCGGCGGCACCGTCGCCGTCCGCATGCCGTTGCACCCGGTGGCGATCGAGCTGCTGCGCGAGACCGGCCCGATGGCCGTCTCGTCGGCCAACAAGCACGGCCAACCGCCCGCGACGACGGCGGAGGAGGCGCGCGAGCAGCTGGAGTACGCGGTCCGCGTCTACCTCGAGGCCGGTCCGTGCCCCGACCCGGTGCCCAGCACGATCGTCGACGTGACCGGCGACGTGCCGCGGGTGCTGCGCGGCGGGGCGATCCCGCTGGAGAAGCTGCAGGACGTGGTGCCCGACATCGTCGCCGGCGGGGAGGGCTAGGCGGTGCCGCCGTTCACGGTCCTGCACGTGTGCATGGGCAACATCTGCCGGTCGCCCATGGGCGAGCGACTGCTGAGGCTGGCGGTGCGCCAGCGCCTCGCGCGGCTGCCTGTGGGCGCCGCCGGTGGCTCGACGGCATCGGCGGACGAGCTGGTGCACAGCCACAGCGCCGGCACCGGCGGCTGGCACGCCGGCGAGGAGATGAACCCGCCGGCCGCGCGGCAGGTGCGCGCCCGCGGCGGCGACACGAACGGGTTCGCCGCGCGACGCCTACTGGGCGAGCACATCGACGCGGCCGACCTGATCCTCACGGCGACGGCCGACCAGCAGGAGTACGTGCAGGCGCTGCGCCCGGACGCGACCGCGCGGACGTTCGTGCTCGGCGAGTTC
>DATDJX010000257.1:0-11496 GCA_036520275.1 Asanoa sp.
ACTGCTTCGCGGAGGACGCGGTCTACGTCGAGCCCCCCGACCGGCAGACGTACCTAGGACGGGCGCAGCTGGTCGCCCTCTCTGGCGGCGACGATCCACCCGACATGTCGATGACCTGGCACCACCTGGCGTTCGATCCGAAGGGGCAGATCGGGTTCGGCGAGTACACGTTCCGCGGGCGTCGGCAGTACCACGGCATCGCGGTCGTCCAGGTCCGCGACGGGCTGATCCGGCGATGGCGCGAGTACCAGTACCGCGACGAGCGCGACTGGCCGGCGTTCATCGGCGACAGTTGCTTCGAACCCGTCGACGACTAGGACGGGCCTGGGCGGACAGGTCGGCGTTGGCCGCGCGCGGTGGGGAGTGCACCGACTCCACGCCGGGTGCCGCGCTATGAATTGCGGACCACGGGGGTGCCGAGGTCGTCCGCATTGACCTGGGTCGCATCGGCTGACGTGTTGCTCTGCGGGGCGTTGGCCGGGGCCTGCGTCGCTACGATCGCTACCTCGTTCACTGTGGCCGTCGCGGTGAGGGTCTTCTGCTTGACCTCACCGCCGCCGACGGTCTTGAGCAGGTACGTGTGCTTCTGGGTCGAACCCGGCGAGCCCTCGCACCCGAACTGGAAAGACTTCGTCCCCTCGGCGGGGAAGGTGTCGTAGACGCCCGGGCCGTCGACCGAGATGGTGACTTTGTCGGTGCCGGTGACCTTCCAGGACACTTCGACCGGCAGGCCCTCGATCGGCGCGACGTTGGTGCCGGCCGGACACGACGGTTGCTTGGAGATCGTGAACGAGACGATCCGCGGGCCGTAGTCCTGCGAGCCCCCGCCGGTGTTCGAGCCGCCGCCGTTGCCAGTGGACCCGCCGCCGTGGGTCGTGCCCTGGCTCGCCGTCGCACTCGGGGACGGCGAGGCGTCGAGGCCCATCGACGTGTCGGGGTTGATCGTCAACGAGGAATCGGAGGAGGCGGTGTCATCGGCCGGGCCGCACGCGGCGAGCGCGGCGGTGGCCAACGCGGCCGTGACCAGCAGCGGGATGCGGAACGTCGTCATGCGCTCAACGGTAGGAACGCACCGACGTCCGCGAATCCCGCTTTCGTGCCGCGTGCCCGTCGGATGCGCGTCAGACTCCGACCCGGCCCTCGGCGGCGGCCAGCGCGATGTCGCGACGGTACTGGGCACCGTCCATCCTGACCCCGTCGACGAGGGCGTACGCGGCCGCGCGCGCCCGCGCCAGGTCCGGCCCGACCGCCGTACAGGCGAGCACCCGCCCGCCCGCCGAGACCAGCGCGCCGTCGACGACCCGGCGGGCCGTGCCGGCGTGGATGACCCCGGGCCGCTCGCCGCCGGTGATGAGGTCGCCCGACCGGGAGCCCGCCGGGTAGCCCGCGCTCGCGACGACGACGGTCGCGGCGGCGCCGGCGCGCCAGCGCAGCGGCGGATGGTGGGCGAGCGTGCCGGTCGCGGCGGCGTGCAGCAGGCCGGCCAGCGGCGTCTCCAGCAGGGCGAGCACCACCTGGGTCTCCGGGTCGCCGAAGCGCGCGTTGAACTCGACCACCCGCGGGCCCGCCTTGGTCAGCGCGAGCCCGACGTAGAGCAGGCCGGCGAACGGCGTGCGACGGCGGCGCATCTCGGCCAGCGTCGGCCGCACCACCGCGGCCATCACGTCGTCGACGAGCGTCGGCGGCGCCCAGTCGAGCGGCGCGTAGGCGCCCATGCCGCCGGTGTTTGGGCCGGCGTCGCCGTCGCCGATCCGCTTGAAGTCCTGCGCCGGCAGCAACGGCAGGGCCGCGTCGCCGTCGGTGACGACGAACAGCGAGACCTCGGGACCGTCGAGGTACTCCTCGACGACCACCCGGCCGCATGCCTCGGCGTGTGCCAGCGCCGCATCCCGGTCGTCGGTGACGACCACGCCCTTGCCGGCGGCGAGGCCGTCGTTCTTCACGACGTACGGCGGCCCGAAGCGGTCGAGCGCGGCGGCAGCGCCGGCGGCGCCCGAGGCGGTGACCGAGCTGGCCGTCGGCACGCCGGCGGCGGCCATGACCTGCTTGGCGAACGACTTGGAGCCCTCCAGCCGGGCGGCGGCTTTCGAGGGGCCGAAGCAGGCGAGGCCCTTGGCGCGTACGGCGTCCGCGACGCCCGCGACGAGCGGCGCCTCGGGACCGATCACGACGAGGTCCGCGGCGGTCTCGACGGCGAGCCCGGCCACGTCGTCCGGGCCCGTGGGGTCGACGTCGCGCAGTTCCGCGCCGTCGATCGCGGCGATGCCGGGGTTTCCGGGCGCCGCGACGAGGTACTCGACGGCCGGATCGGCGACCAGGCCGAGCGCGAGGGCGTGCTCGCGCCCTCCGCCGCCGATGAGAAGTACGCGCACGATGGCGGATTTTAGTGGTGCGGGGCTTGACAATCCTGGCTAAGCATATTAGCTTTCTGGCTATGACAACTAGCTACCTCGACCGGGGACCCGGCCGCATCGCGTACGACGTCGCGGGCGACGGTCCGCTGGTGATCTGCCTGCCCAGCATGGGCGACGTCCGTTCGGTCTTCCGCCACACCGTGCCCGCCCTGGTGGCCGCCGGCTACCGGGTGGCAATGATGGACCTGCGTGGGCACGGCGATAGCGACGACGGCTTCGACTCGTACGACGACGTCGCGCTCGCGAGTGACGTGCTCGCCCTGATCGACCACCTTGGTGGCGATCCCGCGCTGATCCTCGGCAACAGCATGGGCGCCGCCGCCGGTGTCTGGCTCGCCGCCGAGCACCCGGACAAGGTCGCCGGCCTCGCGTTCGTCGGTCCGTTCGTGCGCAACCCCAAGGCGAGCCGGCTGGCCCTGCTCGGGATGCGGCTCGCGCTGACCAAGCCGTGGGGACCCGCCGCGTGGACCGCGTACTACAAGCGGTACTACCCCGTCCAGCCGCCGGCCGACCTCGACGAGCACCGGGCTCGGATCAAGGCCAGCCTGGCGCGCGGCGACCACTGGCGGTCGTTCGTCAAGACGTCGCGCACCGATCACACGCCGGCCGAGGAACGCCTCGACCGGGTCAAGGCGCCGGTGCTCGTCATCATGGGCGAGAAGGATCCCGACTGGCCGTCGCCGGCCGACGAGGCACGCTTCGTCGCCTCGGCGCTGAATGGTGAGCTGGTCCTGCTGCCCGACACCGGCCACTACCCACAGGCGCAACGGCCCGAGCGGGTCAACCCGGCGCTGGTCGCGTTTTTCGACAAGACCGTCAAGCGTGCCTAGGGCGGGTCTGACCCCCGCGGTCGTCGTCGAGGAGGCGGCCCGGGTCGCCGACCGGGTCGGCCTCGGCCGGCTGACGCTGGCCAGCGTCGCGCAGCAGCTCGGCGTGGCGCTGCCCAGCCTGTACAAGCACGTGCGCGGGCTGGACGGGCTGCAGCAGAAGCTCGCCGTGCAGGCGGTGACCGAGCTGACGGCGGCGATAACCGCGGGCGCGGTCGGCCGCAGCGGCCGCGACGCCCTGCACGGGGTGGCCGACGCCTACCGGGCGTACGCCAAGGAACACCCCGGCCGATACGCGGCGTCGCTGCGCGCCCCGGATCCGGACGACCCCGCCCATCTGTCGGTGGCGGCCGTGGCGTTCGATGTCTTCCGCGCGGTCCTGATGGGCTACGGCATCGAGGGCGACCGCGCCATCCATGCGACGAGGGCGGCGCGGAGCATGCTGCACGGCTTCGTGGCCCTGGAGAACGCGGGCGCCTTCGGGCTCCCGCAGTCCGTCGAGATCTCGTACGACCTGATGGTGGACGCGGTCGACCGAGCCCTGCGCGGCTGGCCCGCCTAGCTTAGCGTTGATCATGAAGTTAGGCCCATCTGGAGCGCTCCCACGTGGGCCTACCTTCATGATCGACGCGAGTCGGCCATCGCCGCGCGGACAACCCACGGGATGTAGCCAGGGTCGAGGGTGTCGCTCCAGGTGAAGCGCAGGACGGTCCATCCCTGAGCGGCGAAGAGGTTCTGCCTACGACGGTCGCGGTAGACCGCCGTCAACGCGTCGTGCGGACCACGTCCGTCAGCCTCGGCGATGACCTGGGCGCGAAGCCATGCCAGGTCTCCCACGCCCAGGATGTAGCCGTCGTCGTCGCGCACGACGTGCTGGAGTGCGTCGGGAGGCACCCGACCGTCGACGCAGCGGAGGCGCACCCGTGTCTCCAGCGGCGACTCGGCGCGGCCGTCGGCTTGGCCGAGCCGCTGGCGCGCTTGGATCGCCCCGCGCCGGCCGCGCAACATCGCCATGACGACCGAGAGGTCATCTGCCGAGATGAGTAGCCGGTTGAGCGCGGAGTCGAGGACCGAAACGCCGCTGAGGCGGTCGGCTCGCAGGAGAAGGTCGGCCACCGTACGGACCGGCGTTGTGCAGGGGATTCCGTCGACGACGCCGATCCCGGGCGGCGCGATCACGAGTTGATGCACGCTGACGGCCGGGTCGGCGGGGCGACGCGGGCGCGCGGCGACCCCCGGCAGCGAGACATGGATCGTGGACGTCTCCGCCATGCCGGCGATGCCGAGCAACTCGGCAGCGGTGTCGAGCACCGCCACGGCATGCGGACCGAACGACGCTACGGCTGCGTGTATCCGGGCGCGCCGTTCCGTCCCCGGTGCCACGTCCGCCAGGTAGACCGCACGGGCAATCGGACGCCATCGGCCGGCGCTGCGGAGTCTGCGCAACTCGGCCCGGGTGAGGCCGGCGTGCCTGGCCTGGGCGAGCGTGACTATGCCATCCTGACCGGCAGCAAGCCGCCGAAGCGCCGAGGGATCCACGGCCGTCAACGTTGGCAGACCGTACCCGACCGCGCGTGCCCCCTGTGGACAACCGCCTCAGCTCCCGTTGATCATGAAGTTAGGCCCGCCTGGGAGCGCTCCAGGAGGGCCTAACTTCATGATCAACTACGTGGGGGGCGCGCCGGCAGCAGGTCGTGGCGGGCCACATTCTCCTCCCGGCCGGGGCCGACGCCGATCACCGAGATCCGCGCGCCGCAGAGCTCTTCCAGGCGCAACACGTACGCCTGCGCCGTCGCCGGGAGCTCGTCGAACGAACGGGCCTTGGAGATGTCCTCCCACCAGCCCTCGTGCTCCTCGTACACCGGGACGGCGTGGTGGAAGTCGGTCTGCGACATCGGCATGTCGTCGACGCGCTGGCCGTTGATCTCGTAGCCCACGCAGATCGGCACCTTCTCCAGGCCGGTCAGCACGTCGAGCTTGGTGATCACCAGGTCGGTGATGCCGTTGAGCCGCGTGGCGTAGCGGGCGACGACCGCGTCGAACCAGCCGCACCGGCGCTCCCGGCCGGTCGTGGTGCCGTACTCGGCGCCGATCTTGCGCAGGTGGGCGCCGTTCTCGTCGAAGAGCTCGGTCGGGAACGGCCCCGAGCCCACCCGGGTCGTGTACGCCTTGGACACGCCGATCACCTGGGTGACCGAGGTCGGCGGGATACCCGTACCCACGCAGGCCCCTCCCGCCGTCGGGTTGGACGACGTCACGAACGGATAGGTGCCGTGGTCCAGGTCGAGCATGGTCGCCTGGGCGCCCTCCATCAGCACGATGTCGCCGCGGTCCAGCGCGTCCCACAGGATCGTGCGGGTCTCCGCGATGTACGGGCGGAGCCGTTCGGCGTACGCCAGGTACTCCTCTACCACCGCGTCGGTGTCGATCGCCTTGCGGTTGTAGACCTTGAACAGGGTCTGGTTCTTCTCCCGCAACACCAGCTCGAGCTTCTTACGCAGGATGCCGGGGTCGAGCAGGTCCTGCAGGCGGATGCCCATCCGCGCGACCTTGTCGCCGTACGCCGGTCCGATGCCCCGCCCGGTCGTGCCGATCCGCGCCGAGCCCAGGTAACGTTCCACGACCCGGTCGAGCGCCCGGTGGTGCGGCATGATCAGGTGGGCGTCGCCCGAGATCCGCAGGCGGGACACGTCGACGCCGCGCTCGGCCAGCCCGTCGATCTCCGCGATCAGCACCTTGGGGTCGACGACGACGCCGTTGCCGATCACGATCACGGCGTTGGGCGAGAGCGCGCCCGACGGCATGAGGTGCAGCGCGTACTTCTGCCCGTCGGGAGTGATCACCGTGTGCCCGGCGTTGTTTCCGCCGGAGTAGCGCACGACGTAGTCGACCCGCCCGCCGAGCAGGTCGGTAACCTTGCCCTTGCCCTCGTCGCCCCACTGGGCGCCGATGAGGACGATCGCCGGCATTGCATCAACCGCCTTAATCGAGGGCCCGCAGCCCCAACGAGCCAGGCTAACAAGCAGGAGACGAAGACCGTGTACGACGTGGTGGTGCTGAGCCTCGCCGAAGGCGCCGACGGGTGCGGCGACGGCGCGTGCGGGTGCGCCCAGGCGCCCCGTACGCCCGTTCTGTCCTGCGCCGACGCGCTGCGCGCGGCCGGCGCCCGCGTCGAGACGGTCACCGCGCAATCCGACGCCGACATCGACGAGATCATCGCCCGGCTCGACGGCCCGGCCCGCGAAGACGGCCTGACCTGGCCCGGCGGCGACGCCAAGACCCGCCTGGTCGTGGCCGCGGCCGCCGACGGCCAGCTGCGCGCCGTCGTGCGCCGGCTCGTCCGGCGGTACGCGCCGCCGCCCAGCCGCCGGCCAACCGACCTGGCCGCAGACCGTACGCTGCCCGATCTGCCGCCGATCGGCGTGCTGCCCCTCGCGCCCGCCCGCGACCTGGTCGCGCGGCTCGGGCTGCCGCGCAAGCCGGCCGCGGTCGCGGCGGCCGTCCTCGGCGACCGAATTCGCCGGCTCGACCTCCTGCGCACCGACGCCGGCTCGGTGACCCTCGACGGCGCGCTGATCGGCGCGGCCGGCGAGGACGGCAAGCCGATGACCTGGCGCGGCCGGGTCGAGGTCGACGGCGCGACCCTCACCGCCGGTGACGACCCCCTGCTGGCCTGCGCGGTCGGCAACGCCGACGGCTACGCCTGGCTCGACGGGCTGCCGCTGCTGCGGACCGCGGACGCGGCCGACGGTCGGGTCGAGGTCGCGGTGGCCGTCCCGGTCGTGGCCCGCTCGCTGCTTCGGGGCAAGCGGGTACGGGTGGAGGTGCGGCGCGCCCGAGGACGCGCGGTCGCAGTCACGCCCCAGGAAACCGAGGTGCCCTTCCTCGACGACGGCGTCGGCGGCACGCTCACCCGCAAGCGGTCCTGGTGGATCGAGCCCGGTGCGTGGGCGGTGTACGAGAGCTGACAGCCTGTGTCACGCTGCCCCTGGGGAGGTGACGGCGGTGGATGACGAAGCGCGCGCCAACGGCCGGGTAAGCGAGGCCGCGGCGTGCCGGGACGGGGATCCGGTGTGGCCGCCGGACGACCTCGTCGCCGAGCCGCGCGAGCCGACCCGTGACACGGCACCCGTCCACGGCCGGCCGCAGCCGGTGCCGCCACCGTCGATGGCATGGCCGCAGCCGACCCCGCCAATAACGCGGCCACAGGGGCTGTCGCTCTCGCCATCGCCCGAGCTGTCGCCCGCGCAGCCACAGGAGCTGTCGCCCGCGCAGCCGCCGATGCGGCCCGCGTCCGGCCCGCCGGCTGTGCAGCCTCGCCCGACCATGCCGGGCGACGAGCCGACCCATGCCTGGCCGCTCCCGCACGGATCCGCGACCACCCCGGCCCCTGCGGCGGTCCCACCGACGACCGACGGCGCGCCTAGCGGGCTCGACGGTCCGTTCAGCCTCGACGCCGGGCTTGACGACCTGCCACCCACGCCGGCCCACCGGCCGTCGGCGGGGCCCGCCGCCCCGGACAGACCCCGGCAGCCGGCGACGCCGGACAGCGTCTGGACGCGGCAGCCGGTGCCGGCGGCGGGCTCGGTGCCGGCACCGCACCCGCCGGCACACCACGAGCCGGCACCGCACCCGGCGGCACACCACCTGCCGGCACCGCACCCACCGACACCGCACCCGCCGGCACAGCACCCACCGACACCGCACCCGCCGGCACCGCACCCACCGACACCGCACCAGCCGGCACAGCACCCACCGACACCGCACCCACCGGCACAGCACCCACCGACACCGCACCCGCCGGCACTGCACCCGCCGGCACGCCACCAGCCGGCACCGCACCCGCCGCGGTCGGCCGACGATCGGCGGGCCGTCGTACCGGTGCACCCGGGCGTGGTCGAGGTGCCACCGCCCGGCATCTACCCGATGCCGCGGCAGCCCACCGAGGCGGCGTGGAAACCCGACGCCGGAGTGCCCACCGCAGACGACTTCGCCCGCCGCCGGGTGGCCCGGCCGTCCGACCCGGTCGCGACCACCGGCTTTCGCGCGGCGGTAAACAAGCTGGGTGTGGTCAAGCTGCCGCCCGGCCGCGACGAGCAGGAGATGCGCCAGGACATCGAGACGGTCCGGCGCAACTTCGGCGGCCTCCGCCAGGTCACCGTCGTCAACCCGAAAGGCGGGGCCGGCAAGACGGTCGCCATCCTTCTGCTCGCGATGACGTTCGGGCAGAAGCGCGGCGGCTACGTTCTCGCCTGGGACAACAACGAGACGCAGGGCACCCTCGGCATGCGTGCCCAACAGGACTTCCATGCCCGCACGGTCCGCGACCTGCTGCGCGACCTCGGCCAGTTCCGCGGCGCGCACGGCCGGGTCGGCGACCTGTCGCAGTACGTACGCGCACAGGGCGAGGGCATGTTCGACGTGCTCGCGTCCGACGAGTCCGCGACGGCCGGCGAGATGCTGACGGCGCAGGCGTTCGCCGACATCCGCGACGTGGTCAGCAGGTTCTACAAGCTGATCTTCGTGGACACCGGCAACAACGTGCGCGCGCAGAACTGGCAGGCCGCGACCGACGCGACGGACCAGCTCGTGGTCACGATGTCGGCGCGCAACGACTCGGCCGAGACGGCCGCGCGGATGCTCGATCACCTGGAGCAGACCGGCCGGCACCGGCTGGTCCGCCAGGCGGTGACGGTGGTGTCGATGCCGCCCTCCCGGCGTGAGATCGACCTGCCACCGATCCAGCGGCACTTCGCCGCCCGTACGCGCGCGGTGTTGCTCGCCCCGTACGAGCGCCTGATCGACTCCGGCGAGCCGATCCGCTACAGCCAGCTGTCGGCGCAGACCCGCGCCGCCTGGCTGAAGATCGCCGCGGCGGTGGCGGAGGGCCTTTAGCTCGGATCGTCCCCGCCTGCCCGGATCGTGCCGGCGAGCGCATCGACCGCGGCCGGGTCGCAGTCGCGGAGGAACTGGGCACAGCGCGCGGCCTCGTCGGCCTCGCCGATCTCGTCGGCCGCCCGGCCGAGCAGATGCAGGCTGCGCAGGAACCCGCGGTTGGGCTCGTGCGACCACGGCACCGGCCCGTGGCCCTTCCACCCGTTGCGGCGCAGCTGGTCCAGGCCGCGATGGTAGCCGGTGCGGGCGTAGGCGTACCCGGCGACGGCGTGGCCGTCGTTGAGCGAGCGCCCCGCGAGCGCCGCCCAGGCCGCGCTCGACGCCGGATGCGCGGCCGCGGCCTCGGCGTACGCCGGATCGGTGCCGGCCTTCGCCGCCAGCTCGAGAGCCGCTTCCGCCGCGTCGTCGACGGGCAGCAGCGTGGCGGGTGGCTCGGGCATGAGGTTCTGCATGCGCTCATTCAATCGCGCAACCGACGCAAGACCATGGCTGAACGGCTGAGGCTTTCGTCACGCGTGCGGCGGTGCCCCGGTTTCGCATTCTGGGCTACAAATAAAGGTCCGGAGCCTCCCCAGGACCCGGTAGAGAGAGCCCGGCGGCGCCTCGCGTCGCCGGGCTCTCGCATGCCGGTTACCTTGTGGGCGTGCCCACGCCTCCGCCCGACGACGTCCTGCGGCCCCACGACCCGACCCCCGAAGAGATCGAATCTCCTGCGGAGCTCCACGATCACCTACGGGCGGGCAGCCTTGCCGGGTTGACCGTGCAGGGCCTGCGACTCGACGTCGACCCGCCGGATCTATCCACGGTGGACGTGACCGACACGCTGTTCGTCGGCTGCCGGTTCGCGTCCTCCGACGTGGCCGCCGCGCTCGTCGCCCGCGGCGCCGTCGTCGTGCCGGACTTCCCCGCGCTGCCCTATCCGACCCAGCCCCCGCACCTCTACACCGCGGAAGACCTCGCAGCCGGCTTCGACGTCGGTGGCTTCGCGGGAATGTACGACGCGGTGGTCTACGACCACTTCCGGGCGAGCGGCGGCGCCCTGCCGGCCATCCGGGAGGCGCTCGCCCAGCGGCTGCACGACCACGCGATCGACAATGCGCTGTACGACGCGACGCGCGCGTGGCTGGCAACGCACGGGCCGGAGTCCGTCGTCGGCGTGATGGGCGGTCACGCGGTGCCGCGCGGCTCCGCGCCGTACCGGCTCGCGGCGACCCTCGGTTGGGAGCTCGCAAGGGCCGACCAGCTGGTGGTGACCGGTGGCGGCCCGGGCGTGATGGAGGCGGCGAACCTGGGCGCCTACCTGGCGACCCGGTCGGCGGACGACCTGACGGCGGCCGTCGACGCGCTGGCCGTGGCGCCGGACTTCCTCGAGCACGACCGCTACACCGCGGCGGCACTGTCCGTGCGCGGGCGGTTCGCGCCGGCGCCCTCAGCCGCCGACGATCCGGCGGCCTGGGCGCGCCGCGGCGGCCTGGCGATACCCACCTGGCTGTACGGGCATGAGCCGGCCAACCTGTTCGCCGGCCAGATCGCCAAGTACTTCTCCAACGCGATCCGCGAGGACATGATCCTGCGCCTGGCTCGCGGCGGCATCGTGTTCGCGGCCGGCCGCGCCGGCACCGTGCAGGAGGTTTTCCAGGCGGCGACGAAGACGTTCTACGGCACCGACGGCGCCAGCGGCGCGTACGTCTTCCTGGACAAGGCGTTCTGGACCGAGACGCTGCCGATCGAAGCCCTGCTCCGGCCGTTGATGGCGCTGTCCCCGTTTGGTGACCTCAGCAAGGCCATCCATGTCACCGATGACGTCCGCTCGGCCGTCCAGGTGCTGACCAGGTCGACCTAGGCGACCGGGACGCGCTCCCAGTGGCCGACGGGCCAGGGCACGTCGCCGCCGGCGAGGCCGTTCTCGTCCATCGCGTTGTAGACGGCGAGCCGGCCGTCGTCGAAGAGCAGCTCGACCGCGTCGAGCACGCGCGGCCGCCAGGTCGACGGCATGATCCGTTCGATGAGGTTGACCTCGCGCAGGCGCTTGCCGGCGACCGCTTCGAGGGCGGGGTCCCCGCCGGCATGCCAGTCGAGGCACGCGTCGCCGCCCGGCCACTCGGGCGGGACCGACATGTCGACCTGGTTCCAGGTGATGGCGCACTCGTCGAACGTGCGGTGCGCGATCTCCACATTGGAGTCGCCGAAGCCGAGGATCACCGGGCCGCGGGCGTTTCGGGCGCCGCGGCGGAGGTCCCACATCACCCAGGCCCCGGCCAGCCGGCGGCCGATCAGCCGGCGGAATCGGGCGCGGTGGGCGTCGGCGAGGGTACGAGCCGAGTGATGCCACTGCGGCTCGTACCCCTCGATGCCCAGCA